>NZ_JBVJIJ010000061.1:12951-26960 GCF_055586325.1 Dactylosporangium sp. NPDC051087 | reverse complement strand
ACCGGGTCAGTACACCCAGCTCGACTTCAGGCAGCCAAGATCCATTCATGGTGCGCCGAGTATCGCGCAAAGCCGTTTAAGGCAACGGCATTGGGTCCTGGCCCGGCAACACCGGTGACTCCACCCTGATCCGGCAGGTCAAGACCGAGATGCGCGAGTGGAGTCTGGCCCGCGTCGTCTGGGTCGCCGACCGCGGCTTCGCCTCCGCGGAGAACCGGCGGTTCCTGCAACAGGGCGGCGGGCACTACATCCTCGGCGAGAAGCTCCGCGCCGGCAGCACCGAAGCCGACCAGGCCCTGGCCCGGCAGGGCCGCTACGCCCAGGTGGCCGAGAATCTGCAGGTCAAGGAAGTCAACATCGACGCCGACGACCGGTTCGTCATCTGCTACAACCCCGACACCGCCGACCGCGACGCCGCCGTCCGGGAGCGACTGATCGCCCAGCTCACCGACGTGATCGACAGCACGGACACGCTGTCGGCCACCAAACGCGCCGAGCTCCGCGGCGTGATCTCCACCAAGCCCGGCCTCAACCGGTTCCTGCGCGTCACCCCCAACGGCCTGCTGCGCATCGACGCCGCGAAGGTCAAAGCCGAGCAACGCCTCGACGGCAAGTACCTGCTGCGCTGCTCCGACCCGAAACTGTCCGCCGAGGACATCGCCCTGGGCTACAAACAACTCCTCGAAGTCGAACGCGGCTGGCGCGACATGAAGACCACCCTGGACCTACGACCGGTGTTCCACCGCCGCGAGGACCGCATCCGCGCCCACATCCTGCTCTGCTGGCTCGCGCTGCTCCTCATCCGCGTCGCCGAGACCAGCACCGGCCGCACCTGGAACACCATCCGCACCGACATCGACCGGCTGCACATCGGCGTGTTCACCGGCCCAGCCGGCACCTTCACCCAACGCACCGAGCTGTCCCAGCCCCAGAAAGTCCTGTTCGCCAAGCTGAAGGTCACCGAACCGCCTCGCGTCTTCGACGCGACGCCCGTAACCTCCTGACCTGCATCAACGCCACGGCCTAGTGACACGCCACATCACCGGGCCAGCAGGCGTTTGCCCAGCTCACACCCAAGATTCGCGGACTATACCGACGCGGAGCTGCGGAACGCAGGGATAGGTATAGATGAAATGCCGGTTCGTTCCTCGCTTGCGATGACGCTGGATGCGCCACCCGAGGAAGTCCACACCCTCGTCGATCTGGGTGATCAGCGTCTTGTCCGGCGACAGGCGCAAGCCCATCACCGCCAACACGCCAGCGATCTCGTCCCGCAGCGTCACGGCGTCGGACTGACTGCCTCTGATCATCAGGCACCAGTCGTCGGCATACCGGACCAGCTTGAAGTTCGGCAAGCCACGCCGCAGCCGCCCAGCCCTCACGCCTGGGCTGGAGTTCGGGCCTCCAGGCTGCTGAGCGATGTGCTCGTCCAGCACCGCCAGGGCGATGTTGCTGAGCAGCGGGGACAAGATCGACCCTTGCGGGGTTCCGGCGTTGGATTCCCGAAGCTGCCGGTCCTCACCGAGAACACCGGCTTTCAGGAACGCCTTCACCAGGTCCAGGACGCGCTTATCGGCGATCCGACCCCGCACCCGCTCCATCAGGGCGACGTGGTCGATCTCGTCGAAGCAGGCCTTGATGTCACCTTCCACGATCCACTCGTAACAGCGTGGGTTCGTGGCCAGGTGACGGATCTCGGCCACCGCGTCATGAGCCCGGCGTCCCGGGCGAAACCCATACGAGCACGGAAGGAAGTCCGCCTCGAAGATCGGCTCCAACACCAGCTTCACGGATGCCTGCACCACCCGGTCGGTGATCGTCGCGATCCCCAACCGGCGCAGCTTGCCGCCCGGCTTCGGGATCATCCGCTCCCGCACCGGCAGCGGCCGGAAACTACGGTCCTTCAACGAGACCCGCAGCCCGCCGAGGAATTCCTCGACACCGACGCGCAGCACGATGGATAGCGCTGTTCTGCCGTCCACCCCAGTGGTCTTGGCAGCCTTGTTTCCCCGCACCCGGTCCCACGCCACCAGCAGGAACGCGGGATCGGCGACGAGGTTGAACAGGTCGTCGAACTGGCGATGAGGATCATCACGAGCCCAACGGTGCAGCTTGGTCTGGATCTCCAGTACCCGATCCTCGGCCCGCAACAGGGCCAACTCCGGATCGTCGGTGTTCACCGGCGACAACTCCTCCTGGTATTCCAGCATCCGTACTGCGTGTCTTGCTGGCCCCCTTCGCCCTGCGTCCGGCTCTCCCGGACCCCGGCGGCGGGTCGTTACGCCCGCGACTACTACGAGGCCTCCGCCCCGACCAGACGCCCATCAGCGGCAATACACCTACCCAGCCCCGTCCTGGACGGACAGGAGCCCGGCGGGCGCCGGTCGGTTCCCACGTTCACCAACCAATCGATCGGCCAGGGAGGTGTCCAGCTCTACTCCGGCAGCATCGCCACGGCTACGCCGCAGGCCTTCACCATGGCCTCCCCACCGTCGGAGCTACACGGCTTCGGAGTCCACCCCGCAGCCGAAGCCGCAGGGCCGTGCGCTGCTCTCCGGCCCATATCCACCAGGTTGGAGCCGGCTTCGCTGTTACGGAGCTTCAACCACTGGTTCACTCGCGTTACACCTTCTGGCCTCGCCTCGACGAACCCGCACCGTCTGGCAGTCCCGGCACGTCCCGCCTTTGTCAGGGCCGCTTGCCACCCTCCCCGCCATCGCCCGGATCAGGCTGCCCTCAGGCTTCTACCGGGCCGCTACGACGACCCGGCGGGAAGGTCTCGCACCCTCCTCGATCAATCAGCGCTACATGGCGCACAGCTCCGACGCGAAATACGCGCTCGCAGCCTTGAGGATCTCGTTGGCCCGGCGCAGCTCGGCGTTCTCCTTCGCCAGCCGGCGGTTCTCCTCCAGCAGCTCCGTACTCGGCCGGTCAACCCGCTCGCCGGTGTCTGCCTCAGCCTGCCGGATCCAGTTGCGCAACGCCTCATGATGCACGTTCAACTGCTCAGCCAGCCGCCGGATGACCGGCTTCGGATCCGACTCGCGATACAAGCGCACGGCACGCGCCCTGAGCTACGCGCAGCCGAAGCGCACAACTTCGCTGCACTGATCGCCAGCGACTGCGGCCTGCCCGACCTCGCCCGCAACCTCTGCATACGCCAATACACCGCGATCCGGGCCGCCGGACCGGTCGGTATCGATCACGCGAAACTCACCCTGCAACCGCTGATCAACCTCGGACGCCTGCACACCCGCGACGGCGACGGCGACACCGCCTACCAGCTCCTGCACGACCTGTTCACCGCCGTCCAGACCGCCACCACGGCCCGCATCGACGGCATCGACGTCAACGCTGCCGACCTCGTCCACGACGCCCACGGTCCCGAACTGGTCCAATGGCTCCGGGCGATCCTCCTCGCCGACGGCACCCGCGCCCTGGCCCGTGCCGGCCGCTGGCACGATGCCGCGCACCAGGCTGAACAGCATTACGGCGTCGGCACCCGCCTCCTCGACGGACGGCAAGTCGCGATCATCGCCGCGCCTGCGCACGCAGCGCTCGGCATGCTCCGCGCTACCTACTCCCCGACACCGTGGGAACGCGCGGTCGTGGCCTGCCTCACGACCATCTGCCGCATCCGCAGCAGGCCCGACACTGGTACAGACGTCGCCATGCTCCTCGACGCCTACCAGGCGATCGATCCGGGCACGACCGACGCCGCGTTCCAGGCTCGCCTCGCGGTGACCGCCACTGTCCTCGCCACTGGCCAGCCTGACGCTGCGACACTCCTCGGCCATCTCGAGCGGCTCGCCACCGACGCCATCGATGCCACCGACGCCTACATTACCCGTGACATCCTCACCGCAGCCCACCTCCTTCCGCTACCGGGCAGTACCGTTGAGCACCTCACCAGCACCGTGATACACGCTGGACTGGGCGCCGGGATCATGCCGCCGGTTCTGCAGCAACGCCTGCGGCACGCCACCCCTACCGCTGAACAGGTGATCAACACTGCGGTCGGGGCAGGTCCATGACGGGCGTCAGACAGGCCGAACGCCGCCGGACGTCCGGCGTATCACCGACTCGTCTCGGTGTGTCGTACCCACGTTCGATTCGAGTCGGCATCGACGCTGCTCTACCGCCCGGCAGCGGCATGGCTTGAGGCAGTTAACGTTCTTGGGCAAAGAGTCACAGGGCGGGCAGTCGCCGACGCTGTACGCCACCGATCGACAGACCTACGTTGTGCAGGGCTGGCGCGTGCCAGGGGAGGCGACGAGCGTGGAGATCCCGCACGGGTTGCTGCGCTTCCTGGAGGCCGACACCGACCTGGCAGCTGCACTGCGGGACACTGGCGCCAACACGTACTGCCTGAGTGGCGCTCCGGTCACGGACGAAGCCGCGCTGGCCCAAATGGATCTACCCGCGCACGAAACGTGCGTTGAGGTCGGGAAGGCAAAGAGGGTTGCTCACTGACGAAGAGTTCTACGCGTTGTTCCGCGACTGCAAGCGCTCGGCGCTGCACCTGGAGATGCGGGACAAGTACGGACTCGACTTCGAAGAGGGTCCGTTCCAACGCTTCATGCGGGGAGAGCCCGACGACTACGCCTGGCACGCGCCCTGGCTGAAGATCGTCCGCGACGCCACCGCAGCGGGCAAAGTCATCGGTCGCGTCCGGATCGTGAGCGTTCCGCACAGCGACTACACCCGCTGGAGTATTGCCAACGCTCCGATGAACATCGAGGCAGGCGAAGATCTTCGTTGGCTGCCCCGGCACGAGGTCGGCGACATCGAGCTACCAGCACAAGACTTCTGGCTGATCGACGACGAGCGGGTGGTCTGGACGCCCTTCGACGACGAAGGCCGCTACCTCGGCTCGTACGAGGAAGAAGACGCCCAGCTCATCTCGCAGTGCCGCACCGCATACGAAAGGGTGTGGGCAATCGCGGTTCCGCATCGCGACTACGTGTGAGCAGCACGGTTCACCAGGCCCGAGAGTCTCTTGGGCACCGCCTTCGCGATCTTCGTAAGGACGCTGGACTCACCGGCCGGCAGCTTGCCGACGCTGAGGCTGGTACCCGTCGAAGGTGTCAAAAATCGAGTACGGGCGCCAGACACCGTCCGAGGACGACATTCGGCAGTGGTGTCGTCAGTGCGACGCGTCCGACCAGACCGACGAACTCATTGCGACGGTCCGGCACATCGAGTCCATGTATGTCGAGTGGCGTCGAACGCTCCGCGCCAGAACCAAGCGCCGGCAATAAGCCTCGATCACCCTCGAAGCCGAGACGAAACTCTTTCTCTGGTATGAGCCCGTGATCATGCCGGGCTTGGTGCAGACGGCCGAGTACGCCTCCGCCATGCTCTCGACGCTGGTAGCGTTCTGGCAGATCCCAAACGATGTCACCGCCGGAGTCGCCGCGCGGATGGAGCGCCAACAGATCCTGTACCGGGGCGTTCACCGCTTCCACTTCATCGTGGTCGAGCAGGCGCTGCATACCGTGGTTGGCGGTCCCGACGTCATGGCGGGCCAGCTCGACCGCGACGATCACCCCAGTGGTCCTGCTCGCCGAACGCTGGTACCCCATCCCGACATTATCGTCGTGCTGCCAAACCGGATGCTTTGCGCGACGCGTCCGCGCCGATGATGAGCTCCGCAGCGCCCCGACGTCCTCACCACGCCGGACACGCGCGACACACGCGCGACGTCGGCGCCCTGCTCTGCTGCCGTGCCGGAATTCGCGCATCAATCGTGGACGCCGGCGGCCGGGGGCGCCCCCGCTCCCCGACCGCCGGCCGTGAACAACGCGACGGATTACTCGGTCAGCGGCGATCTTCGCCGCTTTCCTCTCCCCATTTCTTTGTTTACCCGCCGCCACGAATCCAAACATCGACCGGCCGATCCGCCGTTCACTCCGATGGCCAGCGCCATCCCGCGACCGGAAGAACCAGGCCTTCGGGTGCTGGTGCTACCGCGGTGACCAGCCGATCATGGTCGCGGTCGGCACCTGGGCGCTCACCGCCCCGCAGACGGCGGAACAGCTGCTCGTGAGCGTCGGCAGCGCCATGCCGACCATCCGTACCGACGCCGCTGCCGCACCGGGACGGCCGGAGGTGACACCCCGGATCGAACTGGACGGCCGCGGCTTCGCCGGGGTTGTCCGGCGTCTACCTCACGAACTCCGGCGCCGAGGGTCTCTCATGCATGTACCGAGGACGGACGCCATCCTGAGCACCATGACGGACACGCTGCTCGCTGCGTTCGGCGACGACCACCTGCGCGGATGCGTGTCGTCGATGCACCGGCCGACACGGACAACACCGAGGGTGATCTCTGATCATTCCTTGGCGAATGCGACGCCTGCAAAAACACCCGGCAGAAGACCCACACCTCATTGCCGAAATGGCCAGATATGAACCAGTCCCCCGTCACTGCAAATTTTCCCGGCATCTCGCCGGGTTGAGGCATACGGTGAGTCCGGAACTGTGACGGTCCGCTGCCGGGGTGCGACCCGGCGAATCACGGGACACGACGCCGGTTTGGCCGTTTGGGCGTTGACCGCAGCTCTCCCGTGCACCGCCGCCCCCGCGGCGGTGCACGGGGCTTCAGCACGACCGCCGACATGCCCACTGGGCTGGTCGGCGATCATGCCGGTGGACCGCTCCGAATGGGCGAACCTTGCACTTTGAGGGTCACCGTGATCACCTTGTCCGGTGTCCGACGCGCCCCTCGCCACCTACCGTGTCTTCCGGCGCAAGGTGCTTGAGCTGACCCGGCCGCCGGGCGGCGCCGGCGCCATCGTCGAGCTGTTCCACTGGTTCGGCCGCGCCGACGTCACCCCGATGCTCGGCGGCCCGAACTCGCTGGACAGGGCCGAGTACCAGGACTGGTACGTGCAGAGTTGGCGACGTCCGCGCTACCTGCTGGCGCCGGGCACGACACACCTGGACATCCGAGCGGGCTACCAGTCCGGCGTCATGATGCGGGTGCGGATCTGGCCGCTGTCCACCGCCCGGCCGTTGGAGCGCACGACGAGCGGACGGACCGCGAGCGGACGGGTGGCGGACGTGGTGGCCTTCGACGGGCCGGCAGCCACCGCGACGGTCTCGTTCCGCAACGCGTCCATCTTCGCCAGCGACCCGGACGGTCGGCACCCCCGCCTGCTGCTGGCGAAGGGCGGACTGCACCGTGGCCCGCTACCGATCCCTGCCGGCCCGGCCCTGCTGTCGATCGAGACAGACCAGCCCTGGACCATCGAACTGCCCTGACGGGATCTCGCCCACACGACAGAGAGGGTCGGGGCAGGGCACACCTGTCGTTGTTCGACACCGCCGAACGCACGCGTCATCGCGTCAGCCCCATCGACGGCCCCGTAAGGCGACGGGCGATCCAATTTCTCGGTGAGCGCTGACACCGTCGATGGCTGGCTCGCCCGGGATGAAGGCCGCTGGTCCGGTGAACAGGATCGGAGCACGCCCGGCGGCTGGCGAGATCGCCGCGGATTCGCGTGAAACGGGCAGGTGATGATGGGACCAGATCGAGGTATATCGGCAGGCATGGTGGCGTTGGGGGTGTCTGGTCCACCGCTGCGGCTGCGGGAGCAGTACCGCTAGCGGCTGCGGGACGTGCATGGACTCGACGCGCTCCGGCGCGGGTTGCGGCGGTCCCTGCGCCGGCTCCGACCGTCCGGGACCCGCCCGGCGAGCACAAGGTGCGGCAGGCCGGACCCACCCGACGTCGCCGACGCAATGATCGAAGCGATCGTCCTGGCCGCATCGGAACTCGCTGCGCACGCCCTGTGTGTCAGCCCGGATCAGCCGGTACTGCGGGTCCTGCGCGGCCCCGGCCAGGTGCTGCTCGACATCACCGACAGCCAGCTGGCCACGCCGCCACTGCTCGAGGACCCGGCGCAGGACGCAGCCGCCGCATCTCCAGTGCCCGGCCACAGCTACGGCCTGTGGATCGTCTCCCGGCTCAGTCAATCGATGGGTTGGTACCGCACCGCCACCACCCGGCACATCTGGGCCCTGTTCCCGACCCGCGGCAACCCCGCACACCGGCACACCCCAGCCGCGGCCCAGCTGCGCCCGGCCCGCCGGCTCTCCCGAGCCACAGCTGCTCGGCTGCGCGACCAGCGCTGAGCGCTCCAAAACACGGCAGGGTGGCCCAAGACACCCTTGTGGTTCTCGGTCCTACCGCCGGCGCAGCGTCAGAGCTAACGCGCCATCGGACCGCAGGACGCGCGCTTGTCGTCCTGCTACGGCCGAGCCGGCCCCGGTGTGGACTACGGTGCCTCGGACGCGAACGGCGCGACCGCCTCAGCCACCGTCGACGCCATCCGGAACAGCGAGTCAAGCCGGGTCAGGTCGAACAACCGCAGCACCGGCCGCGACCCGACCACCGTGACCGAACCCCCGCCCGAAGTCGCCTCCTTATAGGTGTTGACCAACGCCCCGAGTGCGGACGAATCGATGAACGACACCCGGGACAGATCCACCACCAGATCAGCACGCCCCCGCTCCGCGACCGCGTCCTGCACGATGCCGTGCAACTCGGCTCGGAACACCTCAGCGACCACAGCGTCGACCGCACCGGTCACGGCCGCCACCACACACCGGCCAACCGGCGTCACAGCCACCTGCATCCAGGTCCCCCTCCCACCGTGCCGCCCACGCCCCCAAGCAGGTACGGCCAGATCTCCATGTCATACAGCAAATATCGGAAGGTACGGGTCACCACGCGCTCACCAGTTCAAGCACTCAGGACGATGGGGCAGCCTGCCCAGCACAAACGGCAACCCCTGCTCAGCGCACGGCCCGAACCCTCGTCAAGGCTTCCTCGATGGGAGCACCACGGCCCGACTGGCCCGACCACGCGGCAGTGCGCAGCATAACCACGCCACCCGACCGCGACAGACAGGAGACACCACGCGCGACGTCAGCGGCGAGCAAACAGGGAAGGATTCGAAATGGCATCGACAGCAGGGGCGACCTCACGGTCCACCCGGCCCCGGGCTACCGCGTCACCGCATCAGACAGTGCGCACCACAACAGGACCGACCTCACACGGCGGCATACGCCCGTTGCTTGAGCGTCGCCTTTCACCGTCCCACCGCACCAACCTGACACATCGGCAGGCGGAACCGGCCGGACGGCCCGGTCGACTGTAACCGCTCCCAGCAGTCTTGTCACACCCGCAGACATGCAGGCAGAGATGCCCCGCCCTCGATCACGAACCAGCGCCTTCGGCTCGCCACTTGTGTCCCGTGGCTCGGGAACAGCCGAGTTCCTTGGCTACATGGGCCACGGGCCTCCCATCGCTGACGACACGCTGGATGAGCAGGCGCCCGGCCGTCCACGGTCAGCCGGGCGTTACGGTGGGCCATAGAGATTTCCGATCAGGGTGAAAGCGTCGCGACTTCCACCGCGCCGGAGGTCTTCCTCTTGATCAATCCATCACGCCCCGACGACAACGCTCGTAGTCGTACACCTAGCGGCCGCCTGCGGCCTGGTAGCGGTCGATGATGTCCTGCTTGATCCGACCGCGCTCTGATACTTCAATGCCTTGCTGCTCAGCCCATTCCCGAATCGCGCGATTCTGGTCCCGACTGCCCCGGGCGGTGGCAGCGGGCTGGGCGCTGCGTCCACGGGAGCCGCTGGGCACAACGCTGCCGCGGCCAACCTTCGTGCCCGCCGCGAGATACGGGGCGAGCGCAGCACGGAGCGCGGCGGCGTTCTTACCGGACAGATCGATCTCGTACTGCACTCCGTCGAGGCTGAAGGTGACGCTCTCATCCGCCGGCTTGCCATCGATATCATCGATCAACTCCTGGATTACGCGCCGAGCCACGCTCCACCCCTTCCACACTTAAGTCCGAAAGCTAATTCCGACATCCCCGGCGCCGCCGAATCGCTGATCACAGGCCGCTCGCAGTTCATTCGAACACGAATGATTCCACATCCACTGAACCTTTTCCATCCCGACGATCCTGGTCAGGATGGGGTGACGGGCATGGTTGACCGAGCAGGAAAGACACGGAGAGAGGCTCTCAGTAAGACGGCAGCCGACCAAGATCCACCCCTGGCCAGGAGCCTCTCGCATATTGTCCTATCCGTCGTCGATCTCGTTGTCCACCAGCAGCCTCAACCACCCGACCGACCTGACCCGCACCCGCCGCGCGGCACAGCGGTCACGATGGCGCCGCCTCACCCCCGACCAGCAGGCCCTGCTCGCGTTGACGCACCTACGAAACGATGACGCCCCAACTCGCCTGACCGCCGGGTTCGGAGCTGGCGCCACCACCGCCTGGCGCTATATCCGGCAGGCCGTGGATCTCCTCACCGTAACCGCGCCGACCCTCGCATCGACGCCCACAGTCAGGTCCACGCGGCCGCCGCAATCGACCATCACCGTCGGATCGTGCAGCAGCTGACCACCGGCACGGACACCCGACCCATCCACCACCCAACTCGCCGCCGCCTAACATCAACCACAACGGATCAGCGCTGGCCGTTCCTAAACCACGCCAGTGGACGCGACCTGCGCAACATGGTTGCAGGGCCGATCGGGCGTCGGGGACAGGCGCTGGACCGCTCTGAGGTGGGCACCAATGGAAGGCGGTTGGAGCCTAGCGATGGTGCGCGCTGTACAGCGCGGTCAGCAGTTCGGTGTATCCGGCTGCCGTGCCGATTCGTTCGCGACGATCGGGATGCACCAGGTAGTAGTGCATGGTGTGGGCCAGGAACAGTGCGTTGACGGTGTCGGTGCGAATATGTCGCCGGGTCAACGGCAGGCCGGTAGCGTGGACCAGGTCAGATCTGGCATACGTGAGCCGCAGGGACAGCGCTGATGTTGTGGTTGGTGGCAGCGACGTCGTCGTCAAGGCGTCCCACGGGACGGTGAGGGCGCCGAAGACGCTGCGGTCTTTCAGGCCATCCGGCCTCAGTTGCACACCGATGCCCCGCCACGCCGCGGCGACGTGCACCACCGTCAACACCACGGCCAGGACGGCCAGGACCACCATCGTGTCGTCCATGAACCGTTCGGCCTGATCCAACGACGGCCAGCCGCGGTGCACGGTGCGCATATTGACCGTGAAGGTGATCACGGTTGCGGTCGAGAAGGCCACCCCAGCAGCTTGGTAGACGTGGTTCGGCTGCGGCAACGTACGAAACGCGAACGCCGCCGGGTCAACCGTGAACGCTGCCGGCCGCCACCGAGTCAACGCCACGCCCGCCAGGAAGCTTGTCACGAGGGCGAGCAGGGACACCAGAACCGGCAGTCCGAACCGGAAGTCGCTTTCCGGTGCCGACAGCAGGTGCACCGCCACCAGCACGCTGGCAAGGGACACGGCGCCGCCGAGCACCCAGCGAGGGCGACGGGCGGTTCCGGCAAGGACCGCGGAGATCATCCCGACAGCGTAGGACCCGGTGCCCAGCGCGGAGATCAGTCGATCGGACGCTCACCGCCGGCCCCTGCACCGGCTCGACATCACCCCGCCATCCGAACCAGAACCGAGCCGGCGCGAAGCGAGCCATAAGGGGACGGCGGTGGGACGGCGGCCGTCACAGACTGTGTCACATCCGTGCGGTGCGTAGCGTTCACCCCCGGACGCAGTAGCACGTTCGCCGATCAGGCATCCGCTGAGCGGCGGTCATGACTGCACCGAACACCTGTACTATTTCGTCGGCCGTGGCGGTTACCGTTGCCGGCGGTGATGCAGATGCGTGATGGCGGCTTGGAGATCACGGTGACGGTCCGCCGGGAGGGCCGGGTGGCCCACGTCGCCGCTGCCGGCGATGTCGATCTGTTCACGGCGCCCGCGTTCCGGGACGCGTTGCGGCACGCGGCGACCGCCACGAATGGTCCCGTCGAGGTCGACCTGAGCCGGGTGACGTTCTTCTCGTGTACCGGCGCGGCCACCCTGCACGACAGTGCGCTGGTCGACGGCGGGCGGCTACGGCTGGTCGAGACGAGCACTGCCGTGCGACGCACCATCGCCGTCCTGCGACGCGCCGGCGTGGCGGCAGAGCAGCCATGGCGGTGAGCACCGCGACGATCAGGCACTGCACGGGGAGTTCGTGCTCAAGGCGCGGCGCATTCCCAGCGGCGTGACCGGCGCCACCAGTAACGATGGACGATGACGCAGCATCCGCCGTATGGAGACCGGTGACGAGGCACATCCAGCATGCCTCGCGCCGACGGAGCCCTTCTGCGCCTGCCGCACCCACCTACAGCCGCACGCGCCGGCCACCCGGCCACCCGGAAGCCTGGCGCCGGCGCGGGGGAAAAAGAGCTGGCCCGCTCGGCACAGGTGATCGCCCACCGAACGCGACGCCACATCTGGGGCGGGTCCGGTCTGGGCGGCCTATCCGGCGGTCAGCCCCGCACGCAAGGTACACAGCGTTTGGGTGAGCAGCCGCGAGACGTGCATCTGGGAGATCCCAAGTTCTGCCGCGATCTGTGCCTGTGTGCGGTTGCCGTAGAACCGCATCGCGATGATCCGCTGCTCACGCTCCGAGATGCCCGCGAGCAACGGGCGGAGCGCCTCCCGGAACTCGACGCCGTCCAGCGCCGGGTCAAGCACGCCGATCGTCGACTTGAGGTCCACGTCCCCGCCGGTGGCGCCGAGCGGCGCATCGAGTGAGAGCGCGTGGTAGGCGTGCCTGGCCGCGAGCGCCTCGATGACGGCGGCTTCGTCGACTCGCAGACGGGCCGCGAGCTCAGCGACGGCCGGGGACCGCGCCAAGGCTTGGGTGAGCTCATCGAGGACCGCACCGACCTCCAGCCGCACCTCCTGAACCCGGCGCGGTACCCGTATGTCCCAGGTCATGTCCCGGAAGTGCCGCCGCAACGCACCGATGATCATCGGGATGGCGTAGGCAGGGAATGCGACACCCAGGGCCGGGTCGAACCCGTCAACAGACTTCACCAGGGCCAGGCTGGCGACCTGCACAAGGTCCTCAACAGGCTCGCCACGGTTGCGGAACCGGCGCGCGAGATACCGGGCCAACGGAAGATACAGCTCGACCAACCGGCAACGGACAACCCGCCAACTCCCGCTACCCGCGGGCAGGTCTGCCAAGTGCGTGAACAGGATCGCCGCCGCTTCGTCGGTCCCACGGCCCGCGGATCGGCAGAAGCCGCAGGGATCACCTGCACACGCTGCCACAGCTGCACTACGAGATGCATCAAGGTCGGTCATCCGTGACGGGCCCTCCTCGACACAGAGGCACTCGACTAAGGCGCCCGTCCACGTCCACACCGCGGCAGGGCGGGCCGGGCGAACGAGCATCGAGCAAAACGCCTGCGAGCGCCGGCCGAGCCGGGTGCTCCGACCATAGTGTTTCGTCAACGCGCCGGAATGTCGCCGACGGTACAACGCCTGTGGCCGTACCAACAGAGCCCAGCAGTAGCACATCGGTTTAGCCGTGTCCCGGCGCGAACGCGCCGCGGTCGTGGGAATGGTAGGCCGGTGGCCTGGACTCATTCGTCGGCAGTGAACGCCTCGAGGAGTGGTTTCCGCACGCGCGCAGCCGAGGGACAGCGGCAATGCACGGTGAATGGGTCAGCCGAGGCTGGTGCCTCCGGCTTGCATCGGGGGCGGGGGTGGAAACGATGCACGCCGGGATGGCCCGGAATCCGGCTGGCGCCCATCCCGGCGACGTCCATGATTCGGCGCCTGCCGCGCGTCGGATGGGTCGAGGCGGACACCCGAACGAGTGATGCCGCTGAAGGGCCGTCTTTTCGACACCCCGAGCGCTGCAAACGGCCAGGATGTCACGTGTTCCGGATGCCGGTTGGTCGCAGCAGTAGCGATGAGGCATGACAGGGCCAGAGGCAACGCCACCCGAGGTCGTCACGGACGGTCATGTCGTGGCGCTGTCGCGGGCGGGGATGCGGTGCTGGGGGGGGGGGGGGGGGGGGGGGGGGGGGGGGGGGGGAGAAAAAAAACCCCCCTCCTCCCCCCACCCCCCGTGTTTCTTTTTTCCCGCGTATTTCCCTTCCTCCC
>NZ_JBVJIJ010000061.1:0-12942 GCF_055586325.1 Dactylosporangium sp. NPDC051087 | reverse complement strand
GAAGAAAACGCCCGGGGGGGGTGGGGGGGTGTGGTGGGGGGTGGGTTTGGTGGGGGGGGGGGGGGGGTGGGGGGGGGGGGTCTCTTCTGTGCGGTTCCCCCCCCCCCCCCCAGCACTATGTCGCTTCGAATACCGCGTGTGGTGTTACTTCTGCAAGGCGTCGGGCTTCACGGCCTTGTCGACGGCGATGAAGCTGACCGGGGCGGGGTATTGGCCGAGGACGAAGTTGAGGATCGCGGCGTGCATGGCCTCGACCGGCTGGATCGTCGCGGCGGTCATGATGCCGGCGGGGTCGGTGACGTTGGCGGCGGCGAAGGTGTAGGTCTGCGCGGCAGCGTCCTCGAGGCCGAGGGCGAGCTTGATTACCTCGGGGACCGATGCGGTCTTGTTCAGGGCGGCGACGGCGTCGTTGGTGATCGACAGTGGCGCGTCGGTGATCGTGGGTTTTCCGGCCTTGGTGAGGACGGAGTTCCAGACCGCGGCGTGGTCGGCGTGCTGTTTGCGGGCCGTCTGTACGAATGTGGCGACGGCAGGCGGGACGGTGCCGAGCTTGCCGTCGGTGGCGCGTTTCAGGGCGCCGTCGTAGGCGGTGACGGCGAGGTTCTCCAGCGCCGCGGCGAGCCCGACCACCTTGAGATCTCCGGTGTAGGCGCCGCCGCCCGCCGCTGAGGAGGAGCCGGTGGACGGCGTCGCGGCCGTGTCGTCCTTGGAGTCGTCGCCGCACGCGGCGAGCGCGCCGAGGGTGGCGATGCCGGCGCCGCCGAGGAGCACCGCTCGGCGGGACGGCACGAAGTCGGCGAGATGTCGGCGGACGGCCGGGAACGTCGACTCGTGCAGCTCGTCGAGGTCGCGGGTCATCGACCGCAGCTGCGCCTCGGAGATCTGGATCTGGTCGGGACGGGTCACTTGACCGCTCCTTCGTCGGCCGGGGAGGCCTTGTCCGTGGCGTAGAACGAATCGGGGAAGCCGACGCTGCCGGCCGCGGCGGGTAGCTTCGCGCCGTCCGGGGGCAGGGCGATGAGGTCGGCGGCGTTGCCGGCCAGGAGCGCCTGCACGGCGAGCAGGATCGCTCGGTGCTGGGCCTCGACGCCGGCGACGCTGGCGAACAGCTGCCGCAGCTCACCGGTGGACACCTGGCTGACGTTCTTCACGTACGTCTGCGCGGCGACGTCCTCCAGGGTGATCGCGAGCTTGACCACGTCCGCCGCCGTCTTGATCGTCGGCACCGCATTGGAGACGATCGGCGCGTACTTCGGGTTCGGCGCGGTCTGCTCCTTGCCGCCGAGCTTGGTCACGGCGTTGTTGAACGCCTGGGCATGCTCGGTGTGCTGCTGCATCGTCTTCATCGCGAACGCCTTGACGACGCCGTTCGCGCTGGCGCCGCCGATGTAGGGCAGGGTCAGTGCGGTCTTGTAGGTGGCGACCGCGAGGTTCTCCAGCGACGCGGCGGTCTGCAGCACCTGCACGTCGGTGTCGCTGGCGTACGCAGCGGTGGCCGAACCGAGCACCGCCGCACCGGCCACCGCGCCGGCGGTCAGCCCCGCGAGGACGAGCGGCCGCCGCCGGGTCTCCCGCACGGCGCCGACGTACTGGTCGAGGTCGGTGCGGCCCTGCCGCATCGCGTCAGCATGCAGGTCCTGCGACTGCTCCATGAGCGTTCGCAGGTGCCGTTCATCGAGGTGTTGCTGCACAAGCATCTCCTACCAGGTTACGGATACGCACAGTGCTGCTTCGTAGCGCGACCGTAGGCGGATGGGTTCGAACAAGGCCGGAGATACCGAAATCCGCTCGATGGGGGGAACACGGTCAGCCGTCACCACCTCGACCAAAGACGGACATTCGCGTCTGCGGGTTGATCAACTGGGATTGCTGCCCTGCGCGGGTGCCTTTCGACGGAGCCGCGTGCTGTCACCCGTCCGGGTGCGGTCCGGTTCCGAATACCTGTCATGGCGGTCGATGGCGAAGTGGTGGCGGGGGTCGTCGCCGGTCGGTACCGGCTCGGGCAGGTGGTCGGCAGGGGCGGTATGGGCCGGGTCTGGCAGGCCCACGACGAGCTCCTTGACCGCCAGGTCGCGGTGAAGGAGGTCATGCCGGTCGCCGGGCTGACGCCCGGGCGTGCCGACGTCTGGGAGCAGACGATCCGCGAGGCACGCACCGCCGCGCGGCTGCGGCATCCGAGCGTGATCCGGGTCTACGACGTGCACTTCGCCGATGGTCGGCCCTGGATCGTCATGGAGTACATCGAAGGCCGCTCACTGCACGCGGTCGTTCGCGACGACGGCCCGCTGGACGTGCGGACTGCCGCGAAGGTCGGCCTGGCGCTGCTGGACGGTCTCACCGCGGCGCACGCCGCCGGGGTGCTGCACCGCGACGTGACGCCACGCAACGTGATGCTCACGCCCGACGGTCAGGTGTTGCTGGGCGACTTCGGCGTGGCCGTGTTCGAGGAGAGCTTCCGGGCCGGCGGCACCCGGGAGGACGTCCTGCTCGCCTCACCCGCCTACGTCGCACCCGAGCGGGTGACGGCCGGCGCGTCGAGTACGAGCACCGACCTGTGGTCTCTCGGCGCCACCCTCTACCTGGCCGTCGAGGGCCGCCCGCCCTACGAACGGACGAACCCGATCGAGCAGCTGACCGCGTTGATCCACGAACAGCCCGACGAGATGCGCCGCTCCGGTCTGCTCGCACCGGCCATCCGCGGGCTGCTGCGCCGCGACCCCGCCGACCGGCTGACCGCCGCGAAGGCCCGCCCGCTGCTGGAGACGGCGCTGGCCGGGCAGCCGTCCGGACCGAACCGGCGCATCCCGATGCAGCGCCGTCCGGTGAACCCGGCTGACCAGCTCGACACCGCGCCGGTCTACGCGGTCGGTATCGCAGGCGCCATCAGCGCCACCGACGCTCCCGAAGGTAACCGGTCCGAGCCGGACGGCGGGGGACATACGGTCGCCTGGAAGCCGTCGGCCCCCGAGCTGTTCACCGCACGGCGGAAGCTGATCGTGGCCGGTCTGACCGCCGCGATCCTCGGCATGGGCGGCGTCGGCGCCTGGGCCGCAACCCGCCCATCCGGAGACGCCGGCCGTCCCTCATTCGTACCGGCGGCATCAGGGTCGGCATCAGAGTCGGTGTCGGCTTCGGTTCGGCCGGCATACTTCCCCACACCGTTGCGGTGCACGGGGGACACACCTGCGACACCCACCGGAACGTCGGGGTGGGCGCCCCGCGACGAGGACGGCTTCCGCACCCCCGCACCGGCCGGCTGGACGCGGGCCACCACCGGGCCGATGGTGTGCTTCCTCGACCCGGCCGGCAAGCAGGGCTTCACCATCGACCCGACCCCACCGCTGGACACGGACCGGGTGGCGTACTGGATCGCGCAGGAACGTGACCTGCTCGCCGGCCCCGCTGCGCCCGCAGGCTACCGCCGGATCACCATCAGCGTCGCGCTGTATCGGCAGGGCGCCGCCGACTGGGAGTTCACCTTCGACGAAAACGGCACCCGTTGGCACACCCTGCGCCGCAACTTCGCCATCGGCACCGACCGCGGCTACGTCATCTCCTGGACCGCCCCGGACGCCGGCTGGGACGCCGCGCTCGACAGCTTCCGCACCGTCGTTGACGGCTTCGAGCTGCGCTGACTCAACCTTTCGCGATATTCACCCATCCGAACGAGTGACGGCCACGAACCACTCCTGTCACATCCCCACCGAACGGAGCCCCTCCATGAACCTCAAGCGAGCCGCTCTCGCGGCCCTCCCCATCGCGGCGGTCGCGCTGGCCGTGCCGTTCGTGACCCCGGCGCCCGTGTCCGCCGCCGAAGCGGTCTCGGTCGACCTGCAGGAGATGGGCAAGACCGGCGCCAAGGGCAGCGCGGTCCTGACCCCGATGGCCAACGGCGACCTGAAGATCGCGCTCAAGTCGACGGGCATGACACCGAACTCGCCGCACGCACAGCACCTGCACGGCTCCGCCGGCGGCATGGACTTCCACTGCCCGACCCTCGCAGACGACAAGAACGGCAACGGCTACCTCAGCGTCGAGGAAGGACTGCCGATGTACGGCGACATCTTCGTCTCCCTGACCACGACGGGCGACACCACCAAGGCCAGCGGCCTCGCGGTGGACCGCTTCCCGACCGCCGACGCCAAGGGCAACCTGTCCTACGAACGCACCATCCCCGCCGCGCAGCTGCCGGCCGGCACCATCGAGCACATCAAGGACCTGCACATCGTCCAGCACGGCATCGACGCCAACAACAACGGCAAGTACGACCTGGAAGCCCTCGGCGAGTCGACGTTCGCCAAGTCGATCGGCGTGCCCAACATCCCCGAAGAGGCCACCGACGTCGCGACCTGCGGCATGGTCGCCGGCGCCGCCGCCGGCTCCATCCCCGCCGGCGGGGTCGAGACCGGCGACGGCTCATCACTGGCCCAGAACCAGATGGACCCGGCCATGATCTACGCCATCAGCGGCACCGCGGTGGCCGGCACCCTCGCCGTCGCGTTCTACCGCCGCCGCAAGGTCGCGCAGGTCTGATCGATGCACACCATGCGCGGTCTCCCCCTAGTCATCACGGTCCTCTTCCTGGCGGCGTGCTCGTCGGCACCCGAGTCGGCGCCGACTCCGGCGACGGCCCAGCCGTCCGCCGCCCAGCCCGCCGCGGCGAGCAGACCCGGTGAGCTGACCAGCGGGCCGCTCATGGTGTCGTCGCCGCCCGTCAGCGTCAGCATTCCCAAGCTCGGGGTGAGCAGCACCCTGATCGACCTGTCCACCAAGTCCGACGGCACCATGCAGGTGCCCGACGACGCGAGCACCGTCGGCTGGTTCACCGGCGCGCCCACCCCGGGCGCGCTGGGACCGGCCGTCCTCGCCGGACACGTCGACTGGAAAGGCACCAAGGGCGCGTTCTACCACCTGGCGACCCTCGCCTCCGGCGACGAGGTCACCGTGACCCGCAAGGACGGCAGCACGGCTGTCTTCGCAGTCAGCAAAGTCGAGAAACATCCAAAGGACCAGTTCCCGACCCAGGCCGTCTACGGCCCGATCGACCACGCCGGCCTGCGCCTCATCACCTGCGGCGGCGAGTTCGACACCTCAACCGGACACTACCGCGACAACATCGTCGCCTTCGCCGACCTCAAGCAGGCGCAAGCGGCGAAGACCCCCTGACCGCAGCATGTATCGACATCCAGTCCTTCCTTTGGGTGCGGGCAAGATCGCCGCAATGTTTGGCGTGACCCCGGCGGCGTCGCGGCGGACGCAAATGCGAGAGGACGGCCCGATACGACTCGCTCGCCCGCGTCCCCACTACAACGTCCGGTCCAGCGGGGCACCAACGGTGCATCCCAATCTGGAATCCGGCAGCTCGCGGTATCAGCGCTGATGCTGAGTTCGCCTGCTGCGCCGGCATGTCACCCGCGTTTGGCCGGGATGTCAGGTGATCGGCTGGTCCGGGGTCCGGCGTGGCATGGCAGAGGTGTGGCCGAAAAAGTTGCGGATCTCGGTGACGACCCGGTCGTAGTCGTCGAGGTTGATCGGTTTGGTGACGTAGGCGTTGGCATGCGCGCTGTAGCTGGCGGCGACGTCGTCATCGGCTGCGGAAGTGGTGAACACGATCGTCGGGATGGACTTGAGGTCATCATCGGCCTTGATCTGCGCAAGTGCCTGCCGACCGTCGACGCGAGGCATGTTCAGGTCGAGCAGGATCAGGTCCGGACGTGGCGCGTCACTGTACGGCGGCCGACGGCGCAGGAACGCCAGAGCTTCACCGCCGTCGGCGACGTGGTGCAGCCGACTTTCGATGCTGTGTTCGGCGAACGCGCTCTCCACCAACGCGACGTCGCCGAAGTCGTCCTCAACCACCAGCACCTGCAACTGATCAGCAGTCACGATCTTGTTCCTCCATTCGTTCGGCTGGTGCCCATCGGTGAACCCGTGGGCACTGCACGAGTTCGGTTACATGTCGATCATGCCGGTCTGTGCGGATGCTGGGGGAAGGCGCCGTCGTCGTGGCGGGGTGGCTGGTCGGATCCAGCCGTGAGGTGTGCCACGAGTTCGGGGATATCGGCGGGACGATAGGCCAGACAGTAGCGACGACGAGGCCGGTCCAGCACCTGCGGCGCGGGACGGCGCATCGACGAAACCCAGCCAGCGTTCATACCCACCGCAGCTCCTGCCGGTGGTATGAACGCCTGCCACGTGGCTGTAGCTGTCCACGGCGGATCCGCCCGCGGATCACCCAGATAGCCCCGCCGAAGCCGGCCGGTCGGAAATGATCCCGGCGCTACCGGCGGCCCCGCCCGGCTCCCGGCAGCGGTGGCGCCCGACTGGCGGGGCCGCACCGGATCCCGGGTGCCCTGACGTCGCAGGGGCTTGGTTGCGATTCCGGTGGAGTCGTCGAAGCGGCGTACTTGCCGCGCAGCACGCTTTACGCTCGACAGGTCCCGGACCATCGGCAGGAGTAGGTGCGCATGGCGGTTCGCGGTGCCCTGACAGCCCGCGTATCCGCGGACGGCGGGGGGACCGGTGCGAGACGGTCTGTCACCGGAACTGCTATACCCCGGTCTGGGCCGGCTCACCGGCCTCGCCAGCCGGATGCTGGCGGTGCCGGTCGTGTTGGTGTCGGTGGTCGAGCCCGAACGGCAATGGTTCGCCAGCGCGGTCGGTCTACCCGAGCCACGGGCCACCGCCCGACAGACTCCCCTGGCCCTGTCGTTCTGCAGGCATGTCGTGGACGCTCACGCACCGCCGTGCGTCACCGACGCCCGCGCCGACCCGCGGCTGGCCGGCAGTCCCGGCATCGACGAACTGGGCGTTGTGGCCTATCCCGGGTTCCCGCTACGGGATCCGTCCGACGTGGTCATCGGAGCGTTCTGCGTCGCCGACCCGGTACCGCGGGTGTGGAGCGATCAGGATCTGCGCAACGGCGCGGACTTCGCCGAGGTCGCGCAGAGCCACATCGCGGCCGCGTTCACGGCCATGGACCTGCGCCGTGAGCACCAAGGCACCGCCCGGTCCAACGCCTTCCTGGACGCGTTGCTGGACAGTCTCGACACCGGCGTCGCCGCCTGCGGCGCCAATGGCCGCCTGCAGATCCTCAACCGTTCACTGCGCCGGGCGCTCGGCGAGACCACCGATCCCGCGCTCCCAGCACACGCCCAAGCCCGCGAGCTGCAGGTCCTGCATTTGGACGGCCGGCCGTTCCAGCCGTCGGAGATGCCACTGCAACGCGCCCTGCTCGGCGAGACGGTCCGCTACCTGGAGCACCTCATCATCAGCGCAGCAGGCCGGAAGCTGACGTTCGTCACGAACGCCCAGCCGATCGGGTGGTCCCGACGGCGAGTACCTCGGCGCGGTCGCCGCCGCCCGCGAGGTCACCGACCAGCGCCGCACCGCCCGGCTCCGCGACGTCGAACTTGAGGTCCACCGCACCCTGGCCGCGTCCGCCGATATCACCTCTGTCACCGGCATCCTGGACACCGTCACCCGGGCCGTGTACGGCGTGCACGCCGAACTGTGGCTGGCCAACGACCTCGACGACGACGTCCTGCACCCTGTCGCGGTCTGGACCAGCCCGCACCACCAGGGCCTGGTGCACATCCCGGCCGAAATCCGCTGCGGCGCCGGGATGGCCGGCACCGTCTGCGCGGCCGGACAGCCGCTGTGGTGCCCGGACCTGACGGCCGACCCAGGCCCGCTGTCCCCCGAGTCGGTGACCGCCGCCGGGCTCGGCGCCGCGGTCACCGTGCCGGTCCGCGGCGGCGACCACGCCATCGGCACCCTCACCATCTATACCGCCGAACCACGACAGGCCGACGACGCCGTGATCGACCTGCTCACCGCTGCCACCGCCCACATCGGAGAGTTCCTGCAACGGCGCCGTGCCGAAGCGCTCACCGAGGAACTGACCCGGGCCAAGGACGAATACGTCGCCCTCGTCGGCCACGAGCTGCGGACCCCGCTCACCTCGATCGCCTCCTACACCGACCTCATCGCCGACCTCATCCACAACCGGTCCAACGCCGGCTCAGCATCGAGTTCCGACAAGGCGGTGCTCGCGGAGGTCCAGGAATTGCTGGCCGTCGTCCAACGCAACAGCAACCAACTGCGCGGCATCGTCGACGACCTGCTCGACCTCGCCGCCCTGGACACCGACCAGACCAGCCCGGCCACCGAATCCGTCGACCTGAACACGATCGTGCAGGACAGCGTCACCGCGGTGACGCCCGCCGCCGTCGCCCACCACATCGAGATGCGCGTCGCGCTGCCGCAACGGCTGTACCTGCGCGGCGTGCCACAGCGGCTGCGGCAACTCGTCGACAACATTCCCACCAACGCCGTGAAATACAGCCCGCGCGGCGGTCACGTCACCATCGCCCTCACCGCCGCCGACGGCACAGCGGAACTCGTCGTCACCGACACCGGCATCGGCATCCCTGACGACGAACGACCACACATCTTCCGCCGCTTCTACCGCTCCAGCCGCGCCCGCGACCACAGCATCCCCGGCACCGGCCTCGGCCTCGCCCTCTGCCGCACCATCACCGATCTCCACCACGGCACCATCAACCTCGGCACCCCGAAACTCGCGCCGAACACCGCACCCGCCGCAACCATCGTGGTGCGGCTCCCGCTGAGCACCTGGACCCACACCAACGCCCCTGATTCGACATGGTCGTAGCCAAGTCACCAGTCCGGATTCTGGGGATGACGCGGAGCCCACACGCGAAGCCGGAAGCCATCGGTCAGGCGGCTGCGTCTACGCATGGACAGCTCATCGAGCCACCGACGTGGACCGCGGCGGGCGCCGGTCCGCCCGCCGCGCAGCTGCGCGGCGTCCGGCGATCCGTGCGAGTTACAGGTGACCGACGAGCAGCTTCGCGGCCTTGGTTACCGTCGCCTCGGGGTCGCCCTTCATGTTGGCCAGCGTGGCGTACACCCGGCCGCCTTTGAGGAGGAAAACCTCGCCCAGCCCTGGCAGGAAGTACGCCTCGTCGCCGAGCCCGCTGAGTTTCTTCGCCGGCTGCTTCTTGTCGCTGGTGTCGACGCCCTGGTCGACGAGGGTCTTGAGGTCAGCGGCCGTGTGCAGCTTCGGGTAGTACCCGACGGTGATCGATGTGACGAGGGTGCCGGGCACGTACACCGACTTGATCAGGCAGCTCGAATTATCGTCGAGGTCGAGCCGCTTGCCCGGGCTGACCTCCTTGGCACCGAGGATCTGCTTGGCGTCTTCCGTGGTGATCAACGCACACGGGTCACCACCCGCGGCCGCGACGGTCGTGGTGGCCGCTGGGGCGGCCCCGGTTGCGCCGGGTGCGGCTGCGCCGGGCGCGGCTGCGTTGCCGCACGCCGCCAGGCCGACGGTGAGCAGGAGGGCGGCGAGTGAACCATGGAATCTGCGCATCGATACTCCAGAACGATGTGGATGAATGCTCTGCGGGTCTTAGGAGTTCGGTGCAAGCCCTGACTTCGACGTCCGCTTCTAACCGCGATCGGTGCCGTGTGCTGCATCTGGCGTTTTTGCAACGTGGTCATCGGCGTCTCTTGCCAGGGTTCAACTTCAGCGCAGCTGCAACCATTCACCCTCACAGGTCTTGATCCCGCGCTCGGCGAGCATGCCAGCGATCTTATTCAACCCGGACGCCGCCTTCAGCTGATCTTCAAGGCGGCGTGGATCTTGTACAACCGGCGGGTCACACGTGAGCGGCGGTTCCCGCGATCGACGGGGCGCGCCATGATTGCCTTGGTCCGTGCCGCCCAACGGCGGCCTGATCAGGGTTTACGGCCGACGCCGCCCCAGATGGCGATCCGGCTGGGATCGACATCATCGGTTTCTTCGTCGGGTCGCCACTGCGAGATCAGGGCGATGCCCGGGTCGATCATTTCGAGGCCGTCGAACAGGGTGGCGAACTCGACGCGGTCGCGCGGCCAGATGTCGCTCATGCCGGAGTCGAGCATCTGCCGGTAGGTGGCCTGCTCGTGCTCGGGCATGAAGTCCAGGGTGAAGTGTGTAGCGGCCAGGTAACTGCCGGAAGGCAGCGCGTCCATCAGCCGTGTAACGATCGGCTGGGCCTGGCCGTCGCCGGGGATGAAATGCAGAATGGCGACCAGCATCAACGCGACCGGCTGCGACAGGTCGAGGGTGTTGCGCAGTTGCGGGGAGGCCAGGATGGCCTCCGGGTCACGCAGGTCCGCCTCGATGTAGTCGGTCATACCCTCGGGCGAACTGGTCAGCAGAGCGCGGGCGTGCGTCATCACGAGAGGGTCGTTGTCGACGTAGAGCACCCGGCTGTCCGGCGCGACGGATTGGGCTACTTCGTGGGTGTTGTCGGCGGTAGGCAGGCCGGTGCCGATGTCGAGGAACTGCCGGATACCGGCCTCGGCGGCGAGGTAGCGCGTCATGCGGCCGAGCACGTCCCGGTTCGCGCGGATCCCGACCCGCATGCCCGGGAACTTGGCCTCGATGGCGTCGGCAGACTCACGGTCCGCAGCAAAATTGTCCTTACCGCCGAGCCAATAGTTATACCGCCGAGCCGGATGTGGCAGCGACGTGTCGATCGCTGCCGGTGTGTTTCCCCGCTCGGTCACGTCAGGCCCCTATCGACAACAGATGAATGCGGACACGGGCACTGTAGTACTCACATCGCGAGCACCACACAGCTCCCATCCGGCAGGGTGACTTTCAGAGCCGCCGCCGGACAGTCCGTGCGGATGAAGTTCATTGCGGTCGATGAGCACAGGTACAACAGCCGAACCAACACCCCAGCCATCCTGCACCCCTGCCACGAAACAGCGACTCACACCACGTGCGATGAGTATTGGCACAGTACAGGCTGTGCCGACACCACCGCGATGACGACGAACGCGACTTCGGCGACACCGCCGAAGGCCACCGCCAACGGCTTACCGCCTGCCCGGCGACCCGGCAGCCGGACGGATAGCCTCGGAACACCCGTGACCGGATCACAGCAGCAGGCGGGTGCTGCTGTGCGTGTCCACCCCCGCACCGGGACTCTTCGCGCACGGCGGGCAAACGCGGCGGTCGCCGGGCTCGACCGCCGCGCCGCTCCAGCGCTCACGCCGATCGCCGACCACGGACTGATCGGCGATGGACCACATCTCGTCACGGCGGCGGCTCGTCCAGCACCCGTCCCGCAGTTGGATCGGGATCGGCACCCAGTTCGCACGCACTCGCCCTCGTCTCCGCATGTCCAAGCGGCGCCGTCTGCACCGGCCACGGGCACCCGACGGACGACGGTCCCACCCCGACCACCCGCCTCGTTCCCGGCCAGCCTGATCCAGCCCTTCGACCTCACGCCCAGCAGCCGAATGACCCAGCGCGCGATATGCACGCCATCGGCCGGCGCCGGACGTCCGCAGGGAGGCGGTCGGCGACCGTTCGCCGCCTCCTTCACGACTCGCTGCCGTCAACGATCTGGATCCGGCAGACGGCCGGACGGGCTCCGGTCACCTGCACTCGTTTCATGAAATCCCGCAGGTTGACCTTGCTGAAGCTATGAAGACCAGCTGGGACGCTCCGCTGGCCGCGCACGGCGATGGCGTAGACAACGATCTTGGGCGCCTGCTGGGCGACCAGGGTGAACGTCGGATCGAGGCCCTCGACCACCCGAAGAAATGTCAAGGGTCAGGACGAAGTCCTGTCCGCCGCTGGACCCGGTGGGTCGGCAGCCGCCGCTGGCGAAAATCCACCATCATTCCTCTCAGCGGCGCCGGGCCTTGACGAAGCGGTTCGTCGATGCGCAGGGTTGAAACCGATAGGCGGCAGGTCGCAGCCGCGCGTACGCTGCACGGCGACTGGAGGAAGTCGCAACGGCAGCCTGTCCAAGTCGGCGGTGAACCACGGTGCGGGCGCGCGCAGTCAGCTGTCGGGTGTGGTGACGGCTGCGCTGACGGTGGTGACGTTACTGGCGCTGACCGGGGTGTTCGTGTTGCTGCCGATGGCGACGTTGGCGGCGGTCGTGATCGGCGCGCTGCTCGAGCTGGTGGATGTGGCGGCGCTACGCCGGCTGTGGCACCTGTTGACCGCCCCGGCGGGTACGGCCGCGTCGCTGGCCGCCCGGCCGGACTTCGTCGCCGCTGCCGCTGCACTTGTGGGTGTGCTGGTGTTCGACGCGTTGCCGGGGCTGGCGATCGGGGCCGGGCTGTCGTTCGTCCTGCTGGCGTACCGGGCATCGCGGCCGACCGTGGCGCAGCTCGGCGTCACCGCCGACGAACGCTGGGCCGATGCGGCCCGCGATGCCGACGCACGTCCGGTGCCAAGGGTGGTGGTGCTACATCCGCAGGGGGCGTTGTTCTTCGCCAATGCCGACCTAGTCCGCGACCGGATCCTGACCGCAGCCGCCGGAACCGACGCCGGGCTGGTCGTGCTGGACCTGCACAGTATGCCGAGCATCGACGTCACCGGTATGGGCATGCTCGCTGAGCTGTACCGGGATCTGCGGCAGCGTGGCATCCGGCTGTCGATAGCCCGGCCGCTCGGCGGGGTAGAGGACACCCTCGGTCGCGTCGGCGCCGAATTGCCCGCCATCTACCCGACCATCTCGGCTGCGGTCGAGGCGGAACGGAGCCCCCGTGAGCGCCGCCGGAAGAACATGCGGATCGGAAAATTGCCGGCTCGGTGAAAGCCTGTCAGGTGAGGGCTCCGGTCATGGCGACCACGATGGGGCCGAGCAGTGGCAGCACGACATTGGATAGCGCGTAGACGACGGTGTAGCTCATCAGTGGGGTGCTGTTTCCGGCTGCTTGTTGGACGGCGGTGGCTGCCGGTGTAGAGCATTGCTGGCCTGCGACCGCGCCAAGTGTGAGCGGGGCGGGCAGGTGCATGACCTTCCAGGCGATGAGCAGCGAAATCGATGCCGGGATTAACGTGACCAGGATACCGACGATCGGTAGCGCGATGCCGTATCGGGCGATGAGGTCGATGGC
>NZ_JBVJIJ010000060.1:0-30573 GCF_055586325.1 Dactylosporangium sp. NPDC051087 | reverse complement strand
CCAACCTCAACCCGCCGCCGAACCCCACCCCGCAAGACGACAACGATGGTCTGGCCCTCCGGGCCAGACCATCGTTTAACACCAGTCACCTAGGACGACGGGAGGATCATCCCGGCGCCCGACACCGGTGCGTCGACGGGAAGGTCCGGCAGGCCGAACAGCTCCGTCAGCCCGGTCACCTGCAGCAGCCGGTGCACGAACGGCGACGGGCTGCGGACCTCCATCCGGCCCCCGACGTCACGGGTCTTGTTGTTGATCGCGACCAGGGTGCCGATGCCGATCGAGTCCATGAACGGGACCCGCCGCAGGTCGACGGTGAGCACCGCCGGCCGATGGGCGTCGATCGTGTCGAGCACCACCGACCGCAGCGCGCCGACCGTCGCCGCTTCCAAGGGGCCTAAGACTTCCACCACAAGTGCATCTCCGGAGCGGTGTGTCCGGACCATCGCGTCGCCCATTCGTGTCGCGTACCCAGTCCGCGCTGACGGAAACCCCGGCGCCGCACAACCGCACCGTCGCGGACGGCCTCACGGGTTCGCGGAGATGAGCAGCGGCAGGACGCACACATACGCCGCCAGCAGGACGCAAGCCTCCGGGCGGGTGATCCTGCTGCCCCGCCACAGCAGCAGCCAGGCCAGGACCGCCGCCGCCACCATCGCGGTCACCGCGGCGAAGCCGAACGGCGCGATCGTCGAGCTGCCGGCGGCCAGACCGACGACCGCGCCGCCGATCAGGCTGTTGAAGATGTTGCTGCCCAGCAGATTGCCGACCATGAGATCGCCCTCACCGCGCCGCTGCGCCTGCACCGACGTCATCAGCTCCGGCAGCGACGTGCCGAAGGCGACCAGGGTGAAACCGATCACCTGGTCGCTGACGCCCCACCGGTGCGCGAGCGTGACCGCGTTGGCGACCACGAGCTGCGCCCCGCCGAGGGTCGCGACGAGCCCGACGAGGGTCCGCAGCGCCTCCACCCACCACCGGCGGGACCGGGCCGAGACGAACGCCGCCACGTCGTCCGGCAGCGGATCCCCGTCCTGTACCCGCGAAAGCCGCACGAGCAGGGCAAGCGTCAGGACACTGAGCACCGCGAGGAGCAACCCGGCCACGAACTTCAGCCCGACGAGCGCGAACGCGCCGAACACCGCGACCGCGGCGGCCATCAGCGGCGCCTCCCGCACCGGCACCGACGAGCGCACCATCACCGGCGACACGACCGCGACGACGCCCAGGACCAGGGTCACGTTGAGGATGTTGGAGCCGACGAGGTTGCCCAGCGCCAGGCCCGCGTTGTCGCGGATCGCGGCGGTGCCGGACACCACGAACTCGGGGGCGCTGGTGCCCAGGCCGATCACGATGACACCGACGATCACCGGCGCGACCCGCAGCAGCGTCGCCAGCCGGCTCGCACCCACCACCGCCTGGTCGGCGCCCACGGTCAGCAGCACCAGCCCGAGCAGGCCGAGCCCGACCACGAGCAGCGTCGACATCACTCTCCAAATGTCCGGGCCGGGATCGGCAGGGGACCGAAACAGTACCGTCCCCTGTCGATCCTGGGCCCGTAACCGGTTCCGGCGCGACGAACGCGCGCGGAACGGTGGAATCATGCCCCGCACGGGTGGCGCAAACCCGCTGCGGGCCTTATCGTTTTCAACGAGACCGGCGTCTTCCCCCGTGGATGCCGGTCTCACCATTTCTCCGGCCCCGCGCGTCAGGTCGTGCGCGCCGGCTCACGTGCGGGTCCTGCCGCGCCACCGCACCAGCAGCGTCGCCAGCACCGCCGCGACGATCGACGCCGCCAGGACCGCAGCCGCGGCCGCGTCCGAGCCGTGGCCGGGCACCGACAGGCGCGCGATCAGCAGGCTCACCGTGTAGCCGACCCCGCCGAGCACGGCCACCGGCAGCACGTCACCCCAGCGGACCTGCGCCGGCAGCGTGCCGAGCCCGATCCGCACCGCCAGCCACGCGCCGAGCATGATGCCGGCCGGTTTGCCGAACAGCAGCCCCGCCGCGGCGCCGCGCGCGACCGGGTCACCGAAGGCGTCGGCGGCCGCGACGAGGGGGATACCGGCGGCCGCGAGCGCGAAGATCGGCACGATCGCACCGGCGGACACCGGGTGCAGCCGGTGCAGCAGCCGGTCGCAGGGCGACTCCCCGGCGCCTTCGGGCGCACGGACCGGCGTCAGCAGCCCGAGCAGGATGCCCGTCACGGTGGCGTGCACCCCGCCGGCGTGCACGCACACCCAGGCCGCCACGGCGACCGGCACGACCAGCCACGCGGGCGTCCACCGCAGGCGCTGCAGCAGCCCGTACAGCAGGCACAGCGCCAGACCGGCGGCCAGCCACCACACGCGGACGTCGTGCGCGAACAGCACGCCGACGAGCGCGATCGCGCCGAGGTCGTCGATGACGGCGAGGGACAGCAGCAGCACGCGCACCCCGGACGGCAGCGCCGAACCCGCCAGAGCGAGGACCCCGAGCGCGAACGCGATGTCCGTGGCGACCGGGATCGCCCACGCGCCGCCGTGCACGGCCGCGCCGCCGGACACGACGATCGAGACGACCGCGGGCACCAGCATGCCGCCGAGCGCGGCCGCGACCGGCAGCGCGGCGGCCCGCCACCCGGCGAGCTCGCCGACCGTCAGCTCCCGCTTGACCTCCAGACCCGCGACGAAGAAGAAGATCGTCAGCAGCCCGTCGGTGACCCAGGTGGCCAGCGGCAGGTCCAGGTGCAGCGCGTCCAGCACCGCCGACGACGGCGGGCGCAGCGACCAGAACTGCTCATAGGTGCCGCCGGGCAGGTTGGCCCACAGCAGGGCGAACGCGGTCGCCACCATGAGCAGCCGGCCACCGGTCGTCTCCAGGCGGAGGAACTCCAGCAGCATGTCGATGCGGCGTGCGGCGCCACGAACCATCGGGGACCTCCAGCGGGCAGACTCATCCTGTCCTGCCGACCAGACTTCCCGGCGCACCTAGCGGCGAATGCTACTCCACCGGATCGTCCCGCCCCACCGACCGGCATCACTCCACTGTGGACTGTCGTGGGGGTGGCGGGCACGGGTGCGGTGTCCGAGATGCGGCGCGAGCGGCGTCGACGCGCGGGGACAGTGCCCGCGCTGCCGGCTCCACGTCGGGGCGCCCACGGGGCCGCCGCGGGTCCAGCGTAACCCGCTGCTGATTCCGGGCATCGCCTTCGCGGCCGCGGCGGTCGTGCTCATCACCGCCGTCATCATCTACGCGGCCACCGGCGGTGACTCACCCTCCATCGGCGCCGCCTCCGCGCCCGCTGCCACGATCGGTGCCCCGGCCGGCGTCACCGCCTCTGCGGGCACTACAGCAACCCGCGCCCGAACGGCACCGAGACGCTCTTCCGCAACGGCCGCCGGGACTGCACCGCCGCGCTCGAGGCCCGCGACGTCCCGCCGCGCAAGCTCAACCGCGGCGGCGTCGCGATGAGCCTGACCAGCCCCGGCGCCGCACGCTGAGCGCTTTGCTCAGGTTCCCCCTCGGACGGTCGATTGGGCCGTCGGAGAAGGGGAGCGTGGCAGTGAGCGACGACTTGGGTGACATCGTTCAGGAGTTTCTCGTGGAGTCGCACGAGAACCTGGACCAGCTGGACCGGGACCTGGTGGCACTGGAGGCGGCGCCGGGGTCGCGGGAGCTGTTGTCGTCGATCTTCCGGACGATCCACACGATCAAGGGGACGTCCGGTTTTCTGGCGTTCAATCGTCTGGAGAAGGTGACGCACGTCGGGGAGTCGTTGCTGTCGCGTCTGCGTGACGGTGCGCAGGGGATGACGCCGTCGACGACGGACGCGTTGCTGCGGATGGTGGACACGGTCCGTGGTCTGCTGTCGGAGATTGAGGAGCACGGCAAGGAGATGGAGGGCGACGACACGGGTGTGATCGCCGCCGTCAACGCCTGCATCACCGACGGCTCGAACCCGCCCGCCCCCGCCGCGCCTCCTGAGAAGGCTCCCGACGTCGTCGCCGGAGAGGTCGTCGAGGCCGCTCCCGCTGTGCCGGCCGTCGAGGTCGTCGTCGTCCAGCCGGTGACCGTCGTGGCGGTCCCGCCGGCCACGGAGCTCCCACCGGCACCGGCCGCCCCTGTCGCCCCTGTCGCCCCTGCCGCGCCGGCCGCCCCTGCCGCGCCTCCCGCTCCCGCGCCTTCCAAGGGCAGGCCCGCTGCGGCCGGGCAGCCGCCCACCGAGGGCGCCGACGACGCGGGCACCAAGCGCAGTGTGGCGGATCAGTCGATCCGGGTGGATGTGGATCTGCTGGACAAGCTCATGAACCTGGTGGGGGAGTTGGTGCTGACCCGGAATCAGTTGATCCGGGCGATCGGTTCGGTGGCGGATCCGGGGATGACGCGGACGGGTCAGCGGTTGAATCTCATCACTTCTGAGTTGCAGGAGTCGGTGATGAAGACCCGGATGCAGGCGATCGATCATTTGTGGTCGAAGCTGCCCCGGGTGGTGCGGGACCTGTCCTCGACGTTCGGTAAGCAGATCCGTCTCGCGCAGGAGGGCAAGGAGACCGAGCTCGACCGGTCCCTCCTCGAAGCGGTGAAGGACCCGTTGACGCACCTGGTCCGTAACGCTGTCGATCATGGGATCGAGACGCCGGAGGATCGGGTCGCGGCGGGGAAGAACCCTGAGGGGACGTTGACGTTGCGTGCCTATCACGAGGGTGGGCACGTGATCGTCGAGGTGCGTGATGACGGGTCGGGGATCGATCCGGACAAGATCGCGCGGATCGCGGTGGAGAAGGGTCTCGTGTCCCGGGATCAGTTGGCGACGATGGATCGGCGGGAGATCCTGGCGTTGGTGTTCCGGCCGGGGTTCTCCACGGCGAAGGCGGTCACGAACGTGTCCGGCCGTGGTGTCGGCATGGACGTGGTGAAGACCAACATCGAACGGATCGGCGGTGCCGTCGACGTCGACTCCGTCGTGGGTAAGGGCACCACGTGGCGGCTGACGATTCCGCTGACCCTGGCGATCATTCAGGCGTTGACCATCGAGTGCGGCAACGAGCGGTACGTCATCCCGCAGGTCGCCGTGCACGAACTGGTGTACCTGGACGGGCAGTCCGGACGCGTCGTCGAACACGCCATGGGGGCGCAGGTCTACCGGCTCAGAGGCAAACTCCTGCCCCTGGTGTACCTCGACGAGACGCTCGGCCTGGCCCGCGACGGCGAACGCGACCGGGACGTCTACGTCGCCGTCCTGCAAGCCGAGGGCAAGCGCTTCGGCCTCGTCGTCGACCGGGTCCTCAACACGGAGGAGGTCGTGGTCAAGCCGCTGACGAGCCGGTTCAAGGACATCGGTGTCTACGCGGGCGCCACCCTCCTCGGCGACGGCCGGGTCGCCCTCATCCTCGACGTCGCGTCCCTCGCCCGCCGCGCGCAGCTCGCCGCCGGCGCCGAGGACAAGGACGCCGACACGGCGGTCCGGCGGGGCAACGGCAACGGCGGCCGGCTCCTCATCGCCGGCGTCGGCGACCGGCGCGTCGCGATCCCCCTGGACATGGTCACCCGCCTGGAAGAGTTCCCCGTCGAACGGATCGAACGCACCGGCAGCCGTGAAGTCGTGCAGTACCGCGACCAGATCCTGCCCGTCCTGCGCCTGTCCCACATGCTCGGCGCCTACGAAACCGAGAGCGGACCCACGGTCCCCGTCGTGGTCTACACCGAGAACGGACGCTCCGTCGCCCTCGCCGTGGAAAAGATCCTCGACATCGTCGAAGAAGGCCTCGACGACTCCCGCCGCGACTTCGGCGACGACGGCCTCCTCGGCTCCGCCGTCATCCAGCAACGCGTCACCGAACTCCTCGACGTCCGCCGCGCCATCCTCGCCGCCGACCCCCTCTTCCACACCAAGATCGACACCACGACCGACCCGTACGAGACGACCACCTACCAACCTGCCGGAGTCTGAATGGACACGAAGCTCGCCATGGTGATCGACGACTCGCGTGCCATGCGGGGCATCCTCAAACGGATCCTGCTGCCGCTGGGCTTCGAGGTCCGCGAGGCCACCAACGGCAAGGACGCCCTCGACCAGATCTGGGACCACGACCTGCAGCCCGGGCTCGCCCTGATCGACTGGAACATGCCGGAGATGAACGGGCTCGAGTTCGTGATGGCGGTCCGCAAGCAGAAGCACCTGCGGCAGATGACCCTGATGATGGTCACGACCGAGAGCGAACACGGGCAGATCGTGCGCGCCCTCGCCGCCGGCGCGCACGAGTACGTCATCAAACCCTTCACCGCCGAGGCGATCGTGGAGAAGCTCAGCTATCTCGGCGTACTCCCGCAGCTCCCGGACCTGGAGCCGGCCAGTACGCCGTGACCTGAAACGCGCTCGTCTTGGTCCGATAGGCGACGGAAGAACACCAGGCGGCGTCGTACCGTGCGACACATGACGATCGACTTTCCGCGCGGCTGGTGGGGCACGGACCTGGGCAGCGCCCGGGCGAGCATGGGTACCTACGAGCTGTACCCCACCGAAAGCCTGCCGGTAGTGGACCAGTCACGCTTCGACGGCACGTTCAGCTGGCTGGTGCCCGACGCGCCCCACGACCCGCTGCGCGCCATGGACCTCGGCGCCCTCGCCGCCCACGTCGAGCTGCCGGCCGCGTTCAAACGCTTCATGAGCAGCCAGGTCCTCATGGACGCCATCCCGTCCTGCACCGGCTGCGACTTCGACCTGGCGCCCCGGCCCGTGCCGAGCCCCGTGGAGCCCACCGCGCAGCTCGTCCGCTTCCTGCGCGACCAGCAGGACGCCGTCATCTGGTACCTGTACCTGCGGCCCGGCGTCGAACCGTTCGTGATCGCCTCGCCGTGGCTGCTGGAGATCGTCGGCCTCGAGGAGGTCGACCCCGGCGCCCTCGTCGCCAACATGGTCCACGCCGCGGACAGCTTCGAACAGTTCATCCACCGGTTCTGGCTCGAGAACGCCCTCTGGTTCAGCGTCAACGAGGGCGACGAATCCACCGACGAGATGGACCTGTACCTCGCGCACTACACCGCCGCCGCCTGAAGCACCGCCGGCGCCGCTGGATTTAAATGGTTGCCGCGGCGGCGCCGGGGTCGTATCTTTGAATACATCAACGAGGAACATCAAGATCCACTAGGGACGCGAAGGGAGACCGCAATGGCAGAGCGCAGCGAGCTACGACTGATGGCCAGTGGTCGATCAAGCGCGTCCCGGTCCTGGGAAAAGACGCTGCTCAGCGGCCTGTCGGTCGACTCGGAGCGTCCTGGTCGGTGGCAAGGATAGGGATTTCCCCTGCTCTTCCGCCGCCCACAACAATGGGCGGCTTTTTTGTGCCCGAATAGCATTGTCAGACCATTCGCCGAGGTAGCCCAACCGGTAGAGGCGTCCCGCTCAAAATGGGATCAGTGCGGGTTCGAATCCCGCTCACGGCACGCAAGATCGTTTGGTATCAGTTGGGATGCAACAAACGAAGGGAGGCCCGGTGACCGCGGTACTCGTTCTCAACGCCGACCTCGGACCCCTGCACCGGGTCACCCTCCGCCACGCGGTGCGCATGCTGCTGCGTGAGGTGGCCGTGGTGCACGAGTCCGAGCCCGACCGGCTCATCGGGGTCTACCCGATGCCGAAGGTCGTGCGGCTCGTGTCCTACGTCGTCACCCGCTGGCGCTTCGGCAGCGGACCGGCCTGGTCCCGGGCCGGGGTCCACGCCCGTGACGGCCGCCGGTGCGGCTACTGCGACAAGGACGCCACCACCATCGACCACATCCTGCCCCGGTCCCGGGGCGGGCGGAACACCTGGAAGAACACCGTTGCGGCCTGCACGGCCTGCAACCAGCGCAAGGGCGACCGCACCCCCGCCGAAGCGGGCATGGTGCTGCGTGTCCAGCCGTCGGTCCCGACCTGGCACGCACTCACCCAGCGCTGACCCGATAGGCCCGGCGGGGCCCTGCTACCTCCCCGCCGGGCCACCTGGAAGGTTGGCCGAGAGGTAAGGCTGCGGCTTGCTAAGCCGTCGACGGGGGACGACCCCGCGGGGGTTCGATCCCCTCACTTTCCGCGCACCACCATGCCCTTGTAGCTCAGTGGAACGAGAGCGCTTCGCTACGAACGAAGAGGCCGGAGGTTCGAATCCTTCCAAGGGTACTTCTGGAGAGGCCAGCCGATAGGTGCCGGCACCCGTCTCGAAAACGGCGTTGGGTTCACGCCCGTGTGGGTTCGACTCCCACCCTCTCCGCTCCGGTCCGGCGCAGGCGCCGCTGCCAGCGTGCCGCGACCCGGGCTATCCGGTGCTCCGACTCCCGGCGCATACCCTCGGTCGTCGCGCCCGGCTGGCACAGCATGCTCGTGTAGTACATCGGATGGCTCCTTCGTCGTGTGCTGCCTTGTGCAGACATGACGAAGGAGCGACCGCCGGACCGGACAGGGTCAGCGGCCCAACGCGTATTTTGTGAGCACGGTCACGCTGCTGCCGCTGCGCTGCTTCGCGGCCGCCGGCACCATGGTCAGGGCGTGGATGCGCGACGACAGCCGCCAGCGCGCCGCCCTGGCCGCCCGGTGCCAGCCGTGCGCGTCCATCCGCGCCGCCGCGGCCAGGAAGAACTCGCGGGCCTCGCTGAACCGGCCGCCCGTCACCGCGGACGACGACGACAGGCTGGAGCCGTGCCGCCGGTAGCGGAACGAGACCTCGTCCGTGGCCACCAGCGACCCGCCGCGGGTGACGAGCTCCAGGATCAGCGCGAGGTCCTGGATCACCTTCAGCGACGGGTCGAACCCGACCGCCTTGATCTGCGCCGTGCGCCAGCACAGCGACGGGAAGTACAGCCAGTTGCCGCGCAGCAGGCTCACCGCGAGCTCCTCGCCGGACATGACGACGGTGCCGTCGATCTTCGGCGCGTACACCCGGCGCTTCGTCGAGTCGGCGAGGGTCCGCACCACGTCACCGCGCGCGTCGATCACCTCGACCCCGGGCTGGACCAGCACCACGTCGGGGTGCGCGTCGATGAGCGCGTGCACCGACGCGACGTAGTTGGGCAGCATCACGTCGTCACAGCCCATGATCACCATGAACGGCTCGGTGGCGAGATCGACGCACTGCTGGAAGTTGCCGGTGACCCCCAGATTTTCGGGATTCCGCCGGTAACGCACGCGCTCGTGCCCCAGCGCGGCGAACCACTCGGGGACGCCCTCGGCGGTGCTGTCGTCCAGGACGGTCAGCTGCCACCGGTCGTCGGTCTGCGCGATGACGCTGTTGACGGCGAGCTTCAGCAGCTCCACGTCGCCGTAGTGCGGCAGCATGATGTCGAGCACCGGCCGATCCTAGTCGGCCGCCCACGTTCGCGCGAAAATACGACGGCCCGGTCCTCTTGTCGAGCACCGGGCCGTCCGTGCGTTTCGTGCCGCCTAGCGGGCGCGCCTGGGGCCGGCGGGCGGCTGACCGGCGGCCGCGCGGCGGGCCGTCGACTCCTCCGACACCGAGCCCGGCGAGTCCTCGTCCCACGCCTTCGCGCGGCGGATCTCGTCGAAGAACCCGAGCAGCCGGTCGAGCTCCTGCGTGCTGGTCTTGTCGTCGGCGCGGGTGGCCTTCGCCTTCTTGCCGTGCGAGCGGATCTCCCGGCCGGTCCGGATCGACGACGTGTCCTCGATCCCGCCCGTGGCGTCCTCGGCCTCGTCGTGCGCGGGCATCCGCTGGACCGGCGCGCGCTGCCCGGGGGGCGTCGGCAGGTCGAAGTGGTGCTCGTCGTAGTTCGGGGCGTCGAAGCGGTAGCCGTCGTTCGCCGGCCGGGCCTGCATGCCCTGGGCGTCGTAGCCGGGCGTGTCGTACGCCTGCTGCTCACGGTGGTACGTCCGCGGCGGCGCGACGTTGAGCTCCGGGTGGGAGCCGTTGCGCATCGGCTCGGGCGGCGCGCCGCGGTAGCCCTCGGGCGCGACGGCGGGGAACGCCGTGGTGCTCTCCGCCCGCCCGTTGGCGAACCCGCGACCGTTCTCGCCCGGACGGCCGCCGTGCTGCCCCGGGTACTGCTGTCCGGGATGCTGCGGGCCGTGCTGACCCGGGTGCTGCGGGGCGAAGCCGCCGGTGTGGTGGCCGTTGGTCCCGTTGGGGCTCAGCGGCGCGAACGCCCCGGTGGGCGGCTCGACCGGCGCGAACGCCCCAGTCCGCGGGTCACCGTTGCGGGCGTCGTGCCCGTTGCGGACGTCGTGACCGTTGCGCGGGTCCGCCCCGAGCCGGGGGTCGCCGCCGTTGCGGAGGTCGGCGCCGGTTCGGGGGTCGCCGCCGTTTCGCGGGTCTGCCCCGTTGCGGAGATCGGCCCCGTTACGCGGGTCCACACCGTTTCGCGGGTCCACTCCGTTGCGGAGGTCAGCTCCGCTACGCGGGTCGGCTCCGTTGCGTGGGTCCACTCCGTTGCGCGGGTCGGCTCCGTTGCGCTGGGCTGCGAACGAGCCGGTGGCCGGCTCGACCGGTGCGAAACCACCGGTGCGCGGCTCGACCGGTGCGAAGCCGCCCGTGCGGGGCTCGGCCCCGTTGCGGTGCTCGCTGCCGTTGCGGCGCTCCGGGCTGGTCAGCGGCTCGAAGGAGCCGGTGCGCTGGGCGTCGTAGCCGTTGCGGTACGGGTCCTGCGGGCCGTCGTGATCGAACGACGCGTGCGCCGGCCGGGACACCGTCGGGTGCGCGCCGGACGGGTGCCCGTTGGCCGGCCGCCCGTTGACCAGGAACGGCCCGTCGGGGCGGTGCGTCGCCGCCGGGAACGACCCCGTCGACCCGGCCGCCGGGAACGCGCCCGTCGCGCCGACCGCGGGGAACGACCCCGTCGTCGACGCCTGCGCGGCGCTCGGCGCGACGAGCTCGACCTCACCCGGCTCCGGCAGCGAGTCCCGCAGCGCCGTCGCGAGGATGAAGACGTTGGGCGCGGCACCGCGCGGCACGGCCAGGTAGGCGCGCTTGCGCGCGTCGACGGGCAGCTTCTCCAGTACATCCGCCATCAGGTGACCCGGCGGCGGCAGCTCCGGGGCGTTGGGCGCGCCGACGATGATCGCGCACCGGTTGACGTCGACCGGCAGCCCGCGGATCCAGTCGGCGGGATCGGTCAGGTGCTCCGGACGAATCCACAGACCCGCCTGGACGACCTCGAGGACCCATCCGCTGCCGAGCGTGAACGTGGCCGCACCCGCCGGCGTGTCGAGCACGTCGGGGCACGGGTTGACCCAGTCGACGGGGCGCGGCGCACCGGTGCGCGGCGCGTGCCACAGCTCCCGGGCGAACGTCCGCCAGCGGGGGAGGCCCTTCTGGTCGATCGTGACGACGGCACGCTGCCCGGCGGGCGCGCACAACGGCAGGCCGGTGCGCACGTGCACGGCGCGGCCCAGCACGTCGGCGACGACCGGCCCGACGGGCCCGTCCTGCAGCGGGCTCTGCCCATACGGCGTGAAGACGCACCGGTCGGCGGCGAGCGCCGGGATGACCGAGACGGCCCGCATGAGCTCGTCGCGGTGCAGCGGCTCCTCATTCGGGTGCGACAGGATCATGGCGGGATTCGCGTGATCCGTCGGTACCGAATACGCGAGGTCGGTCACGCTGCCGACGCGGCGGCGGTGCAGCCAGAGGCCCGCGGGAATCTGGTCGAGGACGAGATCACCGGGCAGCTCGGGCACCTCACCGAGGTCCTGCTCCCAGTGCGGAGCGGGGAACCGCCAGCCGACCCGCTGCGGCTGCGCGCCCGCCCGGAACCGCCAGAACCCACCCGGCCGGTGCTCGCCACGCCCGATCGGCGCGAACAGCGACCCGCCCGGCACACCCAGCAGCGGCCCCGCGGCCGCGATCACGTCGATGCCGAGCCGCATGGCGATCATGTGCGCCGCGGCCGGCCGCTCGTTGGTGGCGCAGGCACCGTCCCACGCCACGAAGCGCATCGCGGTGAAGCCGCGCGGGAGACCGTTGGCCAGTACCTCGGCCAGCTCCTCGACCATCGCGGGCTGCAGCTTGACGGTGTGCGAGCTGATGACCACCGCACACTCGGTCGATCCGTGCGGCGAGACGACCAGCGCCGCCGCGCCCGGGCTGGGCTCTTCGCCCGAATGGACGACCGCCCCCGCGCCGAGCCAGGAAACCTTCATCCCGGGCCAGTGCCGGAGCCGAACCTGCATCGCCGTGCTCATGCGAACCTCACACGATCTGCTGACCCCACGGATGGCGATGCCAAGGTGCGCATCGCAGCCTGATCGTCCGGCGCGCTTGCTGCAAGCGGGCAGCAGATAGTCAAGATCGCCCTCCGTCGGGTGTGCCACGAGCGGTGCGATGCGGAGGGGGTTCCACACCGATGACCGCATGGCGGCTCTGGCGGATCGTACCGCGCTGAGTGACGGACGCAACCATCTCGTTTGTCGCCGGACCCGTTGGATATGGCGGACAGCGGGGGGAATTTGGCCCGATTCACCCCGATTGATGACGAGTTTTCCGGAGAGTTGCCCATGCCAGCGGTCTTCATCCGACGGATACGTTCCGTGACTGCCACGGTCCTTCCCGTGATCGCGTCCGTCGCTGTTCTCACTGCCAGCAAAACCTCTCCTATCGGTCGATCCGGACAGGACCCATCGATCGGTCCCACTCCTGGATACCCGTAGTTCGGGCTTCCGTCCTGTGTGCCACACCCCGTCAACTCGTCCGACTTGACGGCATCCAACCACTCTGACCAGGCAATACTCCGTCCGTCCAGCACTGTGCTCACTCCGTCACGGGTGACGAAGTACACGTCTGCCTCCCATCTCGATCTCCACACCACACTCGTCCAACGACGCCCACCGATGCCGTGGGTGGCCGTTGCCGCGCTCGTACCGTCGCCGCCGACCGCACCGTGCAAGATGCACGCCGCCCCGTCTGACCGGCGGCAAGACTCCGTTCGTCTGCCGTATACCCAACGGCGCACCGACCGAATTCGCCCGGCCGGGGGAGCCGTCCGGAATCAGCCTTCCGTGCCTGTCCGGCATCCACCGTTGCGGTCGAATCCGCCTCCGAAACGGTCTCCTTCCGGACAATCCGGCGCCTCGGGGCGCTGTTGCGGGCTCCTGCGCGTGTTCGCGCCGGCGGGTTTGCCCGCCGTCGGCACACGCTCGGTGATCCACCGGGCTGCCCCGTGCCGTCACGGCGCGAAGCCTGCCCGAAACGTGCCAACACAAAGATTTAACGGACCGCCCGCCCGCCGAACTCTCCCCAAAAGCCGACGATCCACTCCTTTCACCCACCGCCGAGGAGACGGTCTTCGCTGACCCCTTTAACTGTTAAGTCACGAGCGCCTCGGGCCGTGGACACCACGTCCGTCAAACCCCGAACCGCCCCTTTCGTGAACCACCCCGCCGCATGATCCGGAAGACTTTTTGCCCTCAGGGCGACAACAACTCTTCCGGATCACGCGCACGGTGGCTGCGGTCGGGGATCTCCGGCGAGGGTCGGCGACGGAAGCAACACCGCGCCACCCGTCGTGCGGCGCCATGGTTGGGCGCGGGACCGCCTAGGTGCCCGGCCCGCGCATCCCGGCGTGGTTTGCGACGTGATCGGTGCCGTAGTTGTGGTCAGGGCCGCCAGCGAGGGCCGCCTGGTGGGGTCGGTCTGCAGGGGCGCTCGACGGGAGCACTGCCGCGGCACCTACGCGCGACGCCTCGGCCTGCAGTGCCGGATCGCCGACGCGGGCAGAGACGACATCACCGTCCGCCCCCGGGCCGACCCGACCCGTAGGGCCTCGGCCGGTCGGCGCCGCAGCCGTGCCCACTGACCGGAGCGTGCAACGCCCCGACCGGGCAGCCGACCGCACCGCCCGGTGTCATGGGTCGGCCAGTCGACCGCGGTGGTTGACGTGCGGCGCCTTGGCCCGCACAGCCCACCGCGGCGAGCGGCGCCTGAGCCCGGCCGGCTGACCGCGGCGTGCACCGGCGTGGGCCGGCCGGCTGACTGTGGCGTGCGGTGCCATGGGCTGGTCGGTTGACCGCAGTGTGCAGCGTTCAGCGTCGTGGGCCGGCCTGCTAACGATGCCGTTCGGCGGCTTGGGCCCCGGCCAGTTGACTTAGGCGGGCGTGGGTGGCGTCCGGCGGTCAGCGGCTGAGTCGACCAGTTGACGACGGCGGGCGTGGGCGGCGTTCGCCGCTCAGCGCGGCATGAGCCGACCAGTTGACTGTTGCGGCCCGACTCGGCCCATTGACCGCGGCGTGCGGCGGCCCGGCCGAGCCTGCTGACCGCGGCGGGTGACCTGCGGCAGCAAGGGCAGTTGACCGCGGCGGCTCGGCCATGTCGGTCGACCATGGCGACACAGTCCAGCCCGCCGATCTAGGCGGGCCGTGTGGCCCGGTCTGGGCAGTTGATCGTGGCGGCGCGGAGCGGTCCGCTGACCGTGGCGGTTCGGTCCCGTTCGAGCGGCTGATCTCGGCGGCGTGGCCTGGTTCGGGTGGTTGATTGTGGCGGTCCTGTGCAGTCCGCTGACCTGGCGGTCTGATCCGGTCGGGGCGGCTGATCATGGCAGCGCGGTCCGACCTGCTGACCTCGGCGGGCGGCGGCATGGTCCGGTCCGGACGGTTGATCGTGACGGCACTGTCTAGCTCGCCGATCTAGGCGGGCGATGTGGCCCGGTCGGGGCGGTTGATCGTGGCTGCGCAGAGCGGTCCGCCGATCGTGGAGAAGTGGTCCGGCTCGCTGAGCTAGGCGGGCGGCGGCGTGGGCAGGTCTGGGCGGTTGATCGTGGCGGCACAGTGCGGTCCGGTCCGGTTCGGGCGGAAGATCGTGGCAGCGTAGTCCGGTCCGTTGATCTCCGTAGCACAGTCCGACCTGCTGACCTCGGCGGGCAGCGGCATGGTCCGGGCGACTGATCGTGGCGGCGTAGTCCGGTCCTCTGACCGTGCCAGACGGCGGGTGGCGGTGCAGGCCACGGGCTGGAGCGGCCCGGGTAGCGAGCCGGCCCCTTTGAACTCCGTGAGCGGCTTGCCCGGCCGAGGCGGCTGATGGTGCGGCACGCTCCAGCCCCTGACCTTGATGTCCTGGCCAGTCCGGTCCGCTGACCTGGGCGGTCCTGCCCGGTCCGCGCGGCTGGTCGTGGCGGCGCAGTCCGACACGCTGACCTCATCCCTCGGCGGCGTGACCTGGACGGCTGACCACGGTGGCGCAGTCCCGTCCGCTGACCGTGGTGGTCAGCGGATCGGCGGCGCAGGCCGCGCGCTGGAGCGGCCCGGGTGGCGTGGTTACGAGGTGGCCGGTGCGCTGGCGGTCGGTGCGGTGGCGATCGGTGCGGTGGCGATCGGCGCCGTGGTGGTCGCTGTCGTGGTGACAGGTGTCGCCGCGGCCGGTGTTGTGGCGGCGGCCAGGGTGGCGTCCGGTGACGGTGAGCCTGACGGGGTCGGGTCGAGCGGAGTGCTGCCGCGCCGCAGCGCGAACAGCACCCCGGTGATGAGCAGCCCGACCGCGCCGACCGTCGCGAACCCCCACCCCGGCGACCCGTTGTCGATGGCCCAGCCGGCGAGGGGGGAGCCGACGGCCAGGCCGACGGTCATCGAGGAGCCGTGCCAGCCCATGGCCTCGCCGCGGGCGGAGGAGGGGACCAGGCGGCTGACCACGTCGGCGCTGGCGCTGAGGGTGGGGGCGCAGAGGGCGCCGGCCGGCAGGAGGGCGAGGAAGAGCAGCCACCAGTGGTCGCCGACCAGGCCGACGGGCAGGGTGAAGAGGCTGAGGCCGCCGAGGAGGGCGACGAGCGGCACCGCGCGGGTCATGGCGCCGTAGACGAAGCCGCCGATCAGTGAATAGGCGCCCCAGGCGACCAGGACGCCGCCGATGAACTCGACCTTGCCGGTTTCGCGGAGCATGGCGACGATGCCGAGGTCGGTGCCGGCGAGGACCATCGTGGTGGCGGCCGTGGCGGCGCAGACGGCGAGGAAGCGTGCGGTGACCCAGTCGCGGCGGCGGACCGGTGCGGTGGCGCCGGTGGGGGCGTCGGGGTCGGCGGGTGCGTGGACCGGTGGGTTGGTCAGGAAGAGGGCGGTCCCGGCCAGCACGAGGCACGCGCCGATCGTCCACATGGTGAAGCGGCCGGACAGGCTGCTCATGAGCAGGACGGCGACGGGCGGGCCGGACATGAACGACAGCTCGGTCGACATCGAGTCCAGGGCATAGGCCTGGCGGCGCTGCTCCGGGGGGACGAGCGCGGCCAGCGACTGGCGGACGACGGAGAAGACGGGCAGCGAGAAGACGCCGGCGACGAAGGCGCCGACCAGCAGCGCCGGATAGGACAGGGAGGGGGCCACCGCCCAGAAGACGGCCTCGCAGACGGTCGTGACGACCAGCATCGGGCGCAGGCCCTTACGATCGACGAAGCGGCCGTTGAGCGGGCCGCCGATGGCGGTGCCGACGGTCAGGGCGGCGCCGACCAGCCCCGCGGCGCCCCAGCCGCGATCGAGGTCCTGCGCGACGTGCAGGGTCATCGTGACGCCGACCGCGGTGATCGGGATGCGGGCCAGTAACGCCAGCACCATCAGCGACCGTACGCCGGGGAGAGCGAGGACGTGACGGTACGGGTCGAGGCGCATGGGGCAATCATGTCGTGGGGGTACGACAAGAAACGAGCGAGTTACCCCCAGGTAGGACCGAACACGTCACGGGGAACCCGAACCACGACCGGACAGTCCAAGAGAGATGGAGACACCTTCGATGAAGTCGAGGACCCCGATCGCCGTCGCCGCCCTGCTCACGCTGGCCCTGACGGGCTGTGCGGACGGCGCAGGGGACACGACCGCCGGCAGTAGCGCGCCGGCCGTCACCAGTGCCCCGGCGAGCCCGCAGAGCAGCGCGAGCGCGAGCGGAAGCGCCAGCCAGAACGTCGGTGACACACTGCTGGTGTTCACCCGCCAGGGCGGCCTGGCCGGCACCGACGACCGCCTCGTGGTGCGCCCCGACGGCGCGTGGACGCTGACGACCAAGGCCGGCACCAAGGAGGGCAAGCTGACCCCGGCCGAGGTGACGACCCTCAAGAGCACCCTGGACGGGGTCGGGTTCTCGAAGCTGCCCAAGGAGAACGGCAGCACCAACGTCATGGACGGCTACACGTACAGCATCACCTACGGCGGCCACGAGGTCGTGGCGAAGGACGGCGCGGTGCCCGCCGCCCTCCAGCCCGTGATCTCGACCCTGAACGGGCTACTCAGCTAGCAGCTCGTCGATGCGGGCGAGCTCGTCGGATTCCAGCGGCGGAGCGGACAGTGCGCCGAGGTTCTGCTCCAGCTGCGCCACCGAGCTCGCCCCGATGATCAGTGAGGTGACCCGCGGGTCGCGCAACGCCCAGGCCAGGGCGAGCTGCGCCAGGCTCTGCCCCCGCCCGCGGGCCACCTCGTTCAGCGCCTCGATGGTGGCCAGCCGCGTCGGGGTCAGGTCGCTCTCGTTGAGGAACCGGCTGGTCCGCACCCGCGAATCGTCCGGAATGCCGGAAAGGTAGCGGTCCGTCAGGAGTCCCTGGGCGAGCGGCGAGAAGGGAATGCACCCGGCGCCCTCGGCGGCGAGCACGTCGAGGAGCGACTCCTCGATCCAGCGGTCGAACATCGAGTACCGCGGCTGGTGGATGAGCAGCGGCGTGCCCAGCTCCCGCAGGATCCGCGCCGCCTCGGCGGTCTGCGCCGGCGTGTAGTTGGAGATGCCCACGTAGAGCGCCTTGCCGGCCCGTACGGCCCGGTCCAGCGCGCCCATGGTCTCCTCCAGGGGCGTGTCCGGGTCCGGCCGGTGGGAGTAGAAGATGTCGACGTACTCCAGGCCCATCCGCCGCAGCGACTGGTCCAGCGACGCCGTCAGGTACTTGCGGGAACCCCACTCGCCGTAGGGGCCGTCCCACATGTCGTAGCCGGCCTTCGTGGAGATGATCAGCTCGTCGCGGTAGGGGAGCAGGTCCTCGGCGAGGATCCGGCCGAAGTTGAGCTCCGCGGATCCCGGCGGCGGCCCGTAGTTGTTGGCCAGGTCGAAATGGGTGACCCCGAGGTCGAAGGCGCGACGCACGATCGCCTGCTGGGTCTCGTACGCGCGGGCGTGCCCGAAGTTGTGCCACAGGCCGAGCGAGATCGCCGGGAGCTTCAGGCCGCTCCGCCCGCTGCGCCGGTATTGCATGTCCTGGTATCGGCTCGAAGCCGCCTCATACGCCACGGAGAGGATCTTAAGCTGGGGGGATGGGGCAGGCGACGGTACTGGTGGCCGAGGACGACCCCGACATCCGCGAACTGTTCACCATGGCCCTGGAAGCGGCCGGCCTCACGGTCGTCGCGGTCACCAACGGCCGTGAGGCCCTGGACGCGCTGCGCACCGCGCGCTTCGACCTGCTGGTCACCGACATGTGGATGCCCAACGTCTCAGGGCTGGACCTGTGCAAGGCGGTGCGGGCCGACCCCGCCATGGCGCAGCTGCCGATCCTCATGCTCAGCGCGTACGGGCGGATGGGCGGGCCGGAAGAGGCGATGATGGCCGGCGCCACGGAGTACCACGTCAAACCGATCCGGCCGAGCGCCCTGGTCGACCGGGTGGGCCGCCTGGTGGCGCCGAAATGACGCCACCAGGCAGCTGAGCGAACTAGCGGTGCTCCCACCAGGTCCTGGTGGTCACGGCCGCGTAGGCGTCGACGATGCCGAAGCCGTAGAAGCCGTTGAACTGCTCGCCACCCTCACACAGGGCGTTGAACTCCTCGTTGCGCCCCTCGTTCAGGTAGGTCTGCAGGCGCGGGGTCGGGCAGGCGTGCTCGGCGGCGGACTGGTACAGGATGTACTCGACCTTCCACGGCTCGAGACCGAAGTCCTTGCCGTGCTTGCTGCCGTGCGCGCTGACGATGAGCGCCGCGACGCCGGCCGCGTGCGGCGAGGCCATCGAGGTGCCCTGCAGCCACGTGTAGTAGCCGCACTTGCCGGCCGCGGTGCACTCCTTGTACACCAGACCCTCGGCCTCCGGCAGAACGTCGCCGTTCTCGTCGACCGAGCCCTCCTCCTGCAGCACCTTCTTCGGGTACGTGGAGAGGATCATGTTCTCGTTGGTGCGGTAGGTGTCCGTGCCGAAGCCGTCACGGAACCAGCCACCGGGCGCGGAGACGCCGATGCGCTCCAGACCGTAGTCGGAGAAGTCCGACTTCTTCAGCGACGGGCCGAGGGAGGAGACACCGATGACGAACGGGCCTTCGACCGGCAGGTCCCAGCAGGACGCGTTGTCGATGGGCCGGTCGTAGGCGGCGTCCGCCGGGTAGTCCGGGCTGGAGATGTCGGTGCGCGGCTTGCCCTTGTCCTCGTGGTTGTTGCCGAGCGCGCCGACCAGCGTGACACCCTTGAAGTGCGCGTAGGTCAGTGCCCGGAACATGCCCCGGATGATGGTGCGCTGCTCGGCCTGGGCGGCCGGCGAGTCGGCCGGGTTGGCGGTGCAGTTGAACAGCCACGGGTCGACGTAGAACGACATGTTGACCACGTCGATGCCGTTCTGGCCGGCGTGGACGAGCGCGTTGACGACGGGCTCGAGGAAGAAGTACCCCGAGTCCTGACCGCCCTTGAGCTCGACGATCGACACGTTCGGCGCGACACCGGAGATGCCGAAGCCGTTCGCCGCCGCGCCGATGGTGCCGGCGACGTGCGTGCCGTGGCCGCCGTCGTCGGTGCCGACCGGGTCGAGGCAGCTGGCGACCTCACAGGGGCCGTCGATGTCGACCTTGTCCGGCGCGAAGTTCTTCGACAGCGCCCAGTTGAAGTTCGGGGCGATGTCGGGCTGCGACGCGTCGACGCCGGTGTCCAGGACGCCGACGGTGACCCGCTTGTCGCCGGCGTTGACCTTGCGGGCAAGGTCGGACCGGACCGTCTTGAGGCCCCACAGCTTGTCGTCCAGCGGGTCCATGCCGGCGGTGGCGGGCTTCTTGCCACCGGCGGGCTTCTTCGCCGCCGCCGCCGCGGCGAGCGCTTCCTTCTCGACGTCGCCCGGCTGCTGCTTCTTGGGCGCCTTGCCGATGGCGGTGCGGTGAGCGGCGCCGACGAGCTTCGACGACGCCGCCGCCTTCTCGACGAAACCGTTCTGCGGCGCCAGCACGGTGAACATGCCCACCGTGTCGTTCGTCGCGAGCACCTTGCCGCCGGCCTTGGTGATTGCCGCGGCTGCGTCACTGGCGGAGACGTTGTCCGCGGCCACCACGGTGTACTCCGTGTTGGCCACGGCCTCGGCGCTCGCCGGGGCCGGCAGGCCTGCCGCGGTCACGGTCAACGCGGCGGCGATGACCGCCGCGCCCGTGAGCCTTTTGTTGAATCCCACATGTCCTCCCGGTTCGAGGGGATGTGGATATGAGATCGAAAAACATTCGCCTGCGGAAGGCATTCGTTCAAGATTTTCAAGTATTGCCGTCGATTGACTCCAGCATTTGCAGAACAATGCCGGGGAAAGCCGCAATGGCGGCTTTCCCCGGCACAAACGGTCCTGTGGTTACGCGATCGGCTCCGCGAAGGGGTCCGTCGACGCGGCGACCGGGATCTCCGCGGCGGCGGCACGGGCGGCCTGCGCGCCCTTGGCGGAGCGCTCCTCGTCGGTGATCGGGAAGTGGCAGGCGACCGTCTGGCCCGGCAGGAGCTCGCGCAGCGGCGGCTCCTCCTGGGCGCAGATCTCCTGCGCCTTCCAGCACCGGGTCCGGAAGCGGCAACCCGACGGCGGGTCGATCGGGCTGGGCACGTCGCCGGTGAGCAGGACCCGCTCCCGCTGCGCCTTGTCGCGGCGGTCGGGGTCGGGCACCGGCACCGCCGACAGCAGCGCGAACGTGTACGGGTGCAGCGGCGTGCCGTAGAGCCCGTCACGGGGACCGACCTCGACGACCTTGCCCAGGTACATGACGGCGACCCGGTCCGAGATGTGCTTGACCACGGACAGGTCGTGCGCGATGAACACGTAGGTCAGGTTGAACTCGCGCTGCAGGTCGTCGAGCAGGTTGACGACCTGGGCCTGGATCGACACGTCCAGGGCCGAGACCGGCTCGTCGGCGATGATGAGCTTCGGCTGCAGGGCCAGGGCCCGGGCGATGCCGATGCGCTGCCGCTGACCGCCGGAGAACTCGTGCGGGTAGCGGTTGTAGTGCTCGGGGTTGAGGCCGACGAGCTCCAGCAGCCGCTGGACCTCGCGCTTCTGCCCGTGCGGGGTCTTGATGTTCTGCACCTGCAGCGGGGCGCCGACGATCGAGCCGACGGTGTGCCGCGGGTTCAGCGATGAGTACGGGTCCTGGAAGATCATCTGGATCTCGCGCCGCAGGGGGCGCATCTGCGAGACCCCGAGGTGCGAGATGTCCCGCCCCTCCAGGATGACCTTGCCGCCGGTCGGCTCCAGCAGCCGGGTCATGAGCCGCCCGGTGGTGGACTTGCCGCAGCCGGACTCGCCGACCAGGCCGAGCGTCTCGCCGCTCTTGACGGCGAGGTCGATGCCGTCGACGGCGCGCACGGCGCCGACCTTGCGCTTGAAGAAGGCGCCCCGAAGGATCGGGAAGTGCTTCTCGACGCCTTGGACCTCGAGGAGGTTCTCGCCGCCCCGCTGCGGTGCCGGGGCCGGCTGGGACTGGGTGCTCGTCGACACTGTCGTGCTCCTCAGAGGGATGGGGCGATGTCCGACTTGAAGATGGCCTGCCGCTCCGCGGGCGGGATGTGGCACGCGACGCCGTGGTCGGCCGTGCCCTCCGTCAGCGACGGCTCGACCGTCTTGCAAGGGATGCCGTTGCGCTCGACATAGGGGCAGCGCGGGTGGAACGAGCAGCCGCTCGGCAGGTTGATCAGCGACGGCGGGTTGCCCTTGATCGGCACGAGGCGGTCGCGCACCTCCCGGTCGACGCGGGGCATCGAGGACAGCAGCCCCCAGGCGTACGGGTGCTCCGGCCGCCGGAAGATGTTCTGCGCGGTCGCGTGCTCGACGCACTTGCCGCCGTACATGACCAGGATGTCGTCGGCGACCTCGGCGACCACCCCGAGGTCGTGGGTGATGATGATGACCGCGGAGTTGAACTCGGCCTGCAGGTCGCGGATCAGGTCCAGGATCTGCGCCTGCACCGTCACGTCGAGCGCGGTGGTCGGCTCGTCGGCGATCAGCAGCTGCGGGTTGTTGACCAGCGACATCGCGATCATCGCGCGCTGGCGCATACCGCCGGAGAACTGGTGCGGGTAGTCGTCGACGCGCTTCTGCGGCTGGGGGATGCCGACCCGGTCGAGCATCTCCACGGCGCGGCGCCGGGCGTCGGCCTTGCTGACCTTGTGGTGCACCTGGTAGGCCTCGATGATCTGCTTGCCGACCGTGTAGTACGGGTGCATCGCGGTCAGCGGGTCCTGGAAGATCATCGACATCTTCGCGCCGCGCAGCGCGCGGACCCGCTCGGGCGAGGCGCCGATGAGCTCCTCGCCGTCGAGCCAGACCTCGCCGGAGATCTTCGCCGAGCCGCGCCGGTGCAGGCCGAGGATGCCGAGGCTGGTGACGCTCTTGCCGGACCCGGACTCACCCACGATGCCGAGGGTCTCGCCGCGCTCCAGCTGGAACGTCAGGCCGTCGACGGCCTTGACGATGCCGTCGTCGGTCTTGAAGTGGATGCGCAGGTCGCGGACGTCGAGGAAGGACTCCGCGGGCGAGCCGGAGCCGACGGGGGTCGGCTCGCCGTCCTTGAGCAGGCTGGTGGACATGCTCACTCCTTTCCAGGGGTGCCGGGTCGAGCGGTGCGGGGCTGCGGCAGGGTCACGAGAGCCGCACCCGCGGGTCGATCACGGCGTAGAGCAGGTCCACGACCAGGTTGGCCATGACGATGAAGAACGCGCCGAACAGGGTGACGCCGAGGATGATCGGCAGGTCCTTGACGTTCACCGCGTCGATGCTGAGCCGGCCGATGCCGGGGAGGCTGAAGACGCTCTCGGTGAGGATCGCGCCGCCGAGCAGACCACCGAGGTCCAGACCGAAGATCGTGACGATCGGGGTGAGCACCGAGCGCATCGCGTGCTTGCCGACCACGACGCGCTCCCTGAGGCCCTTGGCGCGCGCGGTGCGGACGTAGTCCTCGCTCATGGTCTCGAGCATCTGCGCACGGGTGAGGCGGGTGTACTGCGCGGCGAAGAGCAGGGCGAGGGTGACCCAGGCGAGGAACAGCTTGTTGGCCCAGCCGACCGGGTCGTCCTTGAAGTTGATGTACTCGCCGCCCTGGAAGATCGGCCAGGTATGGACGAAGAGCTGCTGGGCGACCAGGCCCGTGAAGTAGATGGGGAGTGAGACGCCGGCGAGCGCGATGATCATCGCTGTGCGGTCCGCGATCGAGCCGCGTCTCAATGCCGAGATGACGCCACCGGCGACGCCGAACAGCAGCCAGATGACGGCGGCGCCGAGGGCGAGGGAGATGGTGACGGGCAACCGGTCGATCAGCAGCGGCCACACCTCGCGGTCGGTGCGGAAGGAGTAGCCGAAGCAGGGGGCGGAGCAGTGGGTGACGCTCGGGCCGTTGTTGTAGTCGCGGCCGGCGACGATGCCCTTCAGGAAGCGTCCGTACTGGATGTAGATCGGCTTGTCGAGACCGAGCTTGACCCGGGTCGCTTCGACGTCGCGCGGGGTCGCCGACTTACCGACGTACATCTCGGCAGGGTCGGCACCGGCGGCCTTCGGGATCGCGAAGAAGATCAGGAAGGTGACGGCCGAGACGGCCACGAGCAGCGCGACTGCCGTGACCAGGCGGCGCAGGATGTAGTTGATCACGTGTGCGGCCTGACGCCGGCCGGCTCGACGGGGTTCCCGTCTCACCGGCCGGCGCCGTGGCCTTCACCTGCCTTCGTTTCCTCGGAAGGGCGGGTTACCGGCTTACTGGCATTGCTCGGTCAGGTGCGACCAGTCAGCTCTAGGAGACACCCAGGCTGGCGAAGTCGTACATGCCGTAGTACTCCGTGACGAAGACGTTCGTCAGGCGGGGGTTGCGGTAGTTCAGGGCCTTGTCGTACACGAACGGCACCATGACGGCCTCGTCCATGACGATCTTGTTGATCTTGCCCCAGATGTCCGCGGCGGCCTTCGGGTCGGTCGCGGCCTTGGCCTCGTCGATCAGCTTGTTGACCTCGGCGTTGTCGAGCTCCGCGTAGTTGTTGTTACCGGAAGCGGAGATCGAGCGGCCGTCGACCAGGATCGAGAGGAAGCCGTAACCGGTCGGGAAGTCGGCACCCCAGCCGGCCATCATCAGGCCGTAGCCCTTGGCGTGCACGTTGGACGGCGCGCCGATGGTCGAGCGGAAGTACAGCGAGGCGTCGGTCGGGTCGAGGCGGGCGTTGATGCCCACGTTCTTCAGCGCGGCCTGCAGCGCCTCGGCCGTCTTCGGCTCCTTGCCGGCGTTACGGGTGGCGATGACCGTCTCGAAGCCGTTCGGCTGGCCACAGGCGGCCAGCTCTTCCTTGGCCTTGTCGATCTGCGGCTTGCCCGACTTGGTGTTGTACGGGTCGAGCGCCGGGTCGTGACCCGCGATGTTCGGCGGGAGCATGTTCACGGCCACGTCGCCACCGGCGTCCGCGCCACCACGAGCGGTCTGCATCGTGATCTTGTCGGTCGCGTACTGCACGGCCTTGCGGCAGTGGATGTTGTCGAACGGCTTGACCTTGGTGTTGATCGAGAAGTAGCGGATGAAGCCGGTGGTCGGCGTGTCCGCGTTGGCCTTCTTCGCCGGGTCGAGCAGGATCTTCGGCTGCGCACCCTGCTGAACGCCGGTCTGCGCGGTGTCGATGTCCTGGTCACCGCTCAGCAGCTGGTTGTCGATCTCCTCGACGGCCGTGCCGATGGTGAGGTCGATCTGGTCCGGCAGCGCCTTACGGATGGTGTCCGTCTTGGCGTCCCAGTTCTCGTTGCGGACCAGGACGGCCTTCTTGCCCGGGTCGTACGACTGGAACTTGTACGGGCCGGTCGAGACGGGCTTGTCACCGTACTTGTCGCCGGTGTCCTTGGCCTTCTGGACCGGGCCGGAGCCGGGCATGGCGAGCAGGTAGTTGAAGTCCGACAGCGGTTCCTTCAACTTGAAGACGATCGTGGTGTCGTCCGGGGTCTCGACGGACTTCAGGCCCAGCTTGTCCGGGTCGGTGTCCTTGTACGGGCCGGGGTACTTCTGGCCCTGGTCCAGCACGTCCACGATGTAGGTCGGGCCGCCGGACAGCACGTCCTGAGCGAACACGCGCTCGATGCCGTACTTGATGTCCTTCGAGGTGATCGGCGAGCCGTCCTCGAACTTGACGCCGGCCTTCAGCTTGAAGGTGTAGGTCTTGCCGCCGTCGGTGATCTCCGGCAGCTTCTCGGCCAGGTCGGGCTCGAGTTTCAGACCGTCCTCGCCCGGCTTCGACGCGTTGGTGAGGAGGGTCCGGACGTAGTAACCCTTCTGGAAGTTCCAGACCCACGCGTAGTAGGCGCGGACCGGGTCGAACGAGTCCGGGTCACTGTGGTTGACGAGCTTGAGCGTGCCGCCCTTCTTGTCGGAAGGGTTGACGACACCCTTGGTGGCGGCGTTGAAGCCGGTCACACCTGCGGTGCTCTCGCCCGTGCTGGGCGTCTTGTCGTCGCCGCCCGACCCACAGGCGGACAACACCAGGGCGACAGCGGCCGAACCGGCCACCAATGCCCCTGTCCTCATTCTCACTAGGTTTCCCTCCTTGTTTGGCGCGACCCGCCGAGGGACGGGCCGTCCGAGCTGTGCTGCTGTGCGAGCGGAGATCGGGGTGGCACGGAGACGGATCCCTGGTACGGGAGCCGGTCCGGGCACGGGGTGCCAGGGGGCGTGGCAGCGCCGGTGACGGTGGTTAGCGGTTGGCCTTGGGGTCGAGCGCGTCGCGCAGACCGTCGCCGAACAGGTTGAACGCGAGCACCATGATGAAGATCGCGAGGCCCGGCACGAACATGTACACCGGGTCGTAGGTGTAGTAGTTCACCGCGTCGGAGAGCAGACGGCCCCACGAGGGAGTGGGGGGCAGCACGCCGACACCGAGGAACGACAGCGACGCCTCGAAGACGATGTTGGTCGGGATGACCAGGGTCGAGTAGACGAGGATCGGTGCGACCAGGTTGGGCAGCAGCTCACGGAAGAGGATCCGGGTGGGGCCGGCGCCGACGCTGCGGGCCGCCTCGACGAACTCACGTTCTCGCAGGGACAGGGTCTGCCCGCGCACGATGCGGCCGATGTACGGCCAGCTGAAGAACGAGATGACGCCGACGACGACGCCGATGCGCCACGCGGTCGTGACCGGCACGACGGAGATGAGCGCGATCGAGAACAGCAGGTAGGGGAACGCGAGGATCAGGTCCATCAGGCGGCTGACCGCGCTGTCGACGAACCCGCCGAAGTAGCCGGCGCAGATGCCCAGCACGACGCCCAGGATCACCGCGACGACCGTGGCGGACAGCGCGACCAGCAGGGAGACCCGCGCGCCGTAGATGATCTGCGAGAACATGTCGCGGCCGGTGACCGGCTGGACGCCCAGCAGGAACTCCTTGCTGATGCCGCCCCACGTGCCGGGCTCGGGGATGCCGCCCAGGTTCGGGTTGATCTTGTCCTGGTGGAACTCGTTGATCGGGTGTCCCCACACCTTGTTGATCAGCGGCGCGAAGATCGCGACGAGCACGAGGAACACGATGACGCCGGCACCTGTCAGGGCGAGCTTGTCGCGCTTGAGACGGGTCCAGGCGATCTGACCGAGCGAACGCCCCTCGATGGCCTTGGCGGTGACACCAGGCGGCGTGCTGGTCGCCTCTTCGACACTCGGCACCTGCTCGTCGCTCTTGGACGTGACGGGTCCCATAGTCATGGGCGTGGCGCCCCTCTCCCCGGCCGCTTGCCCGCCTTGCACAGCCGACAGCCTCGGCCGTCGCAGCGTGGAACCGCGTGTCGGCCGGACCGGGGCCCGTGGCAGTCAGCAGCCGATCGGCTGTGTCTTCGTGGACTCCTGGTGCCCTATCCGCAGGTTCGGTCCACGGGCAGAGCGTGCACGAAGCCGACTTGGTGTGTCGCCTCCGTTGGAGGAACCCTGTCTCCCGTTCGGCCGATCGTCAAGGGTCACCCCCCGTCCTGTAACCAAGTCCACGCCGGGCCGTGATGAGGGCGTGATCCAAGCACAACGACTTTTGGATCATACACCCCCGAAACGGGCGAATTACCGGCTCATGGTAACGGTGTGATCACGCTGCGTTGCGGACGAAGCACGCACATCAGGAGGCCTTGGGGCCATCCATCACTTTACTTGATCGTTTCACTTTTAACAGTACCGTCCGGGCAGGGTGTCCTGGTCACGGAGCGTACTCAAAGATCGATGTCCACCACGACGGGGGCGTGGTCCGACGGGCCCTTGCCCTTGCGCGCCTCGCGGTCGATGGACGCCGCCTTGACCGCGTCGGCGACCGCCGGGCTCGCGTAGAAGAGGTCGATCCGCATGCCTTTGTCCTGATGGAACATCCCGGCGCGGTAGTCCCAGTAGGTGAAGGGGTTCGGCCCCTTCATCGGCACCGGCACGACGTCGCGCAGCCCGGCCCCCAGCAGCGCGGCGAGGGCCTCGCGCTCCGGCGCGGTCACGTGGGTCGCGCCGGCGAAGGCCCGCGGGTCGAAGACGTCGGCGTCGGTCGGCGCGACGTTGAAGTCGCCGCAGACCACGAGCCGGTCGCTGCGGGCGAGCTCGTCGGCGACGCGGGAGCGCAGCACCTCGAGCCAGCGCAGCTTGTACGTGTAGTGCGCCGACTCGGGGGTGCGGCCGTTCGGCACGTACACCGACCAGACGCGGACCCCGCCGCAGGTCGCGGAGATCGCCCTGGCCTCGATGCGCGGCGAGTCGAACAGGCCCTCCTCGCCGGTGGGCTCACCGCCCCAGCCGGGGTCGCCCTCGAAGCCCCGCACCACGTCGTCGAGACCGACGCGGGACAGCAGGGCCACCCCGTTCCACCGGCCCTCGCCGTGCGCGGCGACCTCGTAGCCGAGCGCGGCGACCTCCTCGGCGGGGAAACCGTCCGCGCCGACCTTGGTCTCCTGCAGGCAGAGCACGTCGGGCGCGGCCGTGCCGAGCCACTCCAGGAGACGGGGGAGCCGGGCCTTGACCGAGTTGACGTTCCAGGTCGCGAGTCTCACCCGTCCCACAATGCCCTATCTCAAGCCGACTCGCGCTTGATGAGCTCCGTCGGAAGGAGGAGGACCGGCTCGATCTGCTCGCCGGCCGCCATCCGCAGCACCTGCCGGGCGACGGTGCGCCCGATGTCGGTGATCGGCTGGCGGACCGTGGTGAGCGGCGGCTCGGTGTCGCGGGCGAACTCCATGTCGTCGAACCCGACGACCGCGACGTCGTCGGGGACCCGGCGGCCGTTCTGCCGCAGGGCGCGCAGCGCGCCGTCGGCCATCGCGTCGGACGCGGCGAACACGGCGTCGAGCTGGGGGTCGTCGGCGAGCAGCTGACTCATCGCCAGGGCGCCGGACTGCCGGGTGAAGTCGCCGACCGCGACGATCGAGCGCCGGCTGGCGTCCTGCATCGCGGAGCGGTAGCCCTTGAGCCGGTCGATGCCGGCGCTCATGTCCTGCGGGCCGGCGATGGTCGCGACCCGGCGGCGGCCGGTGTCCAGCAGGTGGCGCACCGCGGTGCGGGCCGCGTCCTCGTTGTCGACGTCGACGTAGGGCACCTGGGACTGGGTCAGCAGCCGGCCGTTGCAGACCACCGGCACGCCCGCCCGGCTCAGCCGCTCCGGCAGCGGGTCCGCGCCGTGCATGGAGAAGATGATCGCGCCGTCGACGTGGCCGCCGGTCGCGTAGCGCTCGACCCGGTCGTGGCTGGGCCCGGACGGCCCGACCATCATCAGCACGAGCTGCTTGTCGGCCGCCTCCAGCTCGAGGCTGACGCCGCGGATCACGGCGGCGAAGAAGGGGTCGTCGGAGAACACCCGGCTGGTCGTCTCGGACGCGACGAGGGCGATCGAGTCGGTCCGCTGGGTCACCAGGCTGCGCGCCGCCTGGTTGGGGACGTAGCCGAGCGCGTCGACCGCGCTCAGGACCTTGTCGCGGATGTGCGGCGCGACGGAGGTGGAGCCGTTGACCACGCGGGAGGCGGTGGCCCGCGACACCCCGGCACGCTGTGCGACGTTCTCCAGCGTGGGCCGATCCCGCCCCGACATCACCATCTGCGCTTTCCCCCATATCTGTCTACCGGACACATCATGACTGAAGTCGCCCGATGGTATGGCGCACAAAAAGGGACGGGCGACGAAGCATGCCGCTCCGCCGCCCGCCGCACCCTCACACCGGTTACACCCTGATCACGATTCGCCTGGACGATCGGCTGGTCACCCTGGCCGCCAATCGGCCTGAGAGCGCTCTCAAGACACGATTCAGAGTGGCCCATGACTAGCGCATTGTCAATCGTGAAACCCTTTGAAAGCGCTCTCTGGAATATGTTGTCGGAAACGCCAAATACCCTATGCCGCCTGACGTCGCCGGCAGGCTTCCACATGTGCGGCGACGACGGCAGTGGTGTTGGAACGCACACACGCGTCGGCGCCCGCCTCGAGCACGTCGACGACCTCGTGATGGTCGCTGTACGGGCTGAGCACCACCACGATCGCCGAGGCCGGGTGACGCAGGCAGGTGGCGGTCACCGCCCTGGGACCGGGGTCGTCGAGCACCACGATGTCCGGGTCGCGCATCACCGGATCGGTCGCCGGGCGCCGCAGGACCGTCCAGTCCTGGGGGAGGTGGCGGGTCAGGTCCGCGAAGCGGTTGCCGCCGGCGACCAGCAGCACGGTGACGTGGTCGAGGCCGGAGGCGGAGCGCTGGGGGAGGGTCAACATGTCCATGACTCATGTATGACGCCCTGGCCTGCCATCCCGCTCGACGCCCGCTGCGAAGAACCTGGCAGCCCGCGCGTGCCGTGCCCGGGCCGCACCGGGGAGCCGTGAAAGGGTGGAGCCCGTGATCGTCTGGATCAATGGGCCCTTCGGCGTGGGGAAGACGACCCTGACGAAGGAGCTGTGCCGCCGCGACCCGAAGGCGCGCGCGTTCGATCCGGAGCGCATCGGCTGGGTCCTCAAACGCACCGTCGGGCTGCTCAGGACCGGCGACTACCAGGACCTGCCGGCCTGGCGTTCGGCCACGGTCACCGCCGCCGCGTGGCAGACCCGCGGCGCCGACCCGCTCATCGTGCCGATGACCGTCCTGCGCGACGCGGTGCTGCGCGAGCTGTTCGACGGTCTGCGGGGCCGCGGCCACGACGTACGCCACCTGCTGCTGGACGTGTCGGCGCCGGTGCTCATCGAGCGGGTCGAGAACGACGATGACGACGGCCCGCAGACGTGGCGCCTGGACCAGCTCGGCGCCTACCTCACCGCCCGGCACGACCTGCGCGGGCGCGTCGACGCCGTCCTGGACACCGACGACCTGGAGCCCGACGAGGTCGCCGACGAGGCGCAGGCGATCATCGCCGCCTGGCGCGCCCCCTGAGACCCGGAAGCGGCCACGCGTCCCCCTGAGACACGGAAGCGGGGGGGGGGGGGGGGGGGGGGGGGGGGGGGGGGGGGGGGGGGGGGGGGGGGGGGGGGGGGGGGGGGGGGGGGGGGGGGGGGGGGGGGGGGGGGG
>NZ_JBVJIJ010000059.1:0-34071 GCF_055586325.1 Dactylosporangium sp. NPDC051087 | reverse complement strand
ATGCCTCAAGAACCTCTATCTTTCCAGCTCGCGGGGGCATTGTCGCGTCCGAGATGCCTCCGCCACATCAATCTCATCGGTGGATCAGGGCTGAGGTACTGCGTGTCGGTGAAGTGCGCGAGTGCGAAATCGTAGGTGCCCGGGTCTTCGAAGCGGTCCTTGTCCTGCTGTGCCGTCGCGTCGCGGGGCGACAGGTCGTCGGCGAAGGGGTCCTCGCCGGTGACCAGGACGTGGACGGTCCCGCCGTCGCGGTGCTCGGCGCCGACCGGCGCGGCCAGCACCGTGGTGTGGCCGGCCTGCCCGCGGGAGCTGGTGAGCACCGTCCAGCGCTTGGCCGCCGGGTCCCACACGCGCAGCGCCACGACCCGCTCGGGGTCGATGCTGCCCTCCCACCGCAGGATGGGATCCTGCGCGGTGCCGGCGCTCAGGTCGTAGCGCTGGAACACCACGTCACGCCCGGACGGCGTCTCGATCGTCCGGCCGTCGAGCGGCTGGAGCGACGCCAGCTGTACCGCGGCGTCGTGGGCCACGTCGAGCGTGGTCGGCACCGACGTCGCCGTGCCCTGGTAGCCGCCGGTCGGCAGGACCTGGTCGGCCTTGGTGAAGGTCGCCGTGAGCGGCACGCCGGCCGGTCCGGGGATCTTCGCCGACAATGTGGCGCCGGGAACGTTGGGGTCCCCGACGGTCGCGGTCAGCTCGGACGGCACGTCCGGGATGCTCGCGCTGGTGAAGTGGATCTCCCGGGTGGCCGTGTTGCCGAGCACGTCGGCCACGGTGACCGCGATCGTGTGCGCACCGGCGGCCAGGCCTCGGCCGATCTGGGCGCCCTGCGCGACGGCCTTGCCGTCGAGCGTGATCACCGGCGGGCCGGCGACCCCGGAGGCGTCCTTGACCTGCACCACGAGCGCGACGGTCGACGTGAGCCGCTGGCCCTCGCCCGGCACGCTGTCGGCCACCTCCGGCGCGGTGTTGTCGACGGTGAACCGCCGGGTCGAGGTCTTGTCGCCGACGACGGCTGTGATGCTGTGCCCGCCGTCGCCGAGCTTGGTGGTGTCGAGGTCGGCGCGCCGGCCGAGCGCGGGCAGCGCACCGCCGTTCTCGGCGGTGACGTCGAACAGGACGGCCTTGGTGAGCACGCCGTTGCTGCTGCTGCCGCAGGTGCCGTCGCCGATGTACACGGTCACCGGCTGGCCGGCCGGGTAGCTCGCCGAGCCGATCGTGACGGTGTTCTCGGCGATCTCGTGGCTCAGCAGCGTCGCCTTCGCGCCCGCTGGGGCGAGCTGGAAGTCGCGCAGTGTGAAGTCGTCGTAGTTGTCGCAGCCGCCGGCCTTGGCGCTGCCGTGGTCGCTACCGGCGACGAACTCGACGACGTTGACGCCGGGGACGAGCCACTCGTTCGGGAACGCGAGGTCGGCGACCTCCTTCTCCCAGATGCCGAGGTTCAGCGGGATGCCGTTGATCCGTACGACGTTGTCGAAGCCGCTGTCGGCGCCGTTGCCGCCGACGAACACCCGCAGGTGGGCGTCCGTGCCCGCGCCGAGCGTGTCGACCGTGCGGGTGGTGGGGGCGTCGGCCACGTCGAAGTGGAACTCGGCCTCCTTGTTGGCGCCGCAGGTGCCGTCGCCCAGGGCGAGGGAGGCGGCGGTCGTCGCCTCCCTCGTCACCGCGCCGCTCGTCGCGGTGGTGACCAGGTATGTCGGGCCGGCGGTGACCGTCCCGGACGTGCCCAGCGTGAGGCTCACCGACGCCCGGGTGACCCGGAAGTCGTCGTGGTTGGCGCAGGTGGCGCCGTTGAGGGTGCCGTTGTAGTCGCCGGTCTTGAGCAGGATGGTGTTGTCGCCGGACTTGAGGTACCGGTGCGGCACCTTGAGCGTCGCCGTCTCGGCGCCGGCGACGCCGTAGTCGCCGCCGAGATCGACCCGGTTGCCGTTGACGAGCAGGTAGTTGTGGTACTTCGCCTCGGCCGAGTTGCCGGCCTCGACGGTCAGCGCGAGCGTCGCGGTGCCGGCCGCGAGAGACTCCGCGTTTTCGGCCGGGCTGCCGTCGATGGCCAGCGACCGCACGCTGCCGACGCCGGGCGCGCCGGCGAGTGCGGCGATGACCGGCTGGCTGCCGCGCACGAGCGAGCCGTCGGCCGGGGAGATCTTCGGGGCACCGGCGGGCGCGTTGTTCACGGCGACGAGCGCCTGCGCGGTGGCGCCGGACCTCGTGGTCGCGACGACCGCGTGGGTGCCGTTGTCCAGCGTGCTGGTGTCGAGGTCGACGCCCAGGCCGGCGGTCGAGCCGGGCTCGCCGGAGACGACGAACGTCAGGTCCTTCACCAGCAGGTTCTTGGAGCTGCCGCAGGTGCCGTCGCCGAAACTGTAGCTGAAGGCGTTCTCCTCGCCGTCGGCCACGACGCCGAGCAGGCTGAGGGCGAGGCTGCTCAGCGGGAAGTCGTCGTAGTTCGGGCAGCGCAGGCCCTCGCCGAACGGCAGCGTCTCCACGCCCACGGCGCCCGCGTTGGTGGTGTCGACCCAGTTCGCGCCGGCGTGCACGGTGACCGTGTTGACGCCCGCGTGCAGCCAGGCGCCGGGGAACTCCAGAGAGCCGCTGCGGCCGCCGGGGATGTCCGGGAAGTAGACCCGGTCCGCCTCCGCGGTGTGGTCGTTGACGGTGATGTAGTTGTGGTAGCGGGCCTCGGTGCCGTTGCCGCCCATGTCGAACGCGAAGCGCGCGGTGCCCTTCGTCGGCGTGGCCCCGACGGCCTTGCCGTCGACGGTCAGCGCGACGACGGAGTCGTTCTCCACGGTCGGCTCGGCCTCGACGCGGACCCGCCCCTCGAGGGTCTGCCCGTCGCTCAGGTTGAGCCCAGGGGCGCCGCCGGTCAGCGGCGGTGCGTTCTCGGCGACGGCGTCCGTGGGCACAGACCCGCCGGCGAGGACGACGGCGAGCGCGATCGGGAGCGCCCGCCGTAGTCGGTGCCTCATGGTTCTCCTTTTATGTGACGGTGACGAGGTGCATCGCGGCGAAGGCGACGATGCCGGCGCCGAAGACGGTGATGCCGCCGGCGGCGAGGACGGGGGCCACGCGGGCGGCGGCGTGGAGGCGCGGTGTCCTGGTGAGGACGGTGCGGCCGGCGATCGCGAGGACGCCGACGCCGAAGAGGACGACGGCCATGCCGGCGCCGAAGGTGAGCACGAGCAGCAGCGCGAACCCGGCGCGGCCGACGAACAGGCCGGTGGCCAGGACGAGGAACGCGGCCGGTGAGGGGGTGAGCCCGCCGGACATCCCGAGCAGCACCAGCCCGGGCTTCTTCACCTGGCCGTGCTCGTGCTCGTGGTCGTGCGCGTCGTGATGATGGTGATGATCGTCGCCGTGATGATGGTGATGACCGTGCGTGTTGCGGCGGATCAGCCAGATGCCGGTGCCGATGACGAGCAGGCCCGCGACCAGCTGGAGCCAGCCGGTCAGCTGCTCCATCCGGACCAGGTCGGACAGCGAGAAGAACGTCCAGGCGACGCCGATGGCGAGCACCGACACGGTGTGCATCGCGGCGACCGTGCCGCCGAGCCATGCTGCGTCGCGGACCCGGCCGCGGGAGCCCGCGAGGTACGCCGCCGCGAGGCTCTTGCCGTGCCCGGGCCCCAGCGAGTGCCCGGCGCCGGCCAGGAACGCGAACAGGAACGCGAGCGGCGCGATGCCCGGAGCGTTGACGAACTCCTGCAACCGGCCGCTCATGCCGCCACCTGCGCTGCGCTCCGGCGTCGGCCTGAGCTGAACCTGTCACATGATGAGCGGCCCGAGCCGCTGCGCTGGCCGCTCATGCCGCCACCTGCGCTGCGCTCCGGCGTCGGCCTGAGCTGAACCTGTCACATGATGAGCGGCCCGAGCCGCTGCGCTGGCCGCTCATGCCGCCACCTGCGCTGCGCTCCGGCGTCGGCCTGAGCTGAACCTGTCACATGATGAGCGGCCCGAGCCGCTCCGCTGGCCGCTCATGCCAGTGCCCTCCTGCGCCGCATCCGGCGGCCCACCAGCCAACCGACAGCGATCGCGACCAGCACGCCGGCGACGACCGCGCCGAGCTGGATCGCGGCACTGCTGCCGGACGCGGGCACGGTGACCGGCGAGTCGCCGAGGGGCCAGTCGTGGGAGTCGGCGCCCTGGCGGTACACCGTCCGCTGCCCGTCGGGCCCGGTGGCCAGGGTCTGGTAGGCCGGGTGCAGGTCGGTCAGCGTCCGCACGGCGACCGACGCGGTCCCGACCGGCCCCGGGCAGGTGTAGTCGATCGTCACGCCCCGCTTGGCGAGGTCGTCGATCGGCTGCAGCACCCCTGGACAGACCTGACGGTTGGTCTGGACCGTGATCCGTTCGAGGAGGTACTTCGCGAACGCCGGCGCGGGCGCGATCGCCGCAGCGTCCGTGTCGCGGTAGAAGACGGCGCCGTCGAGCATGACCCGGTCCTGCGGCAGGATGCCGAGCGACACCCCGAGCAGCGTCAGGTCGTCGGACCCGCCGACCCGCCACCGCACCCGCACGACGTCGGGCCGGTCGTCGCCGAGGCCGACGGCGACGGTCTGCGGGTCGCCGAACGGGTGCGCCGCCGCCGTCCCGGGAACGGCGAACCCGGCGAGGACCGCGAGCGCCACCAGGCACACCGCTCCCCGCCACTGCCGTCTTCCGCGCGTGGCCAAGGCAGTACTCCGAATAGAGGATCTTGGTTCGCGCTGAGTCTTGCCGATCGTTGGCCAGCAGGAGGGAACACCCGGATGAACATTTGGGTCCGGCAGTTGGGTCGTGGTCCGAGGATGTGTCGCCGGCCTATGAGGTCGCCTGACACGCCGGGGGGCGACACAGAAAGGCCGGTCCTGACCCAGGTCCCGGGCGTGGTCCGACCCCCGCGTGGTCAGGGGGGGGGGTGGGGTGGTGAGGGAGGGGGTTCCCACAGCTTGGGGGGTTCGCCGGACAGATGGGGACCCCACCAACCCGTCTCTCCCCCCCCCCGGTTCCGGGCGGTCGTCAGCTCACGGTGGCGCCAGGGATGGTGGTGCGGGCGGTCCAGCCGATGCTGGTGTGCACGTACTCGCCGAGGGTGCCCTGCGAGCTGAAGTACACCTCAAGGGTCTGCCGGCTGTAGTCGTACACGGCCATCGGCGTGCCGACCATGTTGTCGGTCGAGCCGCCCGTGCCGCCGACCGCGACCGGGCCCTGCCAGCCGGAGCTGGAGGTGTACTTCTCGGTCAGCACGCCGTTGCTGTTGAAGTAGATCTCCACGGCGTTCGATCCCGGGTTGTACAGCGCGAACGGGTCGCCCTGCGTGATCGTGCCGCCGAGGTTGCGGGCGCCGCTCCAGCCGGTCCCGTTGACCCAGTAGTCCTCGGTCAGCTGGCCTGTGGTGCTGGCGTAGTAGACCTCGACGTTGGTGTTCATCGGGTCGTACAGCGCCGACGGTGAGCCGGAGGACGCCATGGCCACGCCGAGGCTGCTGTAGGCCCAGCCGACGCCCGCGGTCCACCAGTGCTCGACCAGGGTGCCGCCGGAGTTGTAGTAGACCTCGACGTGCTGGTTGCCCTCGTTGAGCACGGCGGAGGGCGAGTTGCTGATGGTGCCGCCGATGGTGGCGGAGGTCCAGCCGTTGGCCGCCTTCCACCACGCCTCGCGCAGGGTGCCGCCGTCGTTGAAGAAGACTTCGAGGCTCTGCTGCGGGGCGTTGTAGACGACGGTCGGCGAGCCGACCATCGCGGTCCCGGCGAGGTTGGAGGTGTGGTGCCAGACGCCGTCGGTGCCGTAGTAGGACTGGGCGAGCTTGCCGCCGTTGTTGTAGTACACCTCGACCGCGTTGCGGGCGGGGTTGAAGATGGCGACCGGCCGTCCGGCGGTGACGGTGACGCCGGGGCTGCCGGCGGACCATCCGTTCGTGCCCGTCCAGCGTTGGGCGACGGTGCTGCCGGAGCGGAAGTACACCTCGGAATGCGCGTTCAGCGGTGAGTAGACCGCCGGCGCGCCGTAACGGGGGAACGTCGCCGACGGCGGCGTCGGGCCCGCGGTGCCCGTGTTCCAGCAGACCTGGTTGCCCGCGTCGAAGCAGACGAAGCTGCCGTCGGGCTGCAGCACGTAGACGTCGCCGGTCTTGCCGTTGGTGCCGCTGGCCCACAGGGCGGTGCCCGCGGCGCGGGTGCTGTCCGGGTAGATGGCGAGGTTGCCGTCGGTCTGCAGGGTCAGCACGGCCGACGGGTAGCCGCCGGGGCCGTAGCTCTTGGCGGTGCCGCTCACCGGGGTGACGGTGAGCTTGCCGGCGGTGAACGACAGCTGCCCGCCGGGCGTGCTCCAGGACGAGCCGCTCGGGTGGACCGAGCCGTCGGAGTCGAGCTTGGCGTAGTCCTTCGCGCCGGAGAACGCGAGGGCCTCGCTGTGGCTCAGCGCCTTGTTCCAGGTCTCGACCTTGGAGAGCTGGCCCTTGAACCGGTCGGCGCGCAGACCCTTGTCCTGCGCGTCGCCGATGGCCGCGTTGCCGGTCGTCGAGGCGGCCGTGTTGTGCGCGACCGGGTCGCTGGACACGGCGTTGACGTAGAGGCTCATGCGGTGGGCGGTGGCGTCGTGGACGGCGGTCAGGTGCACCCACGTGCCGAGCTGGATCGGTGCGGTGAAGGTGACCTTGTCGTAGACGGAGTCCGGGTTGCCGTCCACCGACGCCAGGGCGAAGGTCCAGCGCTTGTTGGCCGGGTCGGCGTAGAGCCGGACGGTGGAGTTCTTCGTCCCGTTCTGCGAGAACACCGTGCCGGTGTAGTCGGCCGGTTTGACCCAGGCGGAGACGGTGAAGCTGCCGGCCGGCGCGACCGCGGCGCCGGGGACGCTCAGCGCTCCGGTGCCGTCGAACACGGCGTCGGGCGTGAACACGTCGTTCTCGTGCCAGGTGACGCCGGTGGTCCCGGTGGCGTGCAGGGTGCCGGCCGTGTCCTTGGCCGACGCGGCCGTGCCGGTCTTGCCGTCGTTGAGCGGCCAGATGTGCGCGGGCTTCAGCAGCGTCCGGCCGGTCTGCGCCGCGACGGTGCCGGTGCCGCCCGCGAGCCCGGACACGATCCAGGGGGTGACGGTGCCGGTGCTGTTGACGACCCACAGGTCCGGGGTGCCGTTGCCGTTGGCGTCCGCGGCCCGCAGCGTGTCCGTCTGGCTGGTGTTCCAGCCGCCGGAGCGCAGCTGGAACTGCGTGAAGGTGATGGTCTCGGTCGCCATGTCGTAGGTGAGGTTCTGCCAGAGGTACAGGCTGCCCGTGGACCGGTTCCACAGGAACAGCCACGCCCCGGACGCGGTCCGTGCGCTGGCGATCGTCCATGCCTTCCACAGGTAGTCGCCGGTGGGGGTGGCGTTGGGCAGCAGCACCGGGTCGTGGTAGTTGGCTGCGCCGGCCTGGTTGACGTAGTAGTCCAGGTAGTAGCCGTTGCCGTCGTCGTAGACACCGTCGGAGTTGGCGTCCACGCCGCTGCCGTCGCCCGCGATGCCGATCAGGTCCGGGGTGACCTGGCCGGGTTTGGTCGCGGTGCTGGCGGCGGCCATCTGGATCGGGCTGTTGCCGTTGCCGTCGTTCAGGCTGCCGGCGGCGATGCGGTGGTTGATGCCGCTCTGCTGCCCCTGCATGGGGAAGTCGTTGCCGGTGCCGTTGACCACGACGTACTGGCCGGCGGCCGGGCCGGTCGGGTAGTACGCGGCGACGTCCTGCAGCGTGGTGCCGTTGAACCGCCCGGTGAAGAGCTGCGTTCCGTCGAAGTCGTTCGGCGAGACGTTGATCGGTGACAGGCCCGCACCGTTGAGGCCGATGTTGGTGACGGTGTCGGTCACCGGGCCGGTGCCGCGGCCCGGCGCCAGCCATACGCCGGAGGCGAGGCCGTTGACGCCGCCGGGGGTGACCAGGTCGGCGAGGCCGTCGCCGGTGAGGTCGGCGTCGGCCCGTGGCGTCGCGGGCTCGGTCACATGGATCGGCACGAGCGCGGTGTTGCCGATGTTGTTGCCGGCCGACAGGCTGGTGACGCTCAGCATGCTGTCGACGCGGGTCGGGGTCACGGTGATGGTCGCGTTGCCGGTCGTGGTGGTGACCAGGCCGGGCGCGGCGCCGTCCAGCTGATACGAGTACGCGCTGGGCGCGGTGCCGGGCGGCGTGCCGATGGCGACGGTGACCGGCTGGCCCAGCTGCCGGCCGTCCTGAGGGCTGACGGTCGGCGCGCCGGTGGTGGTCGGGTCGAACCGGAAGGTGCACGGGTCCGACCAGTCACCGTCCAGGGCGCCGTCTCGGGCCCGCGCCTGCCAGGTGAAGCCGGTCACCGCACCGCCGGACTGGTCCCGGAGGGTCTGCGCGGCGACGTCGTATTTGGCGTTCGTGCCGGAGCTGGCGCCCACCGGGTTGCCCTCGTTGCCCGCGATCGTCACTCCGTCGCTGGCGCGCATCACCTTGAAGGTGACCCCGAGGGTGTCGTTGTTGCGGTCGGAGACCGGGGCGTAGAGCGAGACCAGGCCGTTGCCGATGGTGGTCGGGTTGCCGCCGCACGCGGTGGCGGGGGAGGTGAACACGCCGGTCGGCTTGTCCGGCCGGTGGTTGTAGGTGATGGACATCGACGGGCCGCTGCCGCCGGTGGCCTCGAACTCCTTGTAGTTGAGCAGGTCGTTCTCGTTGCCGGACCGGAGCCCGAACGACTGGGTCGTCTTGCCGGAGTTGACCGCGTTGACGACCGCGGAGGTGACGAGTGCGGAGACGCCCGCAGGGTTGGGGCAGCTGCTGTTGTACTTGGTCTGCAGGCTGATCTGGTCGAGGACGCTGCCCCAGTTGTAGCCGTTCCAGGTGCCCCACGCGGCGTTGTCGGGGGTGAGGGTGTTCGCGGGTGCGTACACGTTCATCGGCTGGCCGCTGGTGCTGCACTTGGACGAGTAGACCTCGTACAGGTAAAGCTTGGCCTCGCTGATGACGGCGCCGCCGAGGGTGCCGATGTCGATCGGGAAGTTGAGCACCGTGCGGGAGAAGATGCTGCTGTTGTGCCCGACCTGCAGGTGCCCGTCGGGGTCGGGGGTGTTGTTCCACCGTTTGCCGGCGTCGCCGCTGGACATGGTGGCGTAGGCGCCGGCGACCGGGTTCCAGCTCGGGTCGATGTAGACCGGGTAGACGGTGCTCGGCGAGCGGAGCAGCGAGAGGTCGGGCCGCAGCGTCAGCTTGCCGTCGGCGACGGTGACCCCGATCGGCGCGCGGTGCGCGGCGACGCCCGGCCCGGCGGTGCTCGACTCGGTGCGCTCCGGGTCGGCCGCGGCGGCGGACAGCGTGCTGGCCCCGAAGGCGGGCGTGGCGGCGTCCCACATGACCGGCGGCGCGGCGGCGAATACCGTCCGGCCGGTGCGGGCCTTCGCGTGCAGGCCGCCGTCGGCGTCCGCGGTGACGGTGAGCCCTCGCGTCGTCAGCGGCGCGGCGAGCTGCTGCAGCGCCGGGTTCGCCGCCGCGGCGGCGGTGCGCACGATCAGGACGTGGCGGAAGCCGCCCTGGTCGGTAGCGGTCACCTGGAGGTCGACGCCGGGCAGCACGCCGCTGTAGGTGGCGGTCGCCCCGGACAGTGCCGGCTTGGGCAGCTGGAAGGGCAGCGTGAGGCCGAGGCTCTGGCCCTGGCTGGTCATGGTGGCGAGCGGGCCGGAGCCGCCGCCGGAGAGCTTCAGGTCCGAAGTGGACACGGCTGGGCCCACCGAGCCGTCGGCGTTGGCGCGCAGCGTCGCGTCGAGCGGCGTCCAGGTGCCGTTGATTCGCTTGCGGACCGGCACCAGCGTCCGGTTGAGCGTGAGGGAACCGTTCGGGTTTGCCGTGAGCGTGTCCGTGGCGGTGGTGGCTGAGGGGACGGGGACCGGGGCGCCGGTCCGCCGGGCCTGGGCGACGGCCTGTCCGGTGGTCAGCGGCGGTGCCGCCGCGGGAGCCGCGGGGGCCGCCGCGGCCGGCGGGGTCCATTGTGGAGCGGCGACCAGGTAGCTCCCGGTCAGCGTGAGCGCGGCCAACACCGTTGCTGCACGGTGTGGGCGCGCGAGCCAGAACGACATGACGGTCCTTCCCCCGTTGTCATGAAACGGGAGACAGCAAACCACCGCCCGGCGTCCCCCGCTAGCCCGACGCATCGATAGCGGCCGGTTGAGTGCTAAGGATCCGAATCGTGCAATGTAAATCCCTAAATCGTTATCTTTCCGTGATCGATTCTGATGCGTCGATCGTGCGATCGTGCTCGGGCCATTGGAGATCGCGGGGGAGCGACATGTTTTCAGGGCGTAGTAGGCGGCTGTCCGTGCGCGGGCTGGTCGTGTCGATGGTCGTCAGTGCGGCGACCGTGGTGTTCGCCGTCGCCGCGGACACATCCCGGCCGGCGCTGACCGCGGACCCGGGGCCGCGCGTGACGAAGGTCTCGCCCGTCACGCCGAGCTTCGCGGAGCAGGCGGCTCCGCCGCCGGAGTTCCACGCCGCCGCGACCGCCCTGCCGGGCGCCGGCGCGGCCACCCTGCAGCTGGACACGACCGCGAAGACGCGCGCGGCCGGGTCACCGGTGTGGGCGCAGCGCACCACCGCCGGACCGGCGCAGGTTGGCATCCAGGTCTTCGACCGCGCGGCGGCCGAGCAGGCCGGCGTCTCGGGCGTCCTGCTCAGCATCGAGCCCACGGCGGCAGCCGGCGACGGCACACTGCAGGTCGGCGTCGACTACGCCGGGTTCGCCGAGGCCTACGGCGGCAACTACGGCAGCCGGCTCCGGCTGGTGCAGCTGCCCGCGTGCGCGCTGGTGACCCCGCAGCTGGCCGAGTGCCGCCGCGGTACCCCGCTCGCCTCGAAGAACGACCCCGTGGCGCGCACGGTGTCGGCGCCGGTGACGTTCGCCGCGCAGACCGCACCGGCGAGCATGTCGGCGTCGCGCGCGCCCTCCGTCGCGCCGGCGATGATCCTGGCCGCGACCGCCGGCCCGGGCCAGGGCGGCGGCGCCGCCGGCACCTACGCCGCGACCGAGCTGGCGGCGTCCGGCACGTGGTCCGGTGGCGGCAGCACCGGCGGCTTCACCTACCAGTACCCGATCGCCGTGCCGGCGGGCCCGTCGGCGGTCGTCCCGGACATCGCGCTGTCCTACAGCTCCTCCGGGATCGACGGGCAGACGTCGTTCACCTCGGCGCAGGCGTCACGGGTCGGCGACGGCTGGTCGGCCGGCGAGTCCTACATCGAGCGGTCCTACGTCTCCTGCGAGGAGTCGCCGGAGAACTCGCCCGTGCCCGGCGCCACGCCGGACCTGTGCTACAACGGCCCGATCCTGACGCTGTCGCTGAAGGGCGACTCGACCGCCCTCGTCTGGGACGCCGGCAAGAGCGTCTGGAAGGCCGAGCACGACGACGGCGCGGTCGTCACCCACGTCACGAACGTCGACAACGGCTCCGGCACGCGCGACAAGGACTGGTGGACCGTCACCACCCGTGACGGCACCGTCTACTCCTTCGGCCGCAACCGGCTGCCCGGCTGGGTGTCGGGCAAGGATGCGACGAACTCCGTGGACTCCGTGCCGGTCTTCTCCGGGCACGTGGGCGACCCGTGCTACAGCACGTCCGGCTACGCGGCGTCGGTGTGCACGATGGCGTACCGCTGGAACCTGGACTACGCCGTGGACACCTACGGCAACGCGATGTCCTACTGGTATCAGCAGGACACGAACTTCTACGGCCAGCGCCGCGGCGCGGCGAACGTCTCGTACGTGCGCAACAGCTACCTCAAGCGCATCGACTACGGCTTCACCGACGGCAACGCCTACAACAGGGTGCCGAACCAGGTCGTGTTCGGCACCGACGTGCGGTGCACCGTGCAGCCGTGCTCCCCGCTGAACGCGACGACGAAGGCCAACTGGCCCGACGTCCCCTACGACCTGATCTGCCCCTCCGGCGCGACCTGCGCGTCCGCGGCGCCGGCCTTCTTCTCCACCGTGCGCCTGTCGTCGATCACCACCCAGCAGTGGTCGATCGCCGCGAACGACTACAGGCCCGTCGACACGTACACGCTGACCCACAGCCTGCCGGTCAACGGCGACAACACGTCGCCGACGCTGTTCCTCACGTCGCTCACCCGCACCGGCAACGACACCAGCGCCGGCGGCTCCAGCACCTCGATCACCCTGCCGCCGATCACCTTCGCGCCGAAAGCGCTGGCAAACCGCACCGACAACAGCAGCTACCCGGCGCTGTACCGCAACCGCATCGGCAGGATCACCACGGAGACCGGCTCCGTCATCGAGCCGACCTACACGCTCGTCGACCCGTGCGCGACCCCGGTCACGGTCAACCCGGCCGCCAACACCACGTCGTGCTATCCGGTGTGGTGGACCCCGGACGGCGCCTCCAACCCGGTCAAGGACTGGTTCAACAAGTACGTCGTGTCGAAGGTGACCCAGGACGACCCGACCGGCAAGGCGACGACCGCGGTCACGACCTACCAGTACCTCGGCGGCGCGGCCTGGCACTTCGACACCAACGAGCTCGTGCAGTCCAAGTACCGCACCTACGGCCAGTTCCGCGGCTACGGCGACGTCAAGACCCTCGCCGGTGACGGCGTCAACGACCGGCAGACGCTGTCGCAGAGCACCTACTACCGGGGTATGGGCGGCACCGTCACCGACTCGCAGGGCGGCACCCACACCGACGCCGAGCAGCTCGCCGGCTTCACCCTGGAGTCGACCGCGTACCTGGGCAACGGCGGTCCGGTCGACAACTCGACGATCACCTCCTATTGGGTGTCCGCGGCCACGGCGACCCGCACCCGCACCGGCCTGCCCGCGCTGACCGCGACCTGGACCGCACCCGCCGAGACCTTCACCCGGCAGGCCGTCACCGGCTCCGGCGCGACGACCTGGCGGTACAGCGCGATCGACACCACGTACGACGCGGACCCGGCCAGCGGCACCTTCGGCCTGGCCCTGCGCAAGTACAGCCACACCGTCCCGGCCGATCCCGTCTACGACTCGTGCACGGTCACGACCTACGCGAAGGTCAACGCCGCGGCGAACCTCGTCGGGCTGGTCTCGGAGGCGGAGACCGACGCGGTCGCGTGCGGCGGCTACACCGCGGGCACCAAGCCGTCGGCGCCGTCCGCGTTCAACACGCTCACCGCGCCGGCGTCGGTCAGCCGGCCCGCCCAGGTCATCAGCAACACCCGGGCGTTCTACGACGACCCGGCCTTCGGCACGACCTTCCCGCAGACGGCCGCGCCCACCCGCGGCAACACCACCATGACGATGCAGGCCACCGGCTGGTCCGGCGGCGCCTACACGTACCAGACCGCGGCGCGCAACGAGTACGACAGCGTCGGACGGATCACCGCCACCTACGACGCCCGCGGCAGCGTGTCCCGCAAGGAGTACACGGCGAACGCGGTCGGCCTCACCGTCGGCATGAAGACCACCAACGCGCTGCTGCAGTCCATCTCCACCACGCTCGCCCCGACCCGGTCGCTGGTCCTCACGGTCACCGACGCCAACGGCATCGTGACCACGCAGCAGTACGACGCGCTCGGCCGGGGCACGTCGGTCTGGCTCGCGTCGCGGCCCACCTCGTCACCGGCCAACTATAAGTACAGCTACCAGCTGGTCGGCAGCGGCGCCGGCGCCCGTGCGGCGGTGACGACCGAGAAGCTCAACAGCGCCGCACAGTACGTGCCGTCCACGCTGATCTACGACAGCCACTTCCGGGTGCGGCAGACCCAGGGCCTGACACCCAACGGCGGCCGCCTGATCACCGACACGTTCTACGACAGCCGCGGCTGGGTCCGGGCAAGCAACGGCGCCTGGTCCAACCCGGGCGCCGCGCCGGACACCACGCTCGTCGCCCCCGACCAGGTGACGCCGGCCCCGTCGATCCCGGTGCAGCACTTCTACGCCTACGACGGACTGGGCCGCGTCGTGGTCGACACCAGCGCCGCGAACGGCGTGACCGTGTCGACCGAGACCACGGTCTACAACGGCGACCGGACCACGGTGATCCCGCCCACGGGCGGTGTCGTGCACGCCAGCCGGACCGACCCGATCGGCCGGACCGTCGCCGTCGACCAGTACAGCGCCGCGCCGACCCTGAACACCCCCGCCGACACGTTCACGGGCGTCTGGTCGGTGAGCGGCGGCACGAAGGTCAGCACCACGTACGGCTTCGACGCGCACGGCAACCAGGACAAGGTCACCGACGCCGCCGGCACGATCTGGACCCAGACCCACAACATGCTGGGCCAGGTGATCAGCCGGGACGACCCCGACGCCGGGCACACCGACCTCGAGTACGACCTCGACGGCAACCTGACCCAGACCACCGACAGCCGGCACAAGGTCACCTCGTACGAGTACGACACGCTCAACCGCAAGGTCGCCGCCTACGCCGCACCGCGAACCGCGCAGACGCAGTCGAACCGGATCGCCCTGTGGGTGTACGACAACTCCGACAACGCCGTCCCGACGATGAAGTACCCGATCGGACGCCTCACCAGCAGCACCGCGTTCTGGAACGGCAACGGTTACAAGTTGCAGTACAAGAACTTCACCGTGTTCGGCGGTTCGCTCGGCGAGTCGGTCACGATCCCGTCGGCGGGTGAGGGCACCGCGCTCGGCACCATCTACAACTACAGCCACGCGTTCTCCGCGATCACCGGGATGCGCCTGAAGGACACGTACCCGGCGGGCGGCGGGCTGCCGCTGGAGACGGTCAACTACGGCGTCACCAGCGCCCTCGACCTTCCGGACTCGTTCGGTGGCCTTGCCAACTACCAGTCGGCGACGACCTACGACGACTGGAGCCGGGTCAGCAAGGCGACGCTGAACGACTCCACGAACCGTGCGTACCTCAGCAACCAGTTCGACCCGCACACCGGTGCGCTGCTGAACCAGACGCTGAAGAACGCGAGCCAGAGCCCGATCGACTCGCAGACCTACAAGTACGACCCGGCCGGGAAGCTGCTGCGGCAGACCTCGACCCGGCTGGGCGCCGGCACGCCGACCGAGACCCAGTGCTTCGGCTACGACGGCATCGCCAGGCTCACCGCCGCCTGGACCGCGACGGACGACTGCACCGCGATCCCGAGCGCCGCCGACCACCACACGGTCGGTGACAGCCTCGGTGCGGCCAGCGCCTACTGGACGACGTGGACGATCGACTCGCTGGGCAACCGCACCCAGCAGGTGCAGCACAGCACCACCGGCGGCGCCGACACCACGACCGGCTACGTCTACAACGGCAACGGCGCCGGCCAGCCGCACACGCTGACCAGCACCACGAACTCCACCTACCAGTACGACGCCGCCGGGAACATGACCAACCGCACCACCCCGGCGCAGGGCAACCAGACGTTCGCGTGGAACGACCAGGGCCAGCTGACCAGCGTCGTCGGCGGCTCCGCGTCGAGCAGCTTCAAGTACAACGCCGACGGCGGCCTGCTGGTCCAGCGCGACGTGGGCACCACCACGCTGTACCTGCCGGGGCAGCAGCTGGTCCTCAACAACACCACGCAGGTGGTGACCGGCACCCGCTACTACGCCCTGCCCGGCGGGGCCACCGCGGTGCGGACCGGCTCGACCGCCTCGGCGTACAAGTTCGAGCTCACCGACCAGCACGGCACGCCGGCGGCGTACCTGGACAACACGGCGCAGACCGCGACCTGGCGCCAGTTCACGCCGTACGGCGCCCCGCGCGGCGCGACCGTGACCGGCCCCGACAACCACGGCTTCCTCAACGGCATGATGAACGCCGACACCGGCCTGACCCGGCTCGGCGCCCGCGACTACGACCCGCTCACCGGCCGCTTCACCAGCCTCGACCCGCTGCTGGACAAGGCAGACCCGCAGCAGCTCAACGGCTACAGCTACGCCCACAACGCCCCGACCAACAGCAGCGACCCCAGCGGCCTGCGCCCGACCAGCTGCGAGGAGAACCGCGACTGCGGCGACGACGCGCCGTCCGGCACGGTCACGGTCGGCAGCTCCTGCATCCACGGCTCCGCGGAGAACTGCGCCGAGTACACCGTCGAGCTGTCGGGCATCAAGATCCAGCGTTATAGGCGCGGCACCGTGGCGTGGACGGTTGGCGGCCGCCAGTACATCAACGGGGTGGACGTCACCCGCCTGTTCGACATGGTGGACGCCGGTGGCAAGCCTCCGTCGCTCGACGACGTCGCCAGCGGCCTCGACGCCTACATGAGCGATCACGAGCACGACAGCATCCTGAACCCCGAGGTCACCGCCACCGGCATCTACCTGGCGTACCAGGCCGGTTACATCAAGAACAACCACAACGGCATGTTCGCCATGGCCGCGCTGTCGCTGAGTGAAGCGGGTAGGTCACTGCTGTCACAGGCGAGCTTCTCGAACCTTTCGATGGACGAGGCCCGCTATGCGATGGAGTCGGCCTCCGGTGGTGGCAGCGGCGCCGGTGCCGCCGCGAAGCGCGAGGCGAAGGCCGCCGCCGCGGAGATGGCCGCCGCAAGAGGGCTGGCCGGCAAGGCCAAGCAGATATCGTGCGAGTTCGGCAACAGCTTTGTCGCCGGGACCGCCGTCCTCATGGCGGACGGCTCGTCAAAACCGATCGAGGCCGTCAAGATCGGGGACCTCGTGCAGGCGACCGATCCGAGGACGGGACGGACCTCGCCGGAGGCCGTGCTTGCCACGATCGTCGGCGTGGGGCAGAAGACCCTCGTCGAGGTGGTCGTCGACCTCGACGGGCCTGCGGGCGACGCCGAGGGCGTGCTCGTCGCCACGGACGGGCACCCGTTCTGGGTCGACGATGACGACCGTTGGGTCGACGCCGCGGACCTCGTGGCGGGCGATATGCTCGCTGCACCGGACGGCCGTACGCTCGGTGTGGCGCGCATCCGGGTCTGGACGCAGCCGGAGCGGGTGTTCAACCTCAGCGTTGCCGAGCTGCACACCTATTACGTGCTCGCCCGAAGCGTGCCCGTCCTGGTGCACAACAACAGCTGCCCGGAAGTCGTCAAGGGCGTCTGGAACCGCGGCACCTACTCCTCTGTCGACGAATCCTTCGAGAGGCACTGGGAGAAGCATGCGAAGCCGCTCGGCATCTCCCGTGAGCAGTACGCCCAGGACGCGGCGAATTGGCTCGCCGGCAACCCGAAGAAGAATTGGCGCGAAAACGACTTCCACGGAGAATTTGACGCCGACAAGACGTTTACCGGCACCAAAGTTCAATCCAAGAACTCAGGGATCGGCGGAACGATCGCACCGGACGGAACTATGTACTCGTTCTGGTACGACCCCAGATACTGAGTAGGAGTCGACAGCAGGGTGCGTGACATGGAGCTGTCTGGTTGGCGGCCGGACTACGCCGCCGCACCCGCGCAGCTGCGGAAGCAACGCGATCGTCTGCTCGGACTGGTCGGCCGGCGGGTGACCGCCGGCCGGACCGGCTGGGACCCTGATCGCGGGTTATGGTTCGACCGGATTCCGCTGGTGCTGACCTTCGACGACGACTCGCAGCTGGAACTGGCCTGGGACAATTGGGACTCGCTGTCGGTGACCTGGGGCACCATCGATCTCTCGGTCGCGCCTCGGGTCGGCGGGCGGCCGCACGAGTGGCGTGGGTCATGGCCGGAGCCGGTCGCGGCCGTCGTGGAGCAGACCGTAACCGGATTCTCGGTGGTCGAGGGTCCTTACTTCAGCGGTGAGGATGTCGACTTCACCGACGGCCCGCCGATGCATGCCCTGGCCGGCTACCTGGTCTGCGGACTGTGGATCGACACCGGCGACGCCGGGCTGTATGTGTTCAACGGTATGAACGGGCTCGGATCTGTTCCCGGTGTGCGGGGCTACGGTGGCGTGGACCGGACGACGCCGCTGGAGGTGTTCTCCGGCGAGGACTGACGGGTCGTATCGCCCGCCACCGGCGGTGGATCCACCGCATCTGCCCGAGGCGTCGACAACGCCGCCGGTCGTGCGTCGATTCGCATCACGCCGCGGCGGGTGGGTATGACGCGGGCATGACGCTCGCTGCTCCCACCGCGACCCACGCGCTCGGCGTGCAGCGCTTCGTCGCGCTCAGCACGTTCCGGCGCGACGGCTCGCCGGTCGCCACGCCGGTCTGGATCACGCAGGACGGTGGCACGCTGCTGGTCATCACGCCCGCGGACACGCACAAGGTGCGGCGGCTGCGGCACGACCCGCGGGTGCTGCTGGTGCCGTGCTCGCGCACCGGCAAGGTCCGGCCCGGCGACCGGCCGGTTGAGGGCACCGCCGAGATCGTCGAAGACCCGGCCGAGGTCCGCCGCCTCAGCGGTCTCGTGCGGCGTAAGTACGGCCTGGAGTACCGCATCCTCATGCTCATCGAGCGCATCGCCGCCCGGCAGCGCCGCCGGGTGATGCTGCGGATCACCGTGGCGGGCTGACGGTTGCGGTTGCACCCGGGCGAGGCCGAAGCGACCGGCTGGCGGGTCACACCGCTGCTCGACGTCGCCCGGCAGCTGATCGGCGCGGCGCCCGGCGGCACTGGCCGGCCTCGGGTGATCGCGATCGACGGTCGCGGCGGCGCCGGCAAGTCGACCCTCGCCGAACGGCTCCGGGTGGCGGTGCCCGGCTCCGCCGTCGTGCACACCGACGACGTCGCGTGGCATCAGGCGTACTTCGACTGGGGCGGCCTGCTGGCCGAGCACGTCCTGCGCCCGCTGCACCGCGGCGAGCCCGTCGACTTCCGCCCGCCCGCCTGGGCCGCTCGCGACCGGACCGGGTCGATCACCGTCCCGGCCGGCGCGAGCGTCGTCTGGGTGGAGGGCACCGGCATCATCCGCGATGAGCTCGCCAGGTGGCTGGACGCGTCGGTGTGGATGCAGGGCGACCTCGACGCGCAGGAGCGGCTCCTGCTCGCCCGCGACGGCGACTCCCCGGAGCAGGCCGCGCACGTGGCCGCCTGGCTGGGCGAGGACCTGCCGTTCATGCTGCGCGGGCAGCCGTGGTCACGGGCCACCCTGATCGTCGCCGGTCCGGCGTGGCAGCCCCACGACCCGCAGACCGAGCTGGTGGTCAGCGAGGCGTAGGCACCGGGTGATTTTCGTGCTGATCGCCGCCGTCAGGTGGCTCCCATGATCGGCAGGACAGAACCTAGGCGGCGGCCTCGCGCCGGATCTGGTCGAACTGGGCCGCCATGGCGGTCGCCAGGGCCTGCACGGCGGACAACGGGCGGATCATGACCGTCAGCTCGTCGATCAGGCCGGGCTCGTCCAGGCGCAGGAATTCGCAGCCCTCGACGGCGACGTCACCGATCCGGGCCGTGAACATCAGCGCGTGCTCGCGACCGCCGCCGTCGCTGAACTCGCGGGTGTACCGGAAGTCCTCGAGGACCCGCAGCACGCCACGCAGAATCGCGGCGGTGATGGCCTTGCCCGGGTAGGGCTTGAACACCACCGGACTGTGGAACACCACATCGTCGGCCAGCGTCGCCGCGATGGCGTCAGGGTCACGTGCCTCAACCGCAGCGCGAAAGCCGATCACCGCACCAGCATACGATTGCGGTGCGGTGTCACATCTTCAGGGCTGGGCGGTGCCCGCCTATCACCGCAGTGCCGTCCCGTGACCCGTCTACCCTGCGACTGTGGCGACAATGCAAGAGCTCCTGGCCCTGGACGCCGGCGCGCTGCTCGACCGGGTGTGCGCGTTCGACGCCGACGACCGGGCCGCGCTGCACCGGCCGGTGCGGCAGGCCTGGGAGCGGTACGCGTGGCGGGACGCCCTCGACGGTCGCAAGGATCGGTACACGGACGACGAGGGCCGCCGGCTGCAGCTGATGCACGTGGCCACAGCGCCGGCCGACCAGCTGTTCTGGCCCGCCGACGACCGGCAGCTGCGGATCGTCCGGTCGCGGGGCAGCCGGTTCGTGCACGCGCTGGCCCGGCACGTGCTGCACGCGATGGCGACCGAGGACGCCGGCCCCGACTTCGGCGTCATCCGGCGGGCGGAACGCGACGGCCTCGTCACCTTGGACGCCGACGATGACTATGTACTGGCAATGGTCGGCGGACTCGGCGGACGCTTCAGCGGGGCCGGGCGCCGGGCGGACCTGCTCCGGGCCGACCCGGAGCTGCTGGCCAGGGCATTCTGGCGGATCTTCGAGATCGAGGGCAACCGGCAGGTGAGCCTCGCCAACGTCGACAAGTACAGCGGCCGGCAGCAGCAGACGTGGCACGACGCGGTCCTCGACCTGCTCGACGACGCCACGATCGACCGCGCGCGGGTCCTGGACGCGACGCTCGCCGCGCTCGGGCTCGGCTTCCCGCAGTACCGCGCCGGCTGGTACTCGCGGCTGCACACGGCGCTGGCGCCGACCGCCGACGAGCGCGCCGCCCGGCAGGCCGGATATGTGGCGCTGCTGCACAGCACCGTGGGGCCGACCGTCGCGCTCGCCGTCGCCGCGCTCACCGCGGTGCGCAAGGCCGGCCGGCTCGACCACGGCGCCGCCCTCGTCGACGGGCTCGCCGTTGCGGTCCTCGTACCGGCGAAAACCACCGCGATCAAAGCACTGACACTCACGGGGCACCCGGCCGTCATCGCCGCCGCGCTCGGCCATCCGCACGCCGACGTGCAGGCCGCGGCCGTCGAGCTGGCACGGGTCCACGGCGAGCCGGGCCCGGTCCTGTCCGCGTTGCCGGCACTGGCGCCCGCGGTCGCGACCGACGCCCGGAGCTGGCTCGGCGAGGCGGCGGCGCCGGCGATGACGGCACCGGTCGCCCCGCAGGAGGTCGCGGCGCCGGTACTGGAAGCGGTGACCCCGATCGTCGACCCGGCGGAGCTGGCGGAGGCGTTCGCCATCCTGCTGGAGGACCCGACCGACGCGGAACTGCTCGAACGCGCCCTCTGCGCGGCCGCCCGGCTCGGCCCGGATCCCGGCCGGTACGCCGGTCTGGCCCGCCGCGCGGCGCGCCTGTTGCGTGACGGTCCGGCGTACGAGTGGGGTCTGCTGCTCGACGTCGTCGCCGGTGTGGTGTTCGCCGCCGCCCAGGTGCCGCCGGTGCGCCGGGTGCCGCCGCTGCCGCCGCAGGTGCGGCTGCTCTCCGGGCGGGTGGCGGCCGTGGAGTCCGCGCTGCGGGCCGGGCACCGGTTCGCGCCGTGCGCCGAGCCGACGCATGCGGGCGGGTGGATCGCGCCGGAAGCGCTCGTCGAGCGGTTCGCCGTCGGGACCGCGCCGGATCCGCTCGACGCGGTCGCCGCGCTGCTGCGGCTCGGACCTGACCCGGCAGGCGCGTCCGCGGCGGCTGCGATCCCCGGCGAGCTCGGCGCCGCGCTCCGGTACGCCCTCGGCGGTCCGGCACCGGCGCACCTCGACCGTCCTTTGTGGATCGCCGCGGCCCGGGCCCGCGCCCCGCGCGGCGACGACGCGCCGCTGATCGAGCGCGGACCCGGCTTCGACACCGCCGGCGCCGGACGGGCACCCGCGTGGCGGGTGACGTTCGATCCCGAACGGCAGTACTACGGCGTCCGGGTCGACGCGCTCGGCCCGGCCGCCGCGCCGGCACCGCCCGACCCGGCGCTGCCCACCGTGACGCTCGCGGGCGTGAGCCCGTCCAGCGACCGGCTGCCGCCCCCTGCGTGGCACCCGTGGCTCGCGTCGCTGTGGCCCGGCAACATCGAGCCGCTCCTGGCCATCGCGCTGCAGTACCAGCTGATGTCCCTCGACGGCACGGTCGACAGCGGCGCCGGGGCCCACGCCTTGCACCTGCTCGGCCGCACGGTCGCCGACCTGCCGCCGCTGAGCCCCTACATCGTCGCGACCGGACTGGGCGCGGCCGGCGTCGCCGACCGCATCGCCGCCGTCGACACCGCCGCGGCGCTGCTGCCCCGGCGGATGGCGCCGGCAGGGGTGGCGTCCGCGATGGCGACGCTGGCTCCCGCGGTGCCGCTGAACCGCTGGTCCGCCGCGCTGGGCGACCTGTCCGCGGCCGGCCGCGGCACCGAGGTCCGGACCCTGCTGACCGCCCTCCTGCCGTCCCTCGACCGCAGCACCCGTGGCCTGCACACCCTGGTGGAACTGCTCCGCGACGAACACCTGCGCGCCGCCGTCCCGGTGGCCGATCCCACGCTGCGGCAATGGCTCTCCGCGACCACCGGCAGGTCGAAGACCACCACCGCCGCGCGATCGCTCCTGACCTTCTGAGCCCCGGGTGCGGTCAGCTGCCGATCTGCTGACCGGTGTCGCTCCAGGTGTTGTTGGACCACTGGGGCAGGGTCGAGGCCTGCAGCGCCTGGGTGCCGTAGTAGCCGCCCTTGGGCCAGTAGCCGCCGCCGGACTGGCGCATGAACGTGTTGTTCGTGACCCTGCCGTTGGTGATCTTGTAGTTGGCGTCGTACCAGTAGAACGAGTAGCCGCCGCCGTTCATCAGGTTGCTGTCCACGACCACGTCGCTGATCGGGCCGAGGTCCGCCTTCAGCAGGATGCACGAGGTCTGGGTGTGCTGGTTCTCCAGACGGTTGTGCAGGATGCGGACGTGCACCGCGTTCGTCGACTGGATGACGTCGTTGTGCTGCTCGCCACCGGTCCCGTTCGGGTCGTGCAGCCAGGAGTCCTGGACCTCACCCCAGCCGTCGATGCGCAGGATGTCGCCGGACCCATGGGCGTTGACGCGCAGCAGGCTGTAGCCGGTCCGCCCGATCAGCGCGATGCCGCCGCGCGACGCGTCCTGGCCCTGACCGTCGATCTCGGTGTCCTCGACGCGGAGCCTGGCGTCGTCGTCGATGACGGTCACGGCCTGGACGTTGGCGACGCGGATCCGGCTGTTGCGGATCGTCACGTTCCTGGCCCGGATCTCCAGGTGGCCGACGATGTCTTTGCTGTCGATGACGGTGCCGTCGACCGTGATCGTCATCGGTCCCGGGTACGGCGTCAGTGTCACCTTGGGCCGGGTGTCGCCGGGAAGTCCTCGCGGGTATCCGGTGTTGTGCGCGGCCGGGAACCCGGCCACCGTGTAGGGCTCCGGCGCTCTTGTGGTGGCGCTGGTCGCCGGGGTGCCCGGCCGGCTGGTCGTTGCCCCGGCCGTCGGGGCGGCCGTCGTGCCGGTCGTCGTTCGGGTCGGCGAAGGCGACTGCGAGACCGGCACCGAACCTGCGTCCGTCACCCCACCTGAACCCGTCGAGCCCGCCGAACCTGTGCCCCCCGACGCGGCCGAACTCGCCGGCGCAGCAGACTTGGCCGCTGTGGCCGAGCCGGTCGGCAAAGACGGTCCGCCGGACTGGCCGCCGGCCGACGCCGCCGGTCGCCCTTCACCGCCCGGCGGCTCCGGATGCGCCCTGACCACCGGCGCGCCCTTGCAGGCGCTCAGCCCGCCCGCGGCCAGCACCGCCACGACGACGATACCGACGCCAGCACCACGCAACGACGACACCCGCACCGGATCACGCGAGACGTCCCGCGACGCTTCCCGCCGGTTCATTGTCGGGGATCCTCCCGGACTGCTTCCGGAACCATTCCGGACCGGCAGCATGCCACGACGCGCATCCTGCGAAGACCTGCGGCCGCAACGTTCACGACACCTCCATCCGGCGGTCACGAACCGTACGCGGCAGCCCGGCGGGCAGCAGCCGGCCCCACCCCGATGCCCGCAGCCGCACTACGCGGGGCCGGCCGCCTGACGCGGCGCTCAGCCGTTGTAGTGCGCGCCGTTGGTGTAGTGGTCGGTGTAGTGCGTCATCTTCGGGTCCTGGGCGTGGATGGCGTCGACGCGGTCGTACTTGCCGTCGTGGTCGACGTCGGTGTAGAGCCGGTCGAGGTAGCCGTCGCCGTCGCTGTCGACCTGCAGCAGGTCGGCCTTGCCGTCCTTGTCGGTGTCGTACTTGATCTCGTCCAGCCGCCCGTCGTGGTTGTGGTCATACCCACGGGCGTCGATGTAGCCGTCGTGGTTGCTGTCCCACGCCTGGCTGTCGAGGTTGCCGTCGCCGTCGAGGTCGTACTGGTACACGTCGTCGCGCCCGTCGGCGTTCGAGTCGACGCTGAGCCACTCGTCGTGGCCATCGTAGTTGGTGTCGTGCTCCACGACGTACGGAATGTCGGCGTCGGTCATGATGGGCTCCCTCGGTCGCTGCGTCTCAGCTCACGGTAGCCCCGCGCCACCTCGGTCAACTCCCGAAACTGTGCCGCCTCCCAGGCGGTTCCGCCGCCGCGGGCAGTGGCCGTCAGGGCGTGGACCGCAGGCCGTCGAGCAGGATGTTCAGCAGGCGGTGTGCCCGGGCGGTATCCGTTGTAGTCGGCGGTGGAAGTCCTCGGGGCCGGATGCCCAAACGCATTAGCAGCAGCGTCCACGTTCTACGCAGGAGGCGCTCAGGCACGTTGTATTTGTTGTCGAGAAACAAACAAATACAACTGAGATCAAGTCCTTTGAAAGGCCCTCGCCGGTGGCGTCGCTCGACAGAAACCCAACGCAGATGCTCAGCACCGCTGCGACGAACATTGCGATGATCTGGAGCCGCTCACCGAGACCATTGCGGCCTGTCGCCGGACGCTGGACGACGCGCGGTCCGCCATGATCGACCAGGCTGGCAGGCTGCGCGCGGCCAGTCGGGCGTCCGAATGACGTCGACCGACTCCTCGCCTTCACCGCTTTGCGGTTCGTGCGCAGGCGTCAGCGGAGGTGTGTACGCCGGATGAACAGTCATGCCCCGTGTGCACCATGCACATTGACCAGCGAAAGTACATCCTGGATACGCCTCTGATCCGCATGTTACCGTGCGGCCGACGATATCGCATCGATCGATGTCGTCAATTCGTCGTTGGGAGGTGAATCGCATGCTCAGCTTTTCGGGTCAGATCGGCACGACGGCCACCGGCGGGTTGACCGTCACGGTCGCTCCGGGTGCCTCCACCACGTGCGGCGGCGGCAACTGCTGCTGCACCAGTTGCTGTTCGTGGTAATCGCCGGCCCATGCGCCAACCAGTGAAGGGAAACCAGCCTTGCTCAGCTTCTCCGGCCAGATCGGCACCACGGCCACCGGTGGGCTGACCGTCACGGTCGCTCCGGGTGCCTCCACCACGTGCGGCGGCGGCAACTGCTGCTGCTCCAGCTGCTGCTCCTGGTGATCCGGCCGCTGCCGGTCACCTCCCTGTCCGCGCTCGCATCGGAGTGACATGCCCTACCGCCGCACCAGGGAAGAAGTCGAGGAAGCGCTCAAGGACCACGACTACCTCCGGGCGGTCGGCAGCTTCGCGATGCAGCACACGATTGTCTCGATCTACACGTCATCCACGGTCGTCCGGACCCCAGATTCCGTGGTGCGGGGCCGATGGGCGACCGGGGATGACGCCTTCGCCGGCGAGGAGCTCCTGCTCAACTTCCGCACGGACAACGCTCGGCTGGGCTTCCAGATGGGCATCGGCAGGTTCTACGAGCCGGACGCGGTCCTGTCCTCCTGCCACGCCGACCTTGAGGAAGACCTGCGTGACGTCGTCAAGCTGCCCGCCGCGAAACCCATCCGTGCGGGACTGACCGCGGTCGTCACCGAGCGGCGCAGCACCCGCCTGTTCAGCGGCGAGCCGATCTCGATGGCCGACCTGTCGGCGCTGCTGTTCCACTGCCAGGGTGCCACCGGCAGCCTCCCGTACGGCAATCCGGCCGACCCGCACGGCGTGATCGGGCTGCGCACCGTCGCCTCCGGCGGCGGCCTCTACCCGGTGACGCTGTACGTCCATGCCTTCAACGTCGCGGGGCTCGCCCCCGGCGCGTACGAGTACCTGCCGTACGCCCACGGTCTTTCGCCGGTCGCGCCGCATCAACAGCTGTCGCCGGCACAGGTGCTGCGCTCGCCCGACGTGGACGTCGAGCGCAGCGGGTTCGTCCTGACGTTCGTGTACAACCTCTACGACAACTCGCGCAAGTACGGCGACGGGGGTGTCGTGTTCGGGCTCATCGAAGTCGGCGCCATCCTGCAGAACCTGCACCTGGCCCGCACGGCGCTCGGCCTGGCCGGCTGCGACCAGGGCGGCTACGACAAGCAGACGATCGAGAAGATGCTGGACCTGGACGGCCTGACCAGCCACGTCGTGCACGTGAGCGTGGTCGGGCAGGGAGAGTAGTCGGTGAGCGCAGACGAGTCCATGATGGACAGTTACCTGCTGGCAAGCACGGCGCGGTTGGTGGAGGACGGCGCCGGCCGCTTCCGGATCCGCACCGGAGTGTGGAACTTCGAGGAGGCGGTGATCGACGTCAGCCGCGAGTCGCCGGCGGTGGGGGCCACCGTGCGGTCCGCGCTGCGTGCGGCGGCCGCCGGGCCGGTGCGCGTCGCCGACCATCTGGATCCGGGGCTGCAACCGATCGAGTCGGCCAACATCGAGCGCCTCTTCGCCGACCTGGCACAGGCGGGATTGTTCGTGCCCGCGCGTGAGCGCGACAGCCAGGATGCGGTGACCGCGGCGCTGCTGGGCCGGATGGTGTCGCCGTACCCGGGGGACGGCGAGCCGCCGAGCGGTGAGGTCGCCTTCCTGTCGGACTCTGCCGCGGCCACGGCGCAGGCCGAGCACCTGGCGGCCGGGATGCGGCTGCGGCTGGCGCCGCTGGACCAGGAGATGGTCGAGCGCCTCTCGAGCGCCGACCTCACGTCCCGTGTCGACGGCCTGGCCACCGAGCAGGCAATGGCCGACCTGACTCCGGCGCTGACCGGCTCGGCGGCGCTGGTGACCTGCCTGCAGCGACCGTCGCTGCCGTTGCTGCGCAACATCAATCGCGTGCTGGAAGGCCGCGACGTGCCGTGGGTGTGCGCGTTCATCGACGGGCCGTTCGTGTCCGTGGTAGGCCTGAAGTCCCCGCACACCGGCTGCTTCGAGTGCTTCGAGCAGCGGGCGCTGGCGCGGCTGGAGGACCACGTGTCCTATCACGACTTCGCCCGCTCGCCGGTCGGGTCCGCGGCACCGCGCGCCGCGGACGCGCCCATGATGAGCCTGCTGACCACGCTGGCGCTGACCGAGGGATACCTGCACGCGACGGTGGGCGTGTCGCGGCTGTCGGGCCGGGTGCTCGGCGTGCATCTGCCCACGCTGGAGATCCAGACGCAGGACCTGCTGCGCATGCCCGCCTGCCCGGGCTGTGGCAAGGTGTCCCGCCAGCGGATCCGCGAGATCAACTTCAACAGCCGGGCGGCCGTGGACCGGATCGTGTCCGGGGTGCTGCGATGAGCGCAGTGTCGCACTACCCGCCGATGACGCGGCTGCTGCGGCGGTACAAGCACCTGGGGGCGAACCAGACCGGCATCATGCCGGGGTTCTTCGTCGCCGTCGCCGACATCCCGGGCGAGCCCCGGATGCGGGCGATGACGGCGACCATGCCGCACTACCACCGCCTGATCATGGGTGACCCGCATCTGCAGGTGCAGTACCACCTGAGCGGGTACGGCCTGTACCAGGAAGAGGCCATGATCAAGATGATGGGGGAAAGCGTCGAGCGGTACGCCGCGATGGTCGCGATCCGCCTGTTCGACCAGGATTTCCGGTACGCCTCACGGCGCGAGCTGTCGGCCGAGGGCGAGTGCATGCCACTGGAGTACCTGGGCATCCTCGGTCCGGAACAGCAGCGCACCCTGGCCTCGCGCCTGCACCGCTACGCCGACCGCCCGCCCACGGAGGACGACGTCATCGCGTGGGTGCGCTGCCCGGCGCTGACCCGGCCGGGGGAGGACCTCTGGGTCCCCGCGCAGCTGTTCTTCCTCGGTTTCACCACCTCGGCGACACACGGCGACCTGCTCTTCACCCCGTCGTTCTCGACCGGCACGGCGGCACACGTGAGCCTGGAGAACGCGCTGCGCAACGCGTTGATCGAGGCGGTGCAGATCGACTCGTTCGTCCTCAACTGGTACACCCCGAATCCGTGCCCGCAGGTCGTCGTCGACGACGAGGACGCGCTGCGGGTGCTGGCCACGATGAACCTCGGGCCGGATGCCGACTACCGGGTCCGGGCGATCCACCTGACCCGGCCCGACCTCCCACTGCCGACCATCGGCGTGTACATGGACCGCAAGACCGACGCGCTGCCGATGCTCAGTTTCGGGGTGCAGGGCGACGCCGACCCGCGCTCGGCGCTGTTGCGCGGAGCGATGGAGAGCGCGGCCATCCTCGGCCTCGGCATGTACAGCGCCATCTTCGACACGACGGCGGTGCACGCGGCGACGAACTCCTCGCCGTACCTGGACCTCGACTCCAACGTGTTGTTCTACGCCGGACCGCAGGACGCGGAGCGCAAGCGCGCCATCGTCGCCGAGCGGTTCAGCGGGTCCGTGAAGCTCTCCGAGATCGCCCCGCTGACCGGAGCGTCGACGCTCGAGTCGCTGCTCGAGATGGTGGCCGGGGTGAGCCGATGGGCGACCTACCTCGACATCACGCCGCCGGAACTGGCCGGCACCGACTGGAAAGTGGTTCGCGTCCTCATCCCCGAACTGCTCAGCATGTGCCTGCCCGGGATGCCGCCGAAGGCACATCCGCGCATGGTCGCGCACGGCGGAGTGACGAATGTCCACCCGCACCCTCTGCCTTAGCGTGCTGGTACTGCTCTGCGCGGCGTTCCCGGCGCAGGCGTTCCGGCTGACCCTGTCCGGAGTACTCGGCGGCACCGGCGCTCGCGGCACGGCACGGCGCGGACTCGACCCGGCCGTGCGCGGGCAGCTGGTGTTCGCCGTGGCGCTGATGGCCATGGCGGCGCTGGTAGCCACGCTCGCACCGATGCGGTGGGACCTGTCCTCGCCCGTCGATTGGCGCTGGTACGCCGCCGCGGTGGCGTTCGGGTGCCTTGCCCCGGTGCTGGAATGGGCCGCCGGCGCCGCATGGCTGGCGGCCCGGCACCGGCGACTGGCCGGCATCGCGCTGCACCGGCTCGCGGGCGGCGGATCGGTCTGGGTGGTGCTGGCCGCCGTCGGCGCCGCCGCTGCCGAGGAGGTGCTGTTCCGGGGCGTGGGACTCCACCTGCTGGGAGTTGTCCTGGGCTGGCCGGCCGCCGCGGCGCTGTTGGTCACCGCCGTCGTGTACGGCCTCAACCACCTCTACTTCGGCGCCATGACCGTCGCGCAGAAGACCTTGACCGGCATCGGGTTCGGCCTGCTGTACCTGCTGGGAGGCGACAACGTGCTCGTGCCGATGGTGGCGCACGCGGTGCAGAACGTGGTCGTGCTCACCGTGCTGCGGCGCCGGGAGCCATCGTGACCCGCGACGCGGCGTTGTTCACCGCCGTCGCTGTCGCGGCGACCGTGGCCTGGCTCGCGCTGTACCGGCTGCCCTTCCGGCGCAACCGTACCCGCCAACGGGTACGCCTGGCCGTGGCCGGCCGCACGGGGCTGCCCGGCCGATACGTGTTCCCGATCCTGGGCACCCTGGTGTACCTGGCCGGCGGCGTCCTCGCGTCGATCCTCGTGATGTACTGGGGCGGCCTCGACGTGGCCGACCTGCTCGCCTGGCACGTCACCCCGCACGACGTCGGCCTGCTGGTGCTGACCGCCGCCGGGGCCAGCGCGCTGACCGCATTCGCCATGTCCGTCCTCTATGCCGTGCGACCCCGCACCGACGTGCCCGGCGCGGTCACCGGCGTCCGCTGGATCACCGAAATCCTGGCGCTACCCCGGGCCTGGCGGTACATCGTCCCGGCGACCAGCGCCGCCGTCGAGGAGTTCTACTTCCGCGGCGTCTTCCTCGGCGGCCTGCTGGCCGTCGGCACACCGGTGTGGGCCGCCATCGCGATCAGCGGCGCGGTCTTCACCGTCGGCCAGGTACTGCTGACCGAGACGGCCCTGCAGGCCACCGTGCTCGCGCTGTCCAGCGTGGTGCTCGCGGTGATGTGCGGGCTGCTGGTGATCGTCGCGGGCAGCGTTCTCCCGGCGATCGCGGTGCATGCCTCGTTCGCCGCCTACTACACCCAGACCAGCGCGCGCCGGGTCGCTCCCGTCGCGGCCGCAGTGCCCCGATGAGGAGGCCGACAACGGTGAGTCAAGAAGCAGAAGCAAGCGCCGCCGAGCCATTCGTCGACGCCCGGAACATCACCGTCCGCTACGGTGACCTGGTCGCCGTCGACGGTGTCGACCTGAGCGCCGGCAAGGGCGAGGTCGTGGGCGTGATCGGCCCCAACGGCTCCGGCAAGACGTCGTTGCTGGAGTGCGTCGAAGGGCTGCGGAAACCGGCCACGGGCACGATCCGCGTCGGCGGCTTCGACCCGTGCGCCGACCGTACGCGGATGACCCGCATCGCCGGCATCCAGCTCCAGCAGCTCGTCTACCCGCCCCGCGCCACGGTCGAGGAGATCTGCCGGCTCTTCGCGTCGTTCTACCCCGGCCCGGCCGATCACATCGAGCTGCTCGACCTGTTCGGCCTGAGCGAGCAGCGGCGCAGCCAGGTCGTCAAACTGTCCGGCGGGCAGCAGCAACGGCTGTCACTGATGCTGGCGCTGCTGAACAACCCGCAGGTGGTCTTCCTCGACGAGCTGACCAACGGCCTGGACCCCGCCGCCCGGCGCATGGTCTGGGACGAACTGCGCCGCCGCAACCGCGACGGCCTCACCATCGTGATCACCTCGCATCACATGGAGGAGGTCGAGTACCTCTGCGACCGGGTCAACGTGCTGCTCAAGGGCCGCGTCGTAGCCACCGGCACACCCACCGAGCTGATCCGGGACCACGCCGGCGACTCGGCCCGGCTCGTGCTCGACGGCGCCGGCGGCAACCGGAAGCTGGCCGAAGGCCTCACCGGACTCGGTTCCGGGGTGCGGGTGGAGCCGGCCGGGCAGCGGCTGATGCTCGAGGTGCAGCCGGCACGCCGCGGGGACGTCGACCGGGTCCTGGCCGAACACGGCACCACCGCGCGGGAGCTGCCGGCCTCGCTGGACGACGCGTACCTGAACCTGACCGGGCAGGCCGCCGGAACGGCCCCGAGCGAAGCGGACAACGTCGATGTTTCCTAGCGTCCTGGCGTTCGAGTCGAGGCGAATGCTGCGCAACTTCCCGCCGCTGTTCTTCGGCCTCGTGTTCCCGGTCATGGTGCTGGGCATCTTCGGCGGCATCTACGGCAACAAGCCGTCCGACCTGTGGGACGGCCTCGGCACCGTCGACGTGTCCGTGCCCGCCTACGTCGGCCTCGTCCTCGCCGTCGCCGGGCTGATGAGCTTCCCGCTGGGCATGGTCGAGTACCGCTCCCGCGGGTTTCTGCGCCGGCTGAGGGGGACCCCCGCCCGGCCGACCGTCTTCCTCACCGCGCAGCTGCTGATCAACATCGTCATCTGCGTGCTGGGCATCGCCCTGCTCGTCGTCGTCGGCTCGCTCGTGTTCGGTCTGCGAGCGCCGGAGCGGACGCTCGCGTTCGCCGGTCTGGCGCTGCTGTCCGGCGCCGCCATGTTCGGCATCGGCCTGCTGATCGCCTCCATCGCCAAAAGCGAGCAGACGGCCCTGGTCATCGCCAACCTGGTGTACTTCCCGATGATTTTCCTGACGGGCGCCACCGTCCCGCTCGAGCTGATGCCCGACTGGATGCGCAAGCTCAGCGACGCCCTCCCGTTGACGTACGCGATCGACGCGCTGCAATGGGCGTGGCTGGACCGGGGCGACTCCATCGGCGTCGATGTGGCGGTGCTGGGCGGCACCGTCGTGGTCTGCGCCGCCGGCGCCGCCTGGCTGTTCCGCTGGGAATGAACCCCCTCGTCGACCGGACCGTGCAGGCCACCGCGTACGCAGCGGCGGCCTGCCGGGCCGCGGAGAGCCGCCTTCCGCGCCCCCGGGTGTCGGACCCGCTCGCCGAGCTGTTCACGCCGCCCGCCGCGGCGGCGCCGATCGCGCGGCTCGCCGACGCCGGGCGGGACGAGGTCGTCGCCCGTACCGTCCTCATCGACCGCATGCTCGTCGATGCGCTCGAGCGCCGGCCGGGGGCCGCGGTGGTGAACCTCGGGGCCGGTTTCTGCACGCGGCCGTACCGGATGCGACTGCCCGGATGCCGCGAGCTGGTCGAGGCCGACGACCCCGCCGTCGTCGAACTGAAGGACCGGACCCTGCACGGCCGGCCGCACAGTTGCCCGGTACGGCGGGTCGGCCTGGACGTCCGCGACGGGACCGCGGTGAGCGCCGTGGTGGACGAGACGGGACGGTCCGGCGACGTGATCGTGCTCACCGAGGGCCTGCTGGTGTACCTGCCGACCGGAGCGGTCACGGCACTGTCGACCACGCTCGCGAACCGGACCGGCGCCGCGCACTGGATCGCCGACATCGTCAGCGCGGAATCCGCCAGGCAGATGCAGACCCTTGCCCGGCGCGTCCCCGGCGGGCTGGCCCTCTTCGGGCTGGACTCACTGACACCGCTGGAGGAACCGGGCTGGCAGGTCGTGGCCTACCGGGCCCTGCCGGTGCCGCGACCCCGGTACGGCGCCTCCAGCCGCACGCTCGTCGACGGCGTGGTCGCCCTCGAGCCTCGCCACGGCGGCTGAGTCCGGCGCGGAGCAGCTCGCCGCCTGCGGCCGGACCGCCTCACGCCTCGGCCGCTTCCTCTGGACAGCCCGACGTTCAGGGCGGGGAGGCCGCCGTGGCCCTGCCCGCACACCGGACACGGCTGCCGGCGTTCCCTACGAAGGTCGTGCCGGGTCCTCGCCTTGAGACAGATGTGGGTCGAAGCCGTCCGTCGATACGGTGACAGCAGCTGTCAACTGCCCAGGGAGGCGTCGTGAAGTTCCTCGCACCGTCCACCTGGGACGAAGCCCTCGCGGCCAAGGCGGAACATCCGGACGCGGTGCCGATATGCGGTGGCACCGACGTGATGGTGGCGCTGAACTTCGGCCGCCGGCGGCCGGCGGCCCTGCTGGACCTGACCCGCGTCACCGACCTGACCGAATGGGGAGCCGACGGCGGCGAGCTGCGGATCGGCGCCGGCGTCACGTACCGGCGGATCATCGACGAGCTCGGCGGTCGCCTGCCGGGCCTGGCGATGGCGGCTCGGACGGTCGGCTCGCCGCAGATCCGCAACCGCGGCACGGTCGGCGGAAATCTGGGCTCCGCCTCGCCGGCCGGCGACGCCCATCCGCCACTGATCGCCTGCGGCGCCGAGCTCGAACTGGCCGCGGCGCGCGGCACGCGGCGGCTCGCCGTGGCCGAGTTCTTCGCCGGCCCGAAACGCAATGTGCTGTCCCCCGACGAGCTGATCGCGGCGGTCCATGTGCCGCTGCGGGAAGGCCCGCAGCAGTTCGCGAAGGTCGGCGCGCGCAACGCGATGGTGATCGCGATGTGTTCGTTCGCGGTGGCGCTCGACCCCGTGCGGCGCAGCGCCGGCACCGGGATCGGGTCGGCCGGTCCGACGCCCCTGCGTGCGACAGCGGCGGAGACCTTCGCGGCCGAGCTGCCGTGGGAGACGCGGGGACCGTTGTCCGATCCGGCCGTCGCGCGGTTCGGTGAGCTCGTCGCGGCCGCGGCCCGGCCGGTCGACGACCTGCGCGGGACCGCGGTGTACCGGCGGCAGGCGTTGTCCGTCCTAGGTGGACGGACGCTGCGGTGGGCGTGGGAGGAGTACCGATGCGGATCAAGCTGACCCTGAACGGTGCGGCCGCCACCGCCGATGACGTGGGTGAGGCGGAGAGCCTGCTGTTCGTGCTGCGGGAGCGGCTCGGTGCCCCCGGCGCGAAGAACGCGTGTGAGCAGGGCGAGTGCGGGTCCTGCACGGTGTACCTCGACGATACGCCGGTCTGTGCCTGCCTGGTCGCCGCGGGACAGGTGGAGGGTCGTGCGGTGCGCACCGTCGAGGGCATCGCCGGCCGGAGCCGGCTCCACCGGATCCAGCAGGCGTTCCTCGACGCCGGCGCCGTGCAGTGCGGGTTCTGTACCCCCGGGATGATCGTCACCGTCCACGACCTGCTGCGACGGCATCCCCGCCCGAGCGAACCGGACATCCGCGAGGCCCTGGCCGGGAACCTGTGTCGATGCACGGGCTACGAGCACATCGTGGCCGCGGTCAAGCTCGCCGCCGGGGGGCCGGGATGACCGCGGGGTCGATCGGCACGTCGCCGCAGCGCCCCGACGGGACGTTGAAGGTGACCGGCGAGTTCGCGTTCTCCTCCGACCTGTGGGCCGACCGGATGCTGTGGGGTGCGACCCTGCGCAGCCCGCA
>NZ_JBVJIJ010000058.1:0-38321 GCF_055586325.1 Dactylosporangium sp. NPDC051087 | reverse complement strand
GGCTTGATGTCCTGCGGCGTGAGCGGGCGGCGAAGCAGCGGATTGCCCTGCAGGTAGATCTGGCCGACGGTGAGGTAGTTGTTCGCCCGCCACCAGGCGTCCAGTTGGGCGACGTCGTCGTCGCTGGGGTGGCCGAGCGTGTGGGTCAGGTTCTCGTCGATGGTGGGGTCCGCGACAGTGGTCACCGGACGTCCTCTCTGCGATATGCGTGTTCTGGCTGTGGTCGTTAGTCAGCAGTCATCCCGGGCATACCAGCCCGAGATTACGCCGCCGTCAGGTGCCGTGCAGCCCGGACGCGCGAGAGAATCACAGCTGCCCCGGCAGCCCGATCGTGTCGGTGCCGGAGCGCCGGATGGAGGCCGGGACCGGTGTTGCGTCACCGACGGGGAACCCGATCCGCATCGCGATGGCCGGGTGGACGACACCGCCGAGGAGCCGGCGCAGCGCGATCCGCACGGGTTGCACCTCGACGACCTCGCTGATCGGGGAGGCGGCCAGACCGTGGGCGGTGAGCGTGAGCCAAACATCGGACAGCGCCAGACCGGCGGCGATCCAGTCGGCGGGTTCTTCGCTGTCGACGGCGAAGATGACGTAGACGGTGCCGTGGTCGGTGCCGGTGCCGGGTTCCAGCGCGGCCGGCCGGGCGAGGCTGAAGTCCCGCGGCGCGATGGTGCGCTGCGTGGGTGCCACGGTGCTGCGCGGCGACACGCCGTCGCGGTCGTCCCGGCCACGGGTTGTCCAGGTCACCAGGTCGTCACGGAACCGGGTGTCGCCGTGTTCTACGTCGCCGGCATGCGCGACCGCGGTGGCGAACGCGGTCAGCTGGTCCGGACAGACGACGTGGAGGTGGACTCGGTGGCGTTCGGCGGCGGTGCGGAGGCTGTCAAGGATCGCATTCCCCGGCCGGATGCCGCTGAACGGGCGACGGTCGGTGCGCCGCTGGTAGATGGCCCGGTACAGCAGGTCGTCGGCCGCGCAGGGGGCGCCCTGCCGGATCCATGCGATCAGGTCCGGGCGCTGCGGGTCGGGCAGGCGGGTGATGTTGGCGGCGAAACCCGCGGCGAGCAGGGAGACCGTGGCATGGTGTAGGGCGGTGCCGCAGGACAGCAGCAGCAGCCGGCCGTCCGGGTCGAGGCCGTCCAGCTGCCGGGACCGGTCGGCCCACAGCTCCGCGTAGCTGCCGGACAACCGCCACCGCCACGGCTGTGTGTTGAGGATCGAGGGGGCGCGCAGCGCGGCGATGGACGCCTCAGCGACCTGGTCGATCTCGGCTCGCAGATTCTGGGACATGGCGACCTCCTCCTGCAGCAGTGGCTCCACGTTCACGATCGTCCGCGCCGGATGTCGGCGGCAGGGTCGGTGGTCACATCCCGTGCGGGACGGATGTCCCGTTCCGGTTCGAGGTGTGCGGTGAGCCGGGCGGCGGCAAGGCCGGTGAGCGCGGCGGCGGTGGCGGCCATCAGGGCTCCGCAGCCGACACCGATGACCGTGATCAGCCACCATGGCTGGCCGGGTTGCCACAGCGGCATCGCGGTCAACAGGAAGACCGCCAGAGCCGCCGTCCACGCACCGGCGGTCGTCGCGATCCACACCGGCCGGTCGACCCCGGCCCGGCGCAGGACCAGCCACTGTGCAGTGCCGATGCTGCCCAGCAGCACCGTCGCCGCCACCAGCCCGGCAGCGATCAGCACCGGTATCGGCAGGCCGGTCAGCCGCTCGCCGAGTGTGCCGGGCAGCATCCCGACGGAGTACGCGAGGATCGCCGCAGCGCCGGTCGCGGTCCAGTACCTGCGTACCGCGAGCCTGGGCAGCTGGGAACGCCACACGGCCGCCTGCGCATAGCCGAGGAGGCTGCCTTCGACGAACCCGGCGGCGAGGACCGCCGGGTAGGTGATGCCGTCCGGCCACCGGGCTGTCGCGGCGGTGGCGCCGACGGTCGCCGGGACGACGAACCCGGCGAGTTCCCCGACGGTCGTCACCGCCGTCCAGCGCCGCCACCATGCCCGGTTCATGACCGGGTGGTGCCGTAGTAGGCGGTCCGCATGATCTCTCGGAGGTCTTCCAGCATCGGCATCCGCGGGTTCGCCGGGGCGCACTGGTCCAGGTAGGCGTTCATCGCCTGCTGCGGCAGCGCGTCCAGGAACGTGTGCTCGTCAACACCGGCGGCTTGGAACGATGCCTCGATGCCCACCTCGGCGCGCAACCGCTCCACGGCGGCGGCGTAGGACTCGACGCCCTCATCGGGCGTGCGGGCCGGCAGGCCGAGCGCGGCAGCGATCTGCTGGAACCGCTCAGGGGCGACGTACCGCTCGTACTTCGGCCAGGCGGTCAGCTTCGCCGGAACCTGTCCGTTGTGCCGGATGACGTGCGGCAGCAGGATCGCGTTGGTGCGCCCGTGCGCTATGTGGAAGGTGGCGCCGAGGGTGTGCGCGAGGGCGTGGACCATACCGAGGAACGCGTTGCCGAATGCCATGCCGGCGATGGTGCCGGCGTTGTGCATCTTCTCCCGGGCGACCGGGTCGGTGCTGCCGTGGTGCACGGCCGCCGGCAGGTGTTCGAAGATGAGTTTGATGGCGTGCAGGGCGAGGCCGTCGGTGTAGTCGTTGGCGTACACGGACACGAAGGCTTCGGTGGCGTGGGTGAGGGCGTCGAAGCCGCTGTCGGCGGTGACGTTCGGCGGCAGGTCGGCGGTCAGGACCGGGTCGACGATCGCGACGCTCGGGGTGAGCGCGTAGTCCGCGAGCGGATACTTCATGCCGGACTTGGTGTCGGTGATGACGGCGAACGGCGTGATCTCCGCGCCGGTGCCGGACGTGGTCGGAACGCACACGAGGCGGGCCAACCGGCCCAGGGTCGGAAACGTGAACGCCCGTTTGCGGATGTCGAAGAACTTCTCCCGCATGTCGGTGAACTCGACGCCGGGGTGCTCGTACAGCAGCCACATCACCTTCGCCGCGTCCATCGGCGACCCGCCACCGAGGGCGATGATCGTATCCGGGCGGAACGATCGCATGAGCTCGGCGCCGCGTTCGACGTTCGCCATCGTCGGCTCCGGTTCGACGCTGTCGAGGATCTGCACGGTGACGGGGTTGGCGTTGCCGCGCAGGACACCGCGGATGCGGTCGACGTAGCCGAGCCTGGTCATGGTCGGGTCGGTGACGATCGTGACCCGGTGGACGTCGAGCATGTCGGAGAGGTATCGGATAGCGTTGGGCTCGAAGTAGATCTTCGGCGGGATCTTGAACCATTGCAGGTTGTTGGTGCGCTGCCCGATGCGTTTGATGTTGAGCAGGTCGACCGCGGACACGTTGCCGGACACGGAGTTGCGGCCGTAGCTGCCGCAGCCCAGCGTCAGTGAGGGCAGGAACGCGTTGTAGACGTCGCCGATGCCGCCCTGCGACGACGGGGAGTTCCAGATGATCCGGACCGCCTTGACCCGCTTGCCGTAGGCCTCCGCGGTCGCGGCGTCGGCGGTGTGGATGACGGCGCTGTGCCCGAGGCCGTCGAGCTCGACCATCTCCTCGGCGCGCCGGAATCCTTCCTCGCACGAGCCGACTCGCAGCAGGGCCAGGACCGGGCACAGCTTCTCCCGGGTCAGCGGCTCGTCGGGGCCGACGCCGCCGACCGGGGCCAGGATGACTGACGTCGCCGCGGGCACTTCGAACCCGGCACCGGCCGCGATCCACGCCGCGCTGCGGCCCACGACGTCCGGGTTGAGCTTGGCGCCGGCGCAGTTGCTGCCGGCCGCGACGCCGAAGATGAACTTCTCCAGCAGCTCCTTCTCGTGCGGGGTCGCGACGTGCGCGTGCAGCCGCTCGAACTGGGCGAGGGCCTGCTCGGCGATCGTCTCGTCGAGGATGACGGCCTGCTCGGAGGCGCAGATCATGCCGTTGTCGAAGGTCTTGGACACCACCACGTCGTGCACGGCGCGGACCACGTCGGCGCTGCGGTCGATGTACGCGGGGACGTTGCCGGGCCCGACGCCCAGCGCGGGTTTCCCGGCGGAGTACGCGGCGCGGACCATCCCACCGCCGCCGGTGGCAAGGATGACCGCCACGCCGGGGTGCCGCATGAGCTCCTGCGTCGCCTCGATGGACGGCGCCTCGATCCACTGGATGCAGTCGCGGGGCGCGCCGGCGGCGACCGCGGCGTCGCGCACTACGCGCGCGGCCTCGGCGCTGCACCGCTGCGCGGCCGGGTGGAACGCGAACACGACCGGGTTGCGGGTCTTCAACGCGATCAGCGCCTTGAACACCGTCGTGGACGTCGGGTTGGTAACGGGCGTGACGGCACACACGACGCCGACTGGCTCGGCGATCTCCACGATGCCGTTGATCTCGTCGCGGGACACGACCCCGACAGTGCGCAGCCCTGCCAGGCTGTGCGCGATGTGCTCGGAGGCGAACACGTTCTTGACGGCCTTGTCCTCGAACACGCCGCGGCCGGTCTCCTCGATCGCCAGTTCGGCAAGGTGCCCGTGCTGGCTGAGCGCCGCGACGGAGGCCTTCTTCACGATGTGATCGATCCGCTCCTGGTCGAGTGCGGCATAGCCGTCCAGAGCCCGCAGCGCCCTGGTCACCAACCGGTCAACCGCCGGTGCTGCACCTTCGACGGACACGTCCAGTTGCTCGGCGAGCGCCGTCATCACGTCACGTCCTTCCCGTGGAGCGGGCCGCGCCGGCCCGCGTCTTCATCCTTCGGCGGTAAGCACATCGATCCCAGTGCCCGAGGTCCCGCCCAGGGGCGACCAAGGTCCCGTCTCGTGCGAGGAGCGCACGACGGCCACTGGGCACACGGCGTTGCGCACCAGCGTGTCCGGCACGGCCGCGGTCCGCGGGAGCCTGGCGCGGTCCTGGGCACCCACGACGAGCAGCGCAGCACCGGCTGCGGCGTCGAGCAGCCGGGCGGTCGGGTCGATGCCCTGCAGCACGTCCAGCGCGACCGGGACGTCGGCGAACACGGTCCGCCACCCGCCGATGGCGTGGCTGAGCCCCAGCCGGGCCTCGGCGTCGTCGCAGGGTTCGCCGCTGTACGGCCTGACACAGCAGATCCGCATGCTGGTTCCGCGGCGCTGGGCCGCGTTGAAGGCGTACGCGATCGCCGCCGCGGACGGCACGGACGTGTCGAGTCCCAGCACGACGGGACCGATGTCGTCGCCGGCCTGCAGGTCCACGGCCGGGCCGGTTCCAGCACCAGTCGCGGTCTCTGACCCGGTCACGATCACCGGACCGGACGCGTACGTCATCACGTGCGTCGCGACCGCACCGACGTGGACCCGTCGGAACCCGCCGCCTGCAGGCGGCCGGCCGTGGCCGTGCCGTCCCAGCACGACCATGTCCGCAGACCGGGACGCGCGCACCAGCGCGGCGCCTGGGGCACGCTGCGCGAGCACCGTCTGCACGTCGACGCCGGGCGCCGCCCGCACCAGCTCGGCACGTGCTGTGTCCAGCAGCCGGTGCGCCTCAGCCTGGGCGTCGGCGGTCAGGTCAGGCGGGAACAGCACCGCGTAAGCGACCCTGTCCAGCAGCGAGTGCATGACGCGGATGACCCCGTGGCCCGACGTGGCCTCCGCCACGGCGAAACGGGCAGCGGCCCACGAGTCCGCGGAACCGTCGAAACCCACGACGATCCGGGTGTGCGATGCCATGCCGGCCTCCTCCGGGCTGGACGCCTCAGGCATCGAAGGTGTGGCTGAGGTGGGTCTTCGTGTCGTCGAAGCCCCACCACAGGTCGTCGTCAGTGACGCCGACGACACCGTCGAGGCGGCGGACCAAGCGCGCGACGATCTCGGCGCTGCTGCGGCGGTCGATCTTCCCGGCCAGGGTCACGTGTCCGGCCGTGACCGTCACGCCGACCTCGATCGGGTCGATCCACATGATGCCGCGCAGCACCGACTCGATGACGTCGTCGCGGATCGCGGTGTCCTCCCGCAGGTACCGACGCAGCAGATCCCGCCTGGAGACGATGCCCACGAGGCTCCCGGCCTCGTCGAGCACAGGCAGCCGCTTGACGTCGCGCTGCTCCATGAGCCGCGCGGCATCGGTGAGCGTCGCCGTCTCGAGGACCGTGACCGCCGGGGCCGTCATCAGCGCCTCGGCGTGCTCACCGGCCGCCTTATCCTTGGCCTGGCGGGTGCGGCGGCGTTCGAAGAGCCCGGCGTGCACGTCGGCGCCGTCGAACTCGACCTTGTGCAGTAGATCCGCCTCAGAGACCACACCGAGCACGTGCCGGCCAGCCACGACCGGGACGGCGCTGACACCGAACGCGATCAGCAGATCGACGATCTGCTTGTACCCGAGATCGGGCGCGACAGTGACCACAGCGGTGCTCATCACATCCCGTACCAGCAGCGAACTCATCGATCTACTCCCTTCCAAGGAATGTTGCCTTTCCCCACCCTGACCCGGCGCCGGTCGCGACACACGGGCCGAAAGTCCCGTGCGGCACCGCCCGCCGACCCTGCTTCCATGTCGACGCTGCAAACCGATCCACGTGCGTACCACGCGAACCGTCACCGAAGCGGCGTTCCCCCCGTTTCTTGGCGCGCTACCACGCACTCCGCGGGCCGTCGCGATCGGCAACTACGCCCCCCGCGACGCCGTCGCCGCGGAGTTCCGGCTGTTCATGCTCAACGCAGAAGATCGTCGACCGCGCAGCGCACCCGGCCAACCACGACGCGGCGCGGGCCGCAGACCGGACGTTCAGGCTGCCGCGGCGTTGAGGGCGGCCCACATCGGCCCACATCGGCCGATCCGGATGCCTCTGCCTTCACCGTGGAGGCCGGTTGACGCTGATGCCGAGAGCCGGACACAGGAGGAGACAATGGACGGGACCAGGATCGTCGTCGGATTCGACGGCCCCGACGAGTCGCGCCGAGCGGTGGACGGGGGCGCCGATGAGGCGGGAGCGAACCGGCGCGCCGCTACAGATCGTGCACGCCTACCAGCTCGGCTGGCCGACGGTCACCCTCTATCGTCCGACCGCCGACGAGGCCGCCGAGCTGCGAGGCCGCGCCGAGGAGATCGCGGCCGGTGTCGCCGCGGTGGTCCGCGCCCGGGGCACCAGCATCGATGCCACCGTCACCGTGGTGCACACCCCGGCTGGCGACGACTCTGCTTGACCTCGGCCACAACGGCGCCAGGATGATCGTCGTCGGTAACGCGGTGCGGGTGGCATCGCGAACCTGCTCCTGGGCTCCGTCAGCCAACAGGTCGCCACGCACGCCCGCGTGCCGGTCGCCGTGTCCGCGGCCGGACCGTGACCGGCGGCGGACCGGACATCGTCAGGGTCGACAGCTCACCCGCGACCGTCGCCGCGCTCACCCTGACGGGTCTGCTGGCGCAGGAGCCGTGGTGTGTAACAGCGTCTGACTGGTCCGCAATGACGAGAACTTGTAGGCGGTGCGGGTCCTATCGGGACGTTCGGCGAAACCCTGCGCCGATCGCCGACGCGGCGGCCAGCCCTGGTGGCGTGACCGCGGCCGCCGGTGGACTGGCGGTTGAACGGCGACGCCGAAGATGTCTCTGTCGTGGTTGACGCCACGGGCTCGGACGGTCAGCGCGGATCGGTTGCACGAACGGCGGCGCGCTGCGGGCAACGGCCGAGGTTCCAGCGTGACGCTGGTTGGGGTGAGGACCAGTCCCGCGCCATTACGCGGCGAACCTCATTACGCGATCAATGAACGGCGTCGCGCGATGTACGAGCACAGGGAGGTTGACCGAGCCGCTGAGGACGTCGCCGAGGCCGACACCGCATCGAGGATGCCGGTATGGACTCCGTACCGACCGATGTGGCCGACTGGCCGTCGGTCGACGGGACTGTCGTGCTGTTACCGCACGACGGTACGCGTGTTCGAGCGTCGCGTCGTTGCCGGTGGTGACGGCAGCCCTGCCACTGGAGTTCCGACCCGCAGCGCGAGGGCGGGGTGTGTGCCGTCGCCGAGCAGCTGGCGCAGAGCCTTCCGGGTGGTGGGGACCTCGATCACGTCGCTGATCGGGGAAGCGGCGAGACCGCGGGCGGTCAGCGTCAGCCAGATCGCCGAGGTCGCCGCGCCGGCGTTGATCCAGTCGTGTGGTGTGTCGGTATCGGTGTGCAGGATGGCGTAGACGGTTCCCCGATCGGTACCGGTACCCGCGGCCAGCTGGGGCGTCACGGCGAGGTCCCGCACGGCGATGCGGTGCTGCGCGGCCGCGGTGACGCTGGACGCGGCCACCCCGTCGCAGGCGGACTCGGCACGTCTGGTCCATTCCCGTACGTCCTCGCTGTATCGCAGGTCTACGCGCTCGATCCCGCCGGCGAATGCGACCACCGCTGTGAAGCGGGGGAGCTCGTCTTCGGTGAGGATGTGCAGGCGTGTCGCGTACGGTTGTGCGGCGTCGGTGAGGGCGTCGAGATCGGCTTCGGTGGGCCGCTGGTCACCGAACGGTCGGCGGTCAGTCCGTCGTCGGCCGATCGCCGCGTACAGTGTCGCGTCGGCGGGAATGCGGTGGCTGAGCTGCAGGCGTGCGACGAGATCGGGTTCGGCCGGGTCGGGCAGGTGTGTCACGACGGCGGCGTGGCCGGCGGCGTGCAGGGCGGTGACGGCGTGGTGCAGGGCGACGCCGCAGCTGAGCAGGAGCAGTTCGCCGGTGGGGTCCAGTGCGGTGAGCTGCCGGGTCCGGTCGGCGCGCAGTTCGGCGCGGTTGTCTGTCAGGTGCCAGCGCCACGGCTGCGAGTTGAGCAATGACGGTGCGCGCAGCGCGGCGGCCGCTGCCTGAGTGAGCGGTTCGTTCCCGGCGATGGGCAACGTGGTCATGCCGCTCTCCTTCTCAGCGGTGTGCGACGCGATGGTTGGTGTTGTCCCGGTGAGGGTGCGGCCGTGCGCTGTGCGCTCCGGCAACCCGGCTCGCGGCGGCCCGGCCGGGCCGCCGCGGATCAATCGTGGATCTACAGTTGGGCGGTGTCGGGGGTGCGCCGCAGGTGCCGGAAGCCCAGCGCGGTCAGGACGAGCATGATCAGGGCCAGGACGATGACGGTGTACCCGGCCCACATGGCGACCTGGGACACGAACCACCAGCCGTAGGCGTTGAGCAGCGTGGCGCGCAGCATCTCACCGCGGAAGAGGGTCTGGACCTTGCCGGCTAGGGCGGTGTCGGAGGGGTTGGCCCGCGACTCTTCGCTGGTCTCGCTGTAGGTCTTGCCGTTGTTGACCTTCTCCAGGTGGGTGCCGATGTAGTCGGCGTACGCCTTGGCCTGGGCGCCGTTCTCGACCTTCTCGCCGGCGTGGTCGAGGATGTTCTGGTTGGTGATGCCTTCCTGCTTCAGCGCTGCCGCGGCCGGGAAGCTGATGTTCTGCGGGCGGAGGTTGTCTGTGACGTTGCTGTTGGCGAAGTTCGCGCCGACGAGGACAAGCACGCCGACGAGCAGCAGCGCGATGGCCGCCACGGCGCCGGCGGAGCTGACAAGTAGGTCGAACGTCTTGCGTCGCATGGTCCTGTTCCCCTCTTGATGATCTGACACGTCGAGTTTCGGCCACCGCGGGGCGGTGCAGCAGAGGCGAAAGTCCCGCCTGCGATGGGCCGAGCGAGCCGGCCGCGGACGGGATCGTACGGCGCCGGGCGGGGCGGTGACGTGACCGCGATCAGCGTCAAGGATCACCCTTGACTGTGACGTAACGTCACAGCTGACACTGGCGGCGTGCGAGTCAAGGAGATCGCTGATCTGACCGGTGCCACCGTCCGCGCGATCCGGTATTACCACCAGATCGGTCTGCTGCCGGTGCCCGCCGTCCGCGATGGTTGCCGCCACTACGACCTGACGCACGTGGCGCGGCTGACCCGGATCCGGTGGCTGGCCCAGGCCGGGGTACCGCTGTCCCGCATCGCCGGTATCCTCGCCGCGCCGGAGCGTTCCGGCGGGACGGGCCGGGCGGCAGCGGCCGGCGCTGCTGACCGGACGGCGGCGCTGACGGACCTGCGGGCCACCGTCGTCGCGCTGGAGGAACAGTTGGAACAGTTGCGGGCCCAGCGTAACCGGGTCCGACAGCTGATGGCGTCGGTCGAGCAGGGCGAACACCTGTCGCCGATGCCGGCGGCGATGGCCCGGTTCTACGACGACCTGGAACGCCGGGCGGGTGACGAACAGGTCCGGCGGGTGATCCGCCGGGAACGGGACTTCATGGAGGTCGCGTTGTACCGCGGGGACATGCCGCCGGAGGCGGCGGTGCTGTACGAACGCTTCACAGACGCCAGCCGCGCCGAGAGCCTTTCCGTGTTCGGTCAGATCGCCGCACGGTCCGACGCCGCCGGGCGCATGAGCCGCGAGGAGATGCGCCGGATCGCGGCGGCGGTCGTCGACCGGATCAGTGGCCACCTCGGCGCGGACCTGCCGCGGGTATTCGGGTCGCTGGACCTGGACGTCGTGCGCCGAGCCGCGGACCTGTACGTCCGGTTGGCGGAGCCTGCCGACCGCCCACTCGACCGGACCATCGCCGATGCGCTCGTGACCGCGATCGAAAAAATGGGGGATGATCATGGGTGACAGTCACGTCGTGGACGTGCAGGGCCTGGTGAAACGGTTCGGCGGGTTCACCGCCGTCGACGGTCTCGACCTGCGCGTACGGACCGGGGAGGTGCACGCGTTCCTCGGCCCGAACGGGGCCGGGAAGTCCACCACGATCCGTGTCCTCCTCGGCCTCTACCAGGCCACCGCCGGGCAGGTGCGGGTCGTCGGCCTGGACCCGAGGCAGCGGGCCGCTGAGGTCACCCGACGGATTTCTTACGTGCCGGGTGAGGTGAACCTGTGGCCGAACTTGACCGGGCAGCAGGTCCTGAACGCGTTGGCGGGCCTACGCGGCGCTCGTGACGTCGCCGCCGAGCGACGGTTGATCGCCGACTTCGCGCTCGACCCGCGTAAACAGGTCCGCGCCTACTCCAAGGGCAACCGGCAGAAGGTCATCCTCATCGCGGCGTTCGCCGCCCCCACCGAACTGCTGATCCTGGACGAGCCGACGTCCGGGCTGGACCCGCTGATGGAGGAGCTGTTCCAGCGCTGCGTCCGCGACGCCGTAGCCGCCGGACGCACCGTCCTGCTGTCCAGCCACATCCTCGCTGAGGCCGAAGCGCTGTGCGAGTCGGTGACCATCATCAAGGACGGCCGGCTGGTGGAATCCGGGCGTCTCACCGACATGCGGCACCTCGCCGCCTCCAAGATCACCGCACGAATCACCACCGAGCAGGCCGACCCGGTCACCGATGCGCTGCGACGGTTCGGGGTGACACCAGCGGCACCGGACCCGCACATACAGGATGTTCCCGCAGCGACCGCACCTCCTGGCGGGACGGGTCTGCGGCTCAACGTGCCACGTCAGCAGGTCCCGGCAATTCTCGGCCTGCTGGCCAGCGTCGAGGCACAGGACATCACCTGCACCCCGGCGAACCTGGAGGACCTGTTCCTGCGGCACTACGAGGTGGCGGCGCGATGACCCTGCTGGGGCTCCTCGCCCGCCGGTACCGGTTGATGCTCGGTGCGTGGCTGCTGTTGCTGATCGGGATGACCGCCGGGACGGTGTCGGCGTACCAGTCGACGTACCAGACCGACCAGCAGCGGCAGGTGGCCACCGCGTTGGCGCAGCACAACGCCGCCACCACACTGATGTACGGCAACCTCGCCGACCCGGGGACGCCGGCGCTCATGTTCACGTGGGAGATCGGCGCGTTCGCCACGATCCTCGCGGCGATCATGGCGGTCATCGTCGCGGTCGCCGTCACCCGCACCGCGGAGGACGACGGCACCCTGGAGCTGCTGCGTTCGTGCGGGATCGACCCGCGCACACCGCTGCGGACCGCGTGGCTGCTGCTGACCGTCGTCGCCGGCGTCCTGACCGTCGGCTGCACGATCGCGGTCGGCGCCGCGACGGGCCGCGTCGACAGCGTGACCTGGCGCGGCGCCGCGGTGTTCAGCGGCGTCATGGGCCTGACCTTCCTGCTGTTCGCCGCGCTGACCCTGCTCGCCGCGCAGGTCGTGCCGTCCGGTACCGGCGCACGGGTGCTGGGGTTCGCGGCGGTCGGTGCCGCGTTCGGGATCCGTGCATTCGCCGAACCCAGCACGTCGGCTGGCTGAACTGGGGCACCCCGCTGGGGCTGCGGGCGACCACCCATCCGTTCCTGCAGGACCGCTGGTGGGTCCTCGCCGTGAACCTGGGTGAGGTCGTCGCCTTGGCCGGCCTCGTGCAGGTCCTGGCGGACCGGCGGGAGTACCGCGCCGGGCTGCTCCGCCGCCGCGGCAGCCGCGACGCCCGCCTGCACGTCAGGTCGACCATCGGGTTCCTGGCGCGGCTGGAGCGCCGGTCGGTGCTCACCTGGACCATCGCGACGGCCGGGATCGGGACACTGTTCTCCGCGATGGGCTCCGGGGTGGTCCAGCAGAGCCAGGACGACGACCTCGGCGGGTTCTTGGCCGCGCAGCTCGGCACCGGCGACCCGGCCGCCGCGTACTTCGCCTACACCGGCACGACCGTCGGGCTCATCGTGTCCGCCTTCGCGGTGCTGTCAGTGTCCAGAAGTCGCCACGACGAGCAGGCCGGCCTGACCGACCACATCCTCGCCGTCGGTGTGCGCCGCTGGGTGCCGCTGGCCGGGCAACTCGCGGTGACCGCCGGCGCCAGCCTTGCCATCCTCACCGTCACCGGCGCCGGCAGCGCGCTCGTCGCGCCCACGGTCATCGACGGCCCGCACGTCGCTGCACGGGCCTTCACCTACATCGTGGGGCAGTGGCCGGCCACGATGGTCCTGGCCGGCTGCGCCGCGGTCCTTGCCGGGCGGTGGCCACGCTGGACCAGCGCGGCGTGGCTTCCACTCGTCGCCGGTGGCGGACTCGCCCTGCTCGGTGACCTCCTCGGCGTCCCTGCCCGGGTTCGCGACGCTGGCATGTTCCAGCACGTGCCCGACATCGCCGGGCCGCACCCGAACCCGCAGAGCCTGCTCGTCCTACTCGCCGTCGGCGCCGCCGCCACGCTGCTCGGCGTCACCGGCACGACCCGCCGTGACGTCCCGGCCGGCTGACCCGCCGGCGGTCGACCACGATCGTTGGCTTGCCGCCGCATTCGGACGATGGAAGGCTGCGGGAGCCTGCGCGACAGGAGATCAGCGTGCACGTACCGGCGCCGCACCCCGAGGAACATCGGGCGCAAGACCGTGCTCCCGGCCCAGCGCGGCCGTTCATTCTGGGCGGCATCACCGCCATGACCAGCGGTGGTCTTGTCCTGCTCAAGGCGGTCCTCGACCTGCTCGTAGGAGAACCACCACCCGCCGATCCGCAGCTGCGGCTGTGGCTGCAATCCCACCAGGAGCTGCTGACATGGACCAACGAATCGCTGGTGGTCGTCGCCGCGCTGCTCATTCCTGTGGTACCCGCGCTCTACCGTCTCGACGGACCCGGCAGGCCCTGGATCGGGTTCGGCTGCGGCATGCTCGCCGCAGCCATATCGGTCACCCTCACGCTCGGCATCGTGCACGGGCGGCTGATGTAACCGGTGTACGGCATCGACCTCGACAACCATGCCACCACCGCGCTCATCGTCTCCCTCTACTACGGCGGCGCACACGAGGCCACTCTGCTGATCAGCGGCGCCCTCATCATGCTGGCCATCGCGGCGCCTCGACACACCCTGGGCTGGGGTGCAGCGGCCGCCGGGACAGGAGCGGGGATATGTCAGATCGCCGGGGCCTTCCCGTGGCTCACCGGCCCTCTGATCGCTGCCTGCACGCAGGCAACGTTCGCGGCATGGCTCACGTACCTCGGTGTGCTCCTGCTCCGGTCGCCCCCGTACCGGCGCAGCGCCGACCTCCAGATGAACGCCTGACCGCGGAAGCAAACTCCGCGTCTGGCGGCAACAGCACGGTCCGTGCGGGGGCACCGCCGCTGGCCGTGAACATCAACAGCCGGGCCACGTATGCACTGCCCCTCAACCGAGTGGACACCCCACCGAGCTGCCCCGCACGTGGCCGCACAGACCCTTAGCCAGCTGGCCGGCAACGACGATCCTGACCCGCCTACGCAGCACGCTCCGACCAGCCAGTGGCCGCTGGACCGGCGATGCGTGGCCTCCCGTCACCGGCACCTTGCCCTGGCTCGACTGCTGCTACTGGTTGGTCAGGACGGTGGGGCATCCGTTGACGTCGCCGTGAGTTGTGGGTTGTCGCGATTGCCAGAGCAGCCTCCGGGCCGTCGCGCCTTCGACGCAGCAGAGCCGGCTAACGCCGACGGTGAGGCGTGGTCCAGTTCTTGGATAGGTCTGGGATGCTGGTCTGCGCCGCCGTGCGGTTGGCAGGTTGCTGTCGCCGCTCGGTCACGGCCGCGGCCCGGGATGTCGCCGAATCCGCAGGGGAGGCACGTCCTGGTCAGCGACGCCGGGTTGCGTCGATGCGGTGTGCGCCATACCGACGGCGCATAGCTGCGGATGGTTGAACCGGCGGGTGTCGTACTGACAGACAATGCCCGCGAAGCCGTCGACGAGGATGCGGTTGAGCGTGAACTCATAGCCCACAAGCGTCTCGACGCCGGGGCCGTCCGCAGCGGCCAACGTTTGATCGATGATGGCGAGCAGCGCGGGGTGCCCTGCAGCCTGCGCTGCCTGACATTGAGACCGCCAACGACGGCGGCGGCGGCAGGATCGAACGAACCTCCGGCGAGGGCGACGGCATCGTTGATGACGGCCCGACCGGTGCCCTGCGCCGAGACCACATCCACCCGCCTGCTTCCAGCGCGGTCACCAGACGGCCCCGGCTGCAGGTCGACCGGTTGGTAGACGACCTTCCGCTGCGTGTCGATTGCCGCCCGGGCAAGCGCTACGGCATGGCGAGCCAGTCGTCGGCGCTGTCGAACATCCAATAGATGCGATCACCGGCACCGGCACGACCAAGGCGTGCACTTCCACCTGGGGTATCCCCCATTTCAAGCCGCGTCCAGGTGCTCCGGCAGGCAAGGTTGCGGTTACGCCACGCGGCCCGGACTGTCCACAAGAGTGCAGCATGGTGCCCTGCTGCGGATGACGAGAACCGTCCGACGGCGCGTTGCGGTCGCCGTGTTCGTGCTGCCGATCGGCGCCGGGCAGGGGTCTTTCGACTCTGCATCGTATCCCCGGTCCGTCGATATCGTCGGGCGAACCGCCATCTCGCACCGGCGGGCACCGCAGAGGAGATTTGTGATGACTCTTGCCCTGCTGGCCGGCCAGCCGTTCTTCGCCGGGCTGCATGAGCACCAGCTGCGCCGCATCGAGCTTTGCTCGCAACGCTCGATGTTCCACGCCGGCAACAGACTGTTTCGGGAGGGTGAGCCCGCCGACAGGTTCTGGGTCATCGTCGATGGTGCTGTGCACCTGGATTTCCAGGTGCCGAACCACGGTGACGTCGTCATCGACGCGCTCGGCGCCGGTTCGGTGCTCGGCTGGTCGTGGCTGCTTGCACCGCATCGCTGGCACTTCGGGGCGGTGGCCGTGCAGACCACGATGACGGTCGAGCTGGACGCAGCCGCCGTACGCCACCTGTGTGACCTCGATCCGGCTCTGGGCTACACGCTGGCCACCCGGTCCAGTCTGGTCCTGCTGGACCGTCTGCAGGCAACCCGGCAGCGGCTGGTGCAGGTGTTGACCGCAACTGACGTGGCGGCCATGCAGCCTGAGCCAGGGTCCTGACCGTGCCGCCATGGCCGTCGGGGAGGACGTCGGCCATGGCGGCACGGTATGTCCTGAGCCGTGCGTGGCTGCCAGCCCTACAGAGCTTCTGCCACGATCGGTTGCGTCATCGGTCGGTGTGCTGATGGCCGAGGCGGGCCTGCAGCCGGTCCCGCAGCAGGTCGACCGCCTCGTGCGGTGTGTCGGCGGAGGCCTCGGCGTGCAGCACGCGGCCGTTGACGTCGATCTCGGCGCGGGCGGTGACCGGACGGGTCGCCGCCGGGTTGGCGGTGCGGTCGATCCGGACCCGGGCGTACAAGACGGGCTGTGCCGTGTGTCCCAGCACCGCAGTGACCTTCTCCCAGGCGTAGCGCTGCAGTTCGGTCTCCATGCCGTGCTGGAGCTGCACCTGGACTTCGACCTCGTCATGCGTGCGGGACATCATCGGTCCTTTCCCCCGGTACACCTGCGGTGCAGGCGTACAGATCAACTGCTTGAGAACATTTGACCGTGTCACCTTGGGCAGCGGCCAGGGCCTTGCGTCCCGTCCGGCGGGACCGAATCCCGGAGGTGCTGCCGGCCGGGTCGTGCCGCCGGCTGCGCAGCGCGCTCAGAACCTGCGGCCCGGCGACGTAGCCGACGCCACCTGGCATCTCCTGGCCTCCGTGCCGGTATCCACACGCGTGTCAGTACAGCGGGCCCAGCCGGCAGCGCCGGGCTGGGCCCGCCGCGGCCGCCCTGTCGTGCGACATGGACGGTGAGCCGACGCCTGGCGGCGTTGATGGCTACCGCCACTCGGTCGCCCCTGGGTGGTGGCCCGGCCGGACACGGATTGCCGTCACCGCCCGTTGAGGGCACACGCTTGGTGCGTGGGCCATCAACGCTCATCCGGGCCGGGCTGCTGCTCAGCCGGCTTCGGCTGGTGCGCGATCAGGATTGGGCACTCCGCGTGGTGCATCAGCTGCTGACCGACGGAGCCCAGGAGCAGGCCAGCGAAGCCGCCGTGGCCGCGGCTGCCGACCACGATGAGTTGGGCGGTGTGGGAAACGCCGATGAGTACCTGGGCGGGCCAGCCGACGGCCACGAGCGTCTCCACCTTGATGCCCGGATACTGCTGCCGCCACGGCGTGAGGGACGCCTCTAGCGCTTTGCGTTCGATCGTCTCTGCGGCGTGCAGCGGGACCATGCGTTGCGGTGGCGGTTGGTAGGCGCGGATGGCGACGACCTCGGTGCCGCGGGCGGCGGCGGCTGTGAACGCCAGCCCCAACGCCGTCTCCGATGAGGCAGAGCCGTCGACGCCGACGACGACCGGCCCGTCCGTTGCGGCCCAGCGGCCTCGGACGACGACGACCGGCGCGGTGGCGTGGGTCGCGACCTGCTGGCTCACGGAGCCCAGCAGCAGGTTGCTGATGCCACCGGCACCGCGGTTGCCGACGACGAGCAGACCGGTGGTCGTGTCAGGGGCTTTCGTGGTGTCGACGAGGTCGAGCAGCGTCGCGGCGGGCGTCGCGTACACGGAAGTGCCGATGACGTCGACTCCGGGCCTGCGCTCGCGGACCTGCGCGACGGCCTCTGCGATGAGCTGTTCGCCGCGGCGCTGAGCCTCTTCGATCAGTTCGGCGGAGACGTCGTAGAACGCGCCGGGCCAGGTGATCTGGTAGGTGTGCACGATCTGCAGTTGGGTGTGGGTCCGTTCCGCTTCGGCGGCGGCCCACTGCACCGCCGCGTGCGCTTCGCCGGATCCGTCGAATCCAACGACGATCCGTGTGGTGTTCATGAGGTCCTCCTCAGCTGTCTGTTACTGCGTGTGTGGGTGTTTCGGCGGTCGTCGGGGCTGCTACGGCGCGGGGCTGTTGAGGGGTCGTGAAGGTGCGGGAACCTAGGTTTCGGCGTTGGCTGTCAGCTGGAGCGTCGTGGCGATGGTGTGCGCCCAGCCGCACACTTCTGCGGGGTCCGGTTCGAGGCCGCGGAGTGTCCACGGTGCGGCCGGCGCGGTGACGGCCAGGAACGACCGATGGTCCAGCGCGCAGAGCGCGTCTTCGACGGTGCTGAGGTCGATCGGCGGTTGTGGTGTCAGGGCGGTGCCGGCGGGGCTGTTGGAGAAGAGCCAGACGGGGAGGCGACGCAGGTGGTGCTGCTGCGTTGTCGCGAACCGCACCGCGTGCCGCCGCCAGCGCCCGGTGAGCGCGGTGCTGCCGAGGATCACCGCGTCGAACCCGGCGGTACTGTCGACGCTGGCGGCGCTGCCGTCCTGGCCAGTGTCGTTGCGACCGTTGCTGCCGATCGGTCGCAAGACGCTGTGGAGTCCGTGCAGCAGCAGGGTGTCGCTGATCAGGCGGGCGGTGTCGGCGGACGCGCCGTCGTCGTCGGCGTAGGTGACCAGAACACGCATGGTCGTACCCTTTCAGCGGGTGTCGGAGCCGGTGGCGGCAACTGCCGACCGGCCGGCTTCGAGGCGGGCGACGGGCACCCGGAACGGTGAGCAGGACACGTAGTCGAGGCCGGCGTCGTGGAAGAAGTGGATCGACTGCGGGTCGCCGCCGTGTTCGCCGCAGACGCCGATGTGCAGATCCGGTCGGGTGCGGCGACCTTCGTCCACGGCGATGCGGACGAGCCGGCCGACGCCGTCGCGGTCGATCGACTCGAACGGTGACACGCCGAAGATGCCGAGCTCCAGGTAGCGGGTGAAGAAGGCACCTTCGACGTCGTCGCGGGAGAAGCCCCATCCCATCTGGGTCAGGTCGTTGGTGCCGAAGGAGAAGAAGTCCGCAGCCCGGGCGATCTCCCCGGCGGTCAGCGCAGCCCGCGGTACCTCGATCATGGTGCCGATCCGGGCGTCGACGCCGAGCGGGCCCAGCAGCCGCAGCGCCTCCTCGCGGACGGCCTCGAGCTCCTGGACCGCGCCGACGAGCGGTACCATGATCTCGGGCAGGACGGTGACGCCACGTTCCCGGCAGGCGATGGTGGCCTCGGCAACAGCCCGGATCTGCATCGCGAACAGCCCCGGCACGACCAGACCGAGCCGGACACCACGCAGGCCGAGCATCGGGTTCTCCTCATGCATCCGCTGGACCGCGTCCAGCAGCGCACGGTCGTGACCGTCGGGTTCACCGCGGGACTCGGCGAGGGCGACCTTCACCGCGAGGTCGTCCAACGGCGGTAGAAACTCATGCAGCGGCGGGTCGATCAGCCGGATGGTCACCGGCAACCCGCTCATTGCCTCGAACAGCTGCACGAAGTCGGCCCGTTGCAACGGCAGCAGGTCCGCCAGGGCGGCGTCGCGGTCCTCGTCAGTGCCGGCGAGGATGAGCCGTTCGACCAGCGGGCGTCGCTCGCCGAGGAACATGTGTTCGGTGCGGCACAGGCCGATGCCCTGCGCGCCGAACCGGCGGGCGCGGGAGGCGTCGCCGGCGGTATCGGCGTTGGCGCGTACCGCGAGCCGGCGCACCTTGTCGGCGTGGCTGAGGATCCGGTCGACGGCGGCGACCAGCGGATCGGCGCCGGGCGACAGCGCGCCCTCGAAGTACCGCACGACCGGCGACGGCTGCACCGGCACAGCACCGGCGTACACATGCCCGCTGGTCCCGTCGATGGACACGACGTCACCTTCCCGAACGAAGCGCCCACCGGCGGTGAAGCGCCGACCCTCGACGTCGACATCGATGCCGTCGGCGCCGCACACGCACGTCTTGCCCATGCCGCGGGCGACGACCGCGGCGTGGGAAGTCTTCCCGCCACGGCTGGTCAGGATCCCCTGAGCGGCGATCATGCCGGGCAGGTCGTCGGGGTTCGTCTCGCGCCGCACCAGAATCACTGCCGTACCGTCCGCGGCGACCTGGGCCGCCCGGCGGGCGTCGAAGACGACGGCGCCGACGGCAGCGCCAGGGGATGCGGCCATGCCCGCCGCGATCCGCTCCGGCCGGCTGGACAGGTCGAAGGTGGGGAACATCAGCCGGGCTAGCTGCGCGCCGGTCACCCGGGGCAGGGCCTCGTCGGCGTCGATGACGCCGTCGTCGAGCAGCTGCGCGGCGATGACGAACGCCGCCGCCGCGGTGCGTTTGCCGACCCGGGTCTGCAGCATCCACAGCTTGCCGCGTTCGATCGTGAACTCGATGTCGCACAGGTCCCGGTAGTGCTCCTCCAGCTTCGCCATGATGCCCATGAGTTCGTCGTAGGAGCGCCGGTCGAGCCGGGCGAGGTCCTGCAGCGGCACGGTGTTGCGGATGCCCGCGACGACGTCCTCGCCCTGCGCGTTGGCGAGGTAGTCGCCGTAGACACCCGGCGCGCCGGTCGCGGGGTCGCGGGTGAACGCCACGCCGGTGCCGGAGTCCTGGCCGAGGTTGCCGAAGACCATGACGACGATGTTGACGGCGGTGCCGAGGTCGGCCGGGATGTGCTCCTGCCGGCGGTACAGCACGGCGCGTTCGGTGTCCCATGAGCTGAACACCGCGTGGATCGACTGGTCGAGCTGTTCTCGCGGGTCCTGCGGGAAGGGCCGCCCGGTATGCGCGGTGAAGATGCTCTTGAAGGTGGCGACGAGCGCCCGTAGGTCCTCGGCGTCCAGGCCGAGATCGTCAGTGGTGCCCTTGGCCGCCTTGGCCGCGTCGAGGGCTTGGTCGAAGTGTTCGCCGGGAATGTCGCAGACGGTCCGGCCGAACATCTGGATCAGCCGCCGGTAGGAGTCCCAGGCGAAGCGGGCGTTGCCGCCGGTCTGCTCGGCGAGCCCGGCGACGGTCGTATCGCTCAGCCCGACGTTGAGGATCGTCTCCATCATGCCGGGCATGGAGTACTTCGCGCCGGAGCGCACCGAGACCAGCAGCGGGTCGGTGGGATCACCGAGCCGGCGGCCGGCCTGCCACTCGAGGCGCTCCAGGTGCAGGGTGATCTCCTCGGTCAGACCGAACGGTTCGTCGCCGGTACACAGGTACGCGCGGCACGCGTCGGTCGTGACGGTGAACCCGGGCGGCACCGGCAGCCCGAGATTGGCCATCTCGGCGAGGTTGCCGCCCTTGCCGCCGAGGAGGTCCTTGAGCTCCTTGCTGCCCTCGGCGAAGTCATACACGTACTTGGTCACGGCAGGCCTCCTTCAGCGCGGTGCGGGTCGCCGGCGCCGCCTGGCACTGGCGGGTGGTGACGGTGCCCAGGACGCAGTCGAGGTCGTCCACGACGTGCGCGACGCCGGCTTCCGTTGCGCTGAGCGTTTGCAGTGCCCGCGTCACCGGCCACGTCCCGGGCACCGAGGTGGCCGCGGTCATGAGGTCGGCAGCCACCTGGTCCTGCCGGTTCCGGCGCCGGCGATGCCGAGGGGTGCCGGCCACCCGAGGACCACCGGACTGGTCGAACAGGTGAGGATGCTCGGCGACGTCGACCGCCCCGAGGAGTCGGCCGAAGTCGTCGACCACGGCGATCACCGTGACCGCGGCGGCCGTGGCCGCCCAATGGTCCTCGATGCGGTCGACGAGTTGCTGCGGGCCGGCGCGTTCGCCGATGGTGAGCGCACCACCGGTCATCCTGGTCGCCACGGTCGCCGCCACGGCTCACCTCCAAGGTTCCAACCTCGAACCTATGCACGGATTCCGGCTGCTGGCAGGGCCGATGGACCCGCTTGCCAGGGGCCGGTCCGAAGGTCCTCCGGCGAGGTGCCGTTGTGCCCTACGGCGTGCGTCTGACCGCGTCCTACGGTCGGCACAGGACACAGTGACGGAACTATCGCAGCGTGAGGAGGCAGGTCATGGCCCGCTGGAACGTCGCCGATGTGATGACGATCGGCGCGGTATCGGTGCAGGAGGACACGCCGTTCAAGGAGATCGTTGACCTTCTGGAGGCGCACGAGATCAACGCGGTCCCGGTGGTCGACGGGTTCGACCGGGTCGTCGGTGTCGTGTCGTCGGCGGACCTGGTGCCGAAGATCGAGTTCGCCGGCGTCGATGACCGTCTACGGGTGCTCGAGGCCAGGCACACCCGCCAGGCACGCGGCAAGGCGCACGCGACCGCCGCGGGCGAGCTAATGAACGCTCCGGCCATCACGGTCATCAGCACGACGTCCCTCGTCGCGGCCGCCCGGATCATGGAGACGGAAACCCTCAAGCGGCTCCCGGTCGTCGACGACGCCGGTCGGCTCATCGGCATGGTGACCCGCAGGGATCTGCTGAAGGTGTTTCTGCGCAACGATGCCGAGATCCGGCGGGAAATCCTGGCCGAGGCCCTCGACGGACTCGTCGACGTGGACCCGTCCCAGCTGCGGGTCGAGGTCGACGACGGCGTCGTGACCCTGCTGGGCGAGGTCGACCGTGGCTCCCTGGTCCCTTCGCTGGTCCGGCAGATCGAGCGCGTCGACGGTGTCGTCGACGTCGTCAGCCACCTGTCGTTCGACATCGATGACAGTGGTGAACAGCAAAAGGGCTTCCAGGCGCCGGTGATGTTCTGACCCCCGCCCGGCACGAGCAGGGCGGATGGCCGAGCGCAGCCGCCCATTGCCGCAGTCCGGGCAGTCTACGTGGATCGGCAGTCACTCGGCGCGGGCCCGACGGACCCGCGGCAGCCGCGTCCGGTCGCTCCCGGAGCCGCGATCGTGTCGTGCTCCTACCGCAGCGCCGAGTCGTTGTCGGTCTCCGGGCGGATGCGCAGGTCGCGCAGGTACGGATCGGGTTCGGCGCCGACCGCGGCCAGGCGTAGCCGCACGTCGACGGCGATGCATCCGGCCGGAGTCGCCACGATGGGTCCGAGTTCGAGTTCGGCGACCTCTGGGAGATCTTCCGCCAGGCGACCCAGGCGCAGCAGCACATCCTCCAGCGCGGCGGTGTCCGCGCCGGCTAGGAAGGACGATCCGGGCAACGACCGCCACATGGTCGCGGCGTCGCGGGTGGTGACCGGCAGGAGCCGCAGGACCTGGTCTCCGCGCAGCGCGGCGCCCCGGCTGTGGCGGACGGTCAGCAGCGAGCCGAACAGCGGGTCATGGGCGATGCCGGCGACAAGTTCGACACCTGGGGCGGCCATCCGTTGCACCACCACCGGCGGATCGGCGGCGCCGAGCGTGACACCGATCGCGTGGCAGGCGTGCCGGACCGCCGCCGCGTCCGTCAGGCCGAGCCGGACGGTGCCGCCCGCCGAACGGTCTCCCGGCATGGCGCCCGGGCCGTCGGCCGGGCTGAGCGCCGCCGGTTTCACCGCAACGGGGTAGCCCAGACCTGCCGCGACATCGACGGCCGCGTCGGCACCGTCGGCGCGATGGGCCTCGAGGACCGCGATGCCGTACGCGCGTACCAGCGGCCGGGCGACTCCGGGCGGCTGCCATCCGCCACCATCATGGAACGCCCGACCGACCAATGCCCGGGCGCCGGCCCTGTCCACGCGGTCGAGGACTGGCCTTTCGCCGAGCGGCTCACGCCGCCACGCCGCGTACCGCGCGGCCCGGCCGAATGCGCGTACAGCGGGTTCCGGCAGCCGGTACACCGGCACCCTGCGCCGGCCGAGCGCGGCCACAACGCCGCTGGTGCCGCTGGTGCCGGCAGCTCCGGGAGTGCCGCTGATTCCGACGGCCACGACAGCGATGGGCAGGTCCGGGAACTCGTCGACCACCGTCGCGAGGGCGCCCAAAGTCGCGGCGGCATCGGTCATGCGGGTCGCGGCGAACGTGACGATGAGCATGTCCATCGTGCCGGAGCCGGCCGCGACCCGGACCGCGCCGGCCATCGCCGTCGGCGACGCGTCAGCACCGAGGTCGACCGGATTGTCGGCAGAACTGCCGGCCGCCGCGTCGTGTGCAGGCCGGCGGTGCCGGTCGGCGGTTTCGAGCGCTGCGACCGTCAGGCCAGCGGCCGCGGCGGCATCAGCGGCCAGCGTGTTGAGTCCGCGGGTGTTGCCGATGATGGCGAGCCGGTCGCCAGCCGGTAGCGGCTGGTCGACCAGGAGCCGGGCGGTGTCCAGGAGGTCTCCGAGTGCGTCGGCGCGGATGACGCCGGCCTGCGCGAACAGCGCGTCGACCGCCGCGTCGGATCTGCTGGTGCGCGTACGGCCGCTCTTGACGGCGAGGACGGGTTTGCGCCGGCCGAGGGCACGGGCGACCCAGGCGAAGCGGCGCGGGTTGCCGAACGACTCGAGATGTAAGGCGACCGCTCGGGTGGCAGGGTCGTCGTGCCAGTACGCGAGAAGGTCGTTGCCGCTGACATCGGCTTTGTCGCCGAGCGACACGAACGTCGACACGCCGAGGCCGTACTCGGCGGTGGCCTCGAGGATCGCCACACCGATCGCGCCGGACTGCGACGCGACGGCGAGTCCGCCGGGCGGCGGCAGCGTCCGGGCCGAGGTCGCGGTGAGCCGTACCGCCGGGTCGGTGTTGAGCACGCCGAGGCTGTCGGGGCCGACGAGCCGCATCCCGTGCCGCCGTGCCAGCCGCAGCAGATCCGTTCGTACGGGCCAGGTCAGCCCGGACGTCAGGATGACAGCGGCTCGCACGTCGGCGGCACAGCACTCCCGCACGACGTCCGGGGCCGTCCTGGCGGGTACGGCGACGACCGCCAGGGCGATCGCCGTACCGGCTGACGCCACCGACGGCAGCGCCGGCAGCCCGCAGATGTCACGCGCATGCGGGTTGACCGGGAACAGGTCACCGCTGAACCCATCGGCGATCAGCGCGGCGAGAAGCTCATGTCCGGCGCCGCCCGACCAGCGGCCCGCGCCGATCACGGCGACGGATGTCGGTGCGAGCAGCGGCCTGAGGGAGTGATGTGCGGCGGTTCGGTCCCGGTCGCCGACTGCGGCGAGGGCGGCCTCGTCCGGCAGCGTCGGGATTCGGACCTGGATGACGCCCGGCTCGTCGGATATCCGCGGGACTCCGGGGGCGAGGCCGCCGCTGACGCGGAGCATCGGCCGGTTGTCAGCGAGGACGTCGCCGACCAGTTCGGTGATGCCCTGTCGGCGGGCGGCTGCGGCGAGGTGCTCCAGCAGCAGGGTGCCGAGGCCCTCGCGGTGGTGCGCGTCGTCGACGATGAGCGCGAAATCCGCCAGGTCGGCGCTGATGCATTCGTACGATCCGGCGGCCACCACCGTGTCGCCGTGGACGACCAGCAACGCGTGGTGCTCGTCGTCGGCGGGCCTGGTCAGCCGCCGGACCTCGGCATCGAGGGCGGCGCCGGCGCTGAAGAAGCGCAGGTATCGGTTGTGCGCGGACATATCCTCATGCAGGGCGAGGAGCGCGGACGCGTCCGCGGCGGTGACCGGCCGGACCCGCACGACGCGACCGTCGGCCGTCAGGCAGTCGGCCGCCGGTGACCCTCCGGCGCTCATCCGCTGCCCGTACCGGAGCAACGGGCTGGTCCGACAGGCGCACCGATCAGCTGGGTTCTGAGCCTACCGGCCTCGGCCGGGCACGTGATCTGGTCGACCACGCTGACAACGCCGTCGAGGCTACCGGCGATCCGGGTCGCCAGCACGGCGTCGCGACGCCGTTCGACGGTGCCGGTCAGGGTCGCCACACCATCGTGAACGCTCACCCCGATACCCGCCGCCTGGTCCGACGACAGGCCACGGGCGAACAGCTCGTCGACGAGCTCACCCGCGATCGCCTCGTCGCCGCGCAGGACGCCGCGCAGCAGGTCCCGCCGGGTCACGATGCCCACGAGCACGCCGGCGTCGTCGAGCACCGGCAGCAGCTTCACCCCGAGCCGTTGCATGAGCTCGGCCGCGGCGCTCACCGGCACCCCGGCCGCCACTGTGACCGGCGGGGCGGTCATCAACGCACCGGCGGTGCCGGCGACGGCCTTGGATGTCTGCCCGGACACGGTGCCGGCCGGGTACAGTCTCGGCAGCAGGTCGGCCTCGGAGATGACGCCGATGACCCGGTTGTCGTCGCCGACGACCGGGACACCACTCACACCGAACTCGGTGATCACGTCGATCACCCTGCCGGCTGGTGCAGTCCGCCGTCACCACGACAACGGATGGGTTCATGACGTCACGAACGCGCGGGTCGTTCATCGGGAGCACAACCTTTTTCTTACTGTCCACCATGACCCGTGCCTGCCTCGAACACACGGGCCGAACGCCCCTCGCCGCGGGACCGGCGCCCTTTATCGAGGCGGGTCTGGCGCGGTGAGCGGGTTCGTGACGGCGTCCAGAGCGGCGAGCATCGCCATCGCCCGGTGGTACGCGACCGGGTCGAGCTGGCCGGCGATCAGCGACCGGGCCGCTTCGATCTCCCCGTGGGCAAGCCACTCGCCGACGACCGGGGGCCGGCGTTCCGCCCGGCGCGCGGACACCGCCGCCCGTGCACCGGCGGTATCAACCGCACGGTAGAGGGTCAGCACAGCGGCACCTGCTACGCCATACGCGACAACGACGACAGCGGTGACGACCAACGTGTGCGCCACGAGGAGCTCCTCCCTGTCCGCGGCGTCGTTGCCAGACGTCCTGCACCCGGCTCCTTTCGAAGTCTGATCAGGCGACCAGCGCGGTGCCATACTTGAGCACGACGACCAGCACCAGGACCAGCAGCCAGATCGTGACGGCGATGGCGTCGAGGTCGGCGGCGAACGCGGCTCGCAGCGCCGGTGCGGCCCGGGCGGGCAGCGGCAGGTTGCCGTCACGGACGTTGACGTGCGTGAGGGTGGCGAAGACCAGCGTCGTGGACACGGTGACCAGCAGGCACCACGGACACAGGGCGCCGATGACGAACGACGACTCGTAGAACAGCCAGTAGGCGAAGGCGACACCGATGGTGTAGATGACCTGCGCCGCCAGCATGAACCAACGCGGGAACCGCACCCCGCCGAGGCTCGCGACCGCGAGGGTGATCACGACGGGTTCGGCGATCAGGCCGAAGAACGCGTTCGGGAATCCGAACAGCTGTGCCTGCCAGGACCGGCCCACCGTCCCGCAGGACAGCACGGCGTTAATGTTGCAGGTCAGGTCGGCGGCGAGCCGAACCGCGTCGACGGACAGGACGAACGACGCGATCAGGCTCAGCACCGCCGACACCAGCATCGTGCCGTACATCCAGCCGTTGCGATGCCGCAGCCGCCGCACGCGCTCCAACAGGCCAGTCGTGTCCGCATCGTCGACGGGTTCCGCGCCCGGCCTCATCCGGACGCTCTGACGGCCTGGCGTGCCGCTGCGTCCCGGACCGGTCACGATGACCCCTTGGCGGCGGTGATCGCCGCCGTCAGCGGACCGGACGAGTACAGGTCACCGTCGAACACCTTGCCGTTGATCTTCACCGTCGGGGTGCCGGTGATGCCGTCGCGGTTGAACGCCGACCCGGTCGACGCCCCGACTCATTGCTCGAACCGGCGTTCGCTGAACGTGGCCGCCACCTCGGCGGGGACGCCCGCACCGACGGCGACCGCGGCGATCTGCTGGTCGGTGAGGCCGGGGTCGCCTTCGGCCGGCTGCTGGGCGAAGAGCGCGGCGTTGAACGCGAGCACGGCCTCCGGTGCCTGGTCGGCGACGGTGGCGACGGCGTTCGCCGTCCGGGTCGAGTACCTGGTCCCGGATGAGGCCTTGTCGAGGAACGCCAAGGGGTGCAGCTCCAGCTTGACGGTGCCGTCGGCGACGAGGCGTTCCAATTCGGTGCTGTTGGCCCGTTCGAACCGGCCGCAGTACGGGCACAGGTAGTCCAGGAAGATCGTCACCGTGACCGGCGCGGAGGCGGTGCCGGTCACGATCGTGCCGGCGGGAACGGCCGTCGAACTCGTCGACGGTGCCGCGGTCGGAGCATTCTCAGCAGCGTTCAGGAGGACGACCCCGATCGTCGCGAGCAACGCCACGATGATCACCCCGCCGGCGATGGCGACGTACCGGTGCCGGCGGCGGGTGCGTTGCAGCGCCTGCGCCCGTGCGTCCCGGGTGCGGCGTGACGCGGTACGTGCCTGTGTGCCCATGACGGCGGTCCCCTGTCGGCGGCGAATACGCACCGTCAGCGTGGCGGTGCGACCCGCCGCGGCGGATGAGGCGAACGTCATCGCGCTGCCGCCAGCCGGCCCCTTCCGTCCGGGACGTTCGCCCCCTGAAGGTCGGCGCGGCATGCGCCCCGACCCGGCGTTGGCTACGGCCAGCACCTGACCGGTGGCCAGGGCGGCAGGACTTCCGGCCCTGCCGCCTCCGGGTGCGTCGACGCAGACTTGATCTGCAGCAGGAACCATCGAGGAGGAACCGATGACCACCATCAGCGCCCCGGCCGACCTCGCCGCCTGGCGCGGCTTCCACGGCGGCTCCTGGCGCGACCAGGTCGACGTGGCCGGCTTCGTCCAGGCCAACGTCCACCCCTTCGAGGGGGACGAGGGGTTTCTGGCCGGGCCGACACCGCGGACCAGCCACGTATGGAGGCTGCTGACCGCGATGTTCCCGCAGGAGCGCGAACGCGGCATCTACGACGTCGACGCCCGCACCCCGGCGTCGATCACGGCCCACGCGCCCGGCTACATCGACCGTGACCACGAGCTGATCGTCGGCCTGCAGACCGACGCCCCGCTGCGCCGGGCGATCATGCCGTTCGGCGGGCTGCGGATGGTGGAGAACGGCCTGAACGCCTACGGCTACGAACTCGACCCGGTGGTCAAGGAGATCTTCACCCGGTACCGCAAGACCCACAACGCCGCCGTGTTCGACGCGTACACGCCGCAGATCCTCGCCGCGCGCAAAGCCGGCGTCATCACCGGTCTCCCCGACGCGTACGGCCGCGGCCGCATCATCGGCGACTACCGCCGCGTCGCGCTGTACGGCGTCGACGCCCTCATCGCCGCGAAACGCCGCGACAAGACATCCCTCGATGACCGGCCGGCGACCGGCGACGTCATCCGCGACCGGGAGGAGCTAGCCGAGCAGCTGCGCGCCCTCGACGAGCTCAAGACGATGGCGGCGAGCTACGGCCACGACATCAGCGGCCCGGCACCCACCGCACGGGAGGCCGTGCAGTGGCTGTACTTCGCCTATCTGGCCGCCACCAAGGAACAGAACGGTGCGGCGATGTCGCTCGGCCGGACCTCGACGTTCCTGGACGTGTACCTCGAGCGTGACCTCGCCGAAGGCAACCTCACCGAGAGCGAGGCGCAGGAACTCGTCGACGACTTCATCATCAAGCTGCGCATAATCCGGTTCCTACGCACCCCCGAATACGACCAGCTGTTCTCCGGCGACCCGACCTGGGTCACCGAATCGATCGGCGGGATGTCCGCCGACGGACGGACCCTCGTCACGCGCACGTCGTACCGGTACCTGCAGACGCTGTACAACCTGGGCCCGGCACCCGAACCGAACCTGACTGTGCTGTGGTCACCGGCGCTGCCGGAGCCGTTCAAACGGTTCTGTGCGAAGGTGTCGCTGGACACCAGCGCGATCCAGTACGAGAACGACGACCTGCTGCGGGAACACACCGGCGACGACACCGCGATCGCCTGCTGCGTGTCGGCGATGCGGGTCGGTAAGGACATGCAGTTCTTCGGTGCCCGCGTCAACGTCGCCAAAGCCTTGCTGTACGCCATCAACGGTGGCCGCGACGAGATGACCGGTGCGCAGGTCGCCCCCGCCACCGCACCGCTCACGGGTGACGTTCTGCGCTACGACGACGTCCTGGCCGCGTTCGACCGGACCCTGGACTGGCTGGCCCGCACCTACGTCGACGCGCTCAACATCATCCACTACATGCACGACAAGTACGCCTACGAACGCATCGAGATGGCGCTGCACGACTACCCCGTGCGTCGGTTCCTCGCCTGCGGCATCGCCGGGCTCTCCGTCGCCGCCGACAGTCTCGCCGCGATCAGGTACGCCACCGTCGAGCCGATCCGCGACGAGACGGGTCTCGTCGTCGACTACATCCTCGACGGCGACTACCCGGCATACGGTAACGGCGACGACCGCGCCGACAGCATCGCCGTCTGGATCGTCGAGACGTTCCTGGACAAGATCCGCGCCAACGCGAGCTACCGCGACGCCATCCACACCCAGTCGGTGCTCACCATCACCTCCAACGTCGTCTACGGCAAGCACACCGGTAACACCCCCGACGGCCGGCGTGCCGGCGAGCCGTTCGCGCCTGGCGCCAACCCGATGAATGGCCGCGACACCCACGGCATGGCCGCCTCCGCCCTGTCGGTGGCGAAACTGCCGTACGCCGCAGCCCGCGACGGCATCTCGCTCACCAGCACCGTAACCCCGGACGGTCTCGGCCGCGCCGACGGCGAACGCGCCGCGAACCTGGCCGGCATCCTCGACGCATACACCACCGCCGGCGGGTTCCACGTCAACGTCAACGTGCTCGACCGCGCCACGCTGCTCGACGCGATGGAACACCCGCAGCGCTACCCGCAGCTGACCGTCCGCTTCTCCGGCTACGCCGTCAACTTCGTCAAACTGACCCCGGAACAGCAACGCGACGTCGTCAACCGCACCTTCCACGGCTCGGCATGAGCCATCCGACCGTCCCGCCGACTCCCCGCGACGGGACCGACCGGCCGGACGCCACAGGAGCCCCCTCCCTGTGGCGTCCGACCGCCGGTCGGCTGCACTCCTGGGACATCTCCACCGGCGTCGACGGACCGGGCACCCGGTTCGTCGCGTTTCTGTCCGGCTGCCCGCTGCGCTGCCTGTACTGCCAGAACCCCGACACGTGGCACATGCGCGACGGCACCGCCACCACCGCCGGCAGCGTTCTGCGGCAGGTCGAAGCCTTCGCTGCCTTCGTCCGCACCACCCATGGCGGCGTGACGGTCAGCGGCGGCGAACCCCTGCTGCAGGCTGCGTTCACCCGGGCGCTGTTCGCCGGCGCGAAGGAACTGGACCTACACACCGCCCTGGACACCTCCGGCGCGCTCGGCGCCCGCGCCGACGACGCTCTGCTCGACCTGACCGACCTCGTCCTGCTGGACATCAAGTCCTGGCGAGAAGAGCGGTACCATCACCTCACCCGCGGCCACATCGCACCCACCCTCGCCTTCGCCCGCCGACTGGCCGACCGCGGCACCCCGGCGTGGATCCGCTACGTGCTCGTGCCGGGCCTGACCGACGAGCCCGCCGACGTCGACGCCGTCGCCGAATTCGCCGCCGGGCTCGGCAACGTCGACCGGGTCGACGTCCTGCTCTTCCACCGACTCGGCGCTACGAAGTACGACCGGCTCGGCATCCCGTTCCCGCTGCACGACACCCAACCACCCGACAAGGACCTGCTCAACCGGGTCCGGGACACCTTCACGGCAGCCGGGCTGAGTACCTACTGAACGACCGGACCCGTGCCACGAGCCGCAGCTGGCACGCCAGCGTCACGGCGGGTGGACGCAGCAGGACGCGATGCCCGAACGAGCTGCTGGTCGAGGGATCGGTGTCGCCATGCCGGCGCGAAGATGGAAGGCTTCGCAGTCCGCTGGCCCCATCGCAGTGCCGCCACAGCGGCTCCTCCGGCAGACGCACAAAACCCGCAGGGGTGCTCGAACGCGTCATCGACAACTCGTCGTCACACCGGTCGAGCACGACAAGGGCGGGGATGTCACTGGATCGCGGTGCTGCCGCCTCGCCGTTGGCGACGCGCTTGTCGGCCCGAGGTGGACGAGGCGCCGGCTGGGGCGTGCGATGAAGAGCGGGACGGCCGCGTGGCGGGTCAGTGCGCGGCGCACGGACCCGGTTCCGTGACCGGCGCCGACCACGAGCGTGGACGCGATCGCCGAGGCGTCCAGCAGCGCTGCCGGGATGTCCCGGTGCCGCACGGCCCGGCTACGGACCGGGACGTGCGGGTAGCGAATGCAACAGGCGGCGAGAGCGCTGTCCAGCAGCCGACCGGCCATTTCGACGTCCAGGTGGCCCGACGTGTGACCCGGTGTGAAGGCGTAGCAGGCGTGCAGGGTGCTGCCGTGCCGGTCGGCGAGGTCGAAGGCGAGTTCCAGGGCAGGTTCCGAGGGCGTCGCGGCGTCGATGCCGACAACGACCGGTCCACCCGGATGCTGGGGCGCGGCGGAGACGACGGTCACCGGACAGCTGGCATGTTCAGCGACGTGGGAGCTCACGGAGCCGAGCCGGACCGGGAGCAGCCCTCGGCCCCGCCGGCCGACGACGACGAGGTCAGCGGCGTGCGCCTCACTGACGAGCAACACGCCGGCCGGCCGGTCGGCGATGTGCGCCTGGACCCGCAGGGCGCCGTGCTGGCGGTACAGATACTCGCGAGCGAACTCGATGAGCCGCCGCGCCTCCGTCGGCACGTCCTCCACCGGCCTGATCAACGCGGTCTCGGCATACTCGGCCGGTGGCAGTAGCGCGTGCACCAGGCGCACGTCATAGCCGCGCAGGATAGCCTCGGTCGCGGCGTAGTCGAGCGCCGTCCACGCGGTCGCAGAGCCGTCGAAGCCGACTACGACCAGGCCACCACGTGTCATGTCATCCTCCGGACGCTCGCTGGACCATCCGTTCGATGGTCCGTCGTGCGCTCCTCGGCGTACCAGGGCCTTCAGGAAGCCGCCGGCAGGACCTACGACCCCCAAACACCGCCGGAACCCCTGCCGCATCAGGCGCCGGATCGTCAGACAACCCGGACCGCCTGCAGCCTATGCCTGCCACCAGCGCCGAGTGGCGTCTCCAGCGCTCGGCACCGGTTCCCGTGCGTCCCGTGACGGCGGGACGTTCGGCCCTGCACTGGCGGGGGTGGCCGGTGCAGGGTGGGAGTATGGAGGCGAACAATCACACGCCCGCAGTCCAGGCGTGTTCCGCGGACCGGGGCCCGGCATGCAGACGGTGACCGAGGTTGAGCTCAGCCGGGTGCTCGGTGCGCTGCCGGGCGTGCCGCGGGTCCTGGCGAGTGGGAACTACGCGACGCCTTACCGGCTGCTGGGGCTGGCCGACGCGGCGATCGCCGAGTACCGGCTGCACATGCTCAACGCGCAGCCGGGCATCCCGGATCGTGAGGGTGTCCTGTATGAGTCGGCGTTCGTCGGGCCGGGGATGCGGGGGCATCCGCGGCTGCGGTACTTCCCGTGCCGGTTGTCGTTGGTGCCGTTCCTGCTGCGGCAGCGATTGTGCCCGGATGTGGTGCTGTTGCACACGTCCCGGCCGGTTGACGGGGCTGTCAGTCTCGGCGTCGAGGTGAACGTGCTGCCCGCTGCGGTCGAGGCGGTCCGGGCCCGCGGGGGTTTAGTCATCGCCCAGGTGAACGCCGCGATGCCGGTGACCTACGGTGATGCGCTGCTGCCGTTGGAGGCGGTGGACTATCTGTTCGAGGTCGACGAACCGCTCCCCACCCACGCCGTCGCCGCTCCAGACGCCGTGTCCGTCGCAATCGGGGAACGCGTCGCCGCGTTGGTGCCGCCGCAGGCGACGCTGCAGCTCGGAATCGGTGCCATCCCCGACGCGACATTGCGCGCACTGCTGGACCGGCGGGGTCTGCGCGTCTGGTCGGAGATGTTCAGCGACGGCGCGCTCGCCTTGGAGAAGGCCGGCTGCCTGGACTCCGACACGCCGGTCACAGCCTCGTTCTGCTTCGGCTCGGCTGAGCTCTACGACTGGGTCGACCGCAATCCGCGGGTGCGGATGCTGCGGACGGAGAAGACCAACGACCCGGGTACGATCGCGTCGCACGCCAACCTGATGAGCATCAACAGTGCCCTGCAGGTCGACCTGTTCGCCCAGGCCAACGCCAGCCGCGTCGGGAGCCGCACCCATTCGGGGTTCGGCGGGCAGACCGACTTCATCGTCGGTGCCATGCACGCACCCGGCGGCCAGGCGGTCATCGCGCTGCGTTCCTGGCATCCGAAGGCCGACGTGTCGGCGGTGGTGCCGCTGCTGGCCGGGCCGGTGACGTCGTTCCAGCACAGCTACATCGTCACCGAGCAGGGCACCGCCCGGATCTGGGGTCACGACGCCGCCGAACAGGCGCAGCAGATTCTTGACCAGGCCGCGCACCCCGCCACGCGCGACGGGCTCCGCGCCGCCGGCCGCGACCTCGGGTTGCCGCTGTGACCACCACCGCCACCATGACGCCCTGCCGCGGATGCCACGGCGGTCCGCATCGCCGCGGAACTCAACGACCGGCCGCGCCGATCCCTCAATGACGCCACCCCCAGCCAAGTCATGCGACGATGGCTCACGCAACCTGCCACACCATGATTCGCAACGACCGGTAGAAACCGCCCAGCGTCGAGGGGCCGGTGCGACCAGTCGTTCATCTCCTCGAGCACCTTGTCGGTGATCCTGGAGATCGTCTCCTTCGACACCGACGCGCCGTAAATCTCGGCGAAGTGCGCCGAGATCTCCCCCGTCGTCAAACCCTTGGCATACAACGACAACACCATCTCGTCGACACCCGAGAGCCGACGCTGGCGCTTCTTGACGATCTGCGGCTCGAACGTCCCGGCCCGATCCCGCGGCACGTCGATCTCGACATGCCCCGACGCATCAGACAGCACACTCTTCGACCGGGTCCCGTTGCGCACATTCCCGGACCCGGCACCCGCCGCACCAGCCACGCCGTGTTTCTCATACCCGAGGTGCTCGGTCATCTCCTCGTCCAGCGCCGTCTCCAGCACCGTCCTGGTCAACTGCTTGAGCAGCCCGTCCGGCCCAGTCAACGACAGGCCCTGCTCCATGGCCAACCGAACCAGCTCGGCCGCAGCCTGCTCCTCGACCGCGGCTCCGGCCTCCTCTTCCGCGGGGTCACATCACCCAGTGCCGCTGTCACAACAGCACCTTCCCGCCGGGCTACGCCCGACGCGTCAGGCCGGAAACACCGAAGAATCCACAGTCCCAGAAGGAAACATGGTGGACGACTCGACGATGATCAACAGAGAAGTACTGCGTGAGCAGACACCGACGAAGATCAAGTTGAGCTGCTCGTGCAGGGTGCCGCCACCGCTGGAAGCCGGTCCGGAGGCGTCGAGTTCTGTAGAAGTTCCGATGTCAGGACGGTGTTCCGGACGCTCGGCGTAGTGCCGAATGACAGTGGCGAGGAACTTGCGGTCGACGTGGAACAAGAGCAGCGGGACGTCGTGGTCCTTGGCCCGCCCGATGGGGTTGTAATAGCGCAGCGGCATCGTCCAGCGGACGGTCGACGGCGGGCCGCCTGGGAAGAGGTGCTGCCAACAGACGTTTCGAGCACCGACGAGATCCGGACCGTGACACCAGTTGGTGTGAGCAGTATCGACACTGTGGGCAGCCACAGGAACGCCAGCGCGGCAACGGCCAGCAGGACGGCCGACAGCACAAGCTCGGGAACGAAGCCTGGCAGCGTCGACAGACGCACGTGATCGCTGTTGGGTACCCGCTCCGCCGGGATCAGGTTGCCGGCCATCACCATGAGCGCGATGGCCCAGACACCGCGATACGCCGACGACTCCGGCACCACGAAGGCCGGCCGTTGCGAGACGGTGGGCAGTGTGAACGTGGCCGGTCTGGGGCGTAGTTGCCGGGTCAGCCACAGATACGCGACAACCGGCACCGCAACGGTCGACGCGAAGGCCATGAGCGCGACGCACGCGCCGATGACGTCCTGCTGGATTCGCCAGGTCAGTGGTTGGAGGACGAAGTTGTGCAGCACGCTGTAGCCGAACGCGGCGACGGTGACGCAGGTGGCGGTGAACCGCGAGGCAGAGGTCATGCGGGGATGACTGGCGGTTGGACGTGGGTGCCACGACGGGCGACCGGCTGCGCTTTCCACTGCTGGAAACCGGTCTCGAGGCGGTCATGTTCGGCCTCGGTACCGATTCCGGCGCGGTGCTCCGGGCGCTCGGCGTAGTGGCACAGAACGGTGGCCAGGAAGACGGCGTTGATATGGAGCCGGAATACCGTAATGCGGCTCGAGCCCGTCTTGCCGTCCGGGCTCCGGTGCAACAGCCGGATCGTCCACCGACCCAGGTGCGGGCCGCCGGGCAGCAGGTCGTTCCACCAGATGGTGTGAGGGCGGAAGGCGTTGCGCACGGCGATCCCCGCCGAGGTCAGCCGCAGTTCGGGACCCGGTAGCCAGAACAACGCGAATGCGGCCATCACCATCAACGCGGGAAGCGCCATCAGTGCCTGCAGGCCCGAGCCTGCAGGCAGCCCGATCCGGTCCGTGCCCGGCACCCGCTCGTACAGCAACGTGCTCGCGGCCTGCACCATCAGCATGATCGCCAGGAATCCGGGCTGCACAGGCGAGCCGGGCACAACAAACGCCGTCCCATCGCCGGCGCGGTGGAACGTCGCCGGTGCGCGCAGCATCCGACGCGTCAGCCAGCTGAGCATGGCGATCCCAACCGTTCCGATGTTCACCCATGTGCCGGTCGACGCCAGCTCGATCCGCCAGAACATCGCCAGCAGCATGAACTTGTACACCCCGACTGTAACGAGTCCCGTCAAGGCCACGGCTGTGGCGGTGACTCTCCAGGCGAGCGACATGGCCGGATAGCAGATGATCAACGGAAGCGCAGGTAGCCTCCGAACATCTCAGCACAGAAGCGAAGCTGCTTCCCGCTCAGTTCAGAGAAGCCTGCATCCGCTGCCCGATACTGAACGTGAACCCGAAGATGCTTGGCCGGCTCGGCGAGCTCGACGAGGACCTCCGGCTGCGCAGGACACGCGCTGAAGCCGAAGGTTGGGTCGGTGAGATCGAAGGCATCTGGGCTTGACCCGTTTTGACGGACAGGGTCGATGTGGTGGTTCAGGCTACCGCGGCGAGTGGTGGCTCATTCGGGCTGGTTTCGTAGGCGGCTGGGCTTTGGTAGCGGAGGCTGGAGTGCCGGCGGCGGGTGTTGTACCAGCTCTCGATGTATTCGAAGATCGCCGTGCGGACGGTGGCGCGGGTGGGCCAGGCCTGCCGGTGCACGAGTTCGGTCTTGATGGTGGCGAAGAACGATTCCGCGACGGCGTTGTCCCAGCATTGCCCGCGCCGGCCAACGGACAACCTGACGCCGTGGCGGTTGGCGAGCCGGGCGTGCTGGGCGCTGACGTACTGACAGCCGCGGTCGGAGTGGAAGATCAACTCGTTCGCGGGTCGGCGTCGGTGCAGCGCGTCGGTGAGCGCGGCGTCGACCAGGTCGGTGCGCAGGTGGTCGGCGACGGCCCAGCCGACCACGCGGCGGGAGGCCAGATCGATGACGGTGGCCAGGTACAGCCACCCTTCCCACGTGTTGATGTAGGTGATGTCGCCGCACCAACGGGTGTCGACCGCCGTCGGGTCCGGGGCGAACGAACGCTGGATCAGGTCCGGGCGCGCAGATGCGGCTGGGTCCGGGACCGTGGTGACCTGCCACCGGCGTGGGGACCGGCCGCGGCGGCCGGTGCCGGCCAGTAGCCGGGCGATGCGTTTGCGGCCGTGCCTGTAACCGGCGGCGGCGAGTTCGGCGTGGATGCGCGGCGCGCCGTAGGTGCCGTTCGACGCGTCGTGGATCGCGATGATCTGCGCGGTGAGGTCCTCATCAACGCGGGCCCGGTCGCTTCGGTGGTGGCGGCGGTAGTAGGCGGACCGGGAGACCTGCAGCAGCTCGCAATCCCGTTTGACGTTGTAGCTGCCGGCCTGCTCCGCCTCGATGAACGGGTACACGTTCACCGGGTCTCCCTCGCGAAGAAAGCCGTCGCCCGCTTGAGGATGTCGACATCCTCCTGCAACCGGCGGTTCTCCCGCCGCAGCCGGGCCAGTTCCGCCCGCTCGTCCGACGTCAACCCACCCGCCGCCGGCGCACCAGTCTGCGAACCGCCACCGCTGCTGGCGTTGCTGTCGATCCCGGCCTGCTTCACCCAGTCCCGCACCGCGGTCTCGGTCAGATCGAAATCCCGGGCCACCTGCCGGACCGAACGGTCACCACGCTGGCACAACTCCACGATCTCGGCCTTGAACTCCGCCGTGAACGAACGACGAGGCCGAGGCCGCTGCTTGCCCATACTCTCCATGATGCTGGACATCCTCCCGGAGCCCACAGGCTCCTGATCTCAGATGTCCGTCAAAACGGGGTAGGCCCAATCGACCTGACTTTGCGTTTCCTGGCGGACAAACAGGAGCAGGCCAACCGGCTTCGCAACGGCGCTGGCACGGTCGGATTAGGTATGCCAGCCGCCTACACCGATCGTTACCCCGGCGAGGACCGCACCTCAGCTGGCTCACCAACCGTTCCATCCGCTGTGGACGATGCGTCCATCAACGCTCAGAGAAAGTCGCCAGGAAGTGGAACGCGCTGCTGCAGCAGATGCGCGGCAACACGGCGTCGAACCCGATTCCGGAGGGAAGCCCGAGAAGGAGCTTCTACGTTGACCGAGAACACTCTGCAACCGATCGATCGCCTGACAGGAGCCGTGAACCGGCCAGCGCCCGGCGCTTGCGGCTTGGTAGACCTGGTTCGGACCTCACCCGCTGCGCTCGGGCCGCAATGCGCGGCATAGGCCACGAAACGCGCGACCGCCCGTCGCCGACGTCCGCTCACGCCGCCGACCGTCGCCGCGCTGTGCGCCGTGTTCGCGGTTCGGGTGCTTGACCTGCCGGGTACACGCTGCATCTGAAGGGCAACGTTCGAGACGCTCAACGCTGCGGTGAAGAGCGTGTTCTTCGCCGGGCTACCGCACTCTATCTGGCGGCGCATCGCGCGGCGCCTTTGATGTTCGCTGTCAAAGCTCCGCAGCCTCACCCGCGAGCGACCGGCGGTCAGCTAGAGACCATTCGGGGTCAGGGTTTGGGTTGCTCCTTCTTTGTGGGTGATCGCTCTGGCCTGTGGCGGCGGTGTGCTGGGGGTATGCGGTA
>NZ_JBVJIJ010000057.1:0-41011 GCF_055586325.1 Dactylosporangium sp. NPDC051087 | reverse complement strand
CCTAGAGAAACGCTCTCCAGGCGGTCCTACCCATGTCCAACCAGGTCAGGACCAGAATTCGGCTCTCCAGGCCAGCGAATTACGTCGAACCCGGGACGGTCGACCGCGACGGATCTCTCCAGCTCCACGCTCCCGCAACGTGCGAGCCAGATGCGCTCGCGATGTGGGCGTACACCAAACGTATGTGGGTCTACCGCAAGCTTGCGGAGAAGGATCTCTTGCTGTCGGCACGCCCAGCCAAGGAGTTTGTGTCTGGGGAAGGTTTCGCCTACCTCGGACGCAGCTACCGGCTTCTGCTCGCCGATACTTCGGCCGTGAAGCTAGAGCGCGGCCGGCTGCTGCTGCCCAGGGGTTACAGTGACACCGACGCCGGTAGCGCGCTGGTCCGCTGGTACCGCGCGAAGGGCGAGGACTGGTTGCCAGCCCGAATGAAGCCATGGGCACAGCGAATGGGTCTGCGCCCGTCTGGCCTTGATGTACGCGACCTCGGGTACCGCTGGGGTTCGCTCGGCAAGAACGACCAGCTCAACATTCACTGGGCAACGCTGCAACTGCCGCCCAGCCTCGTTGATTACGTACTGGTCCACGAGTTGGCTCACATCAAACACGAACGCCATACGCCCGGGTTCTGGATGCTCGTCGAGCGAGCTCTGCCCGACTATGAGGCACGCAAAAACCAGTTGGCGGTGGTGGGCGCCAAGCTCTGGCTCGGCTGAATCTCGAAGGCACATCCTGTAACTCAACGAGGTCGGTGATCTTGAAGATGTCACCCATGAAATGACTTGCAGTTTCGTCGGATCGAGAGCGTGAACATCAAGCCCGCGTTCGACGTAATTCGGCGGTCCTGGAGGTCCTGCGGGGTGGAATGCGCTGGTCAGCGGGCTGTGGAACACGGAGATATGTCAAGCCCCGGGTTTGATGGAGACGGGTTTATCTGGTTTTCAGGGTTGTGGTGGATGGGTGGGTCATCGCGTGTAGGGCTTCGTGTTCGGCGGGTGGGATGTGTCCGAGTTCGCCGTGCAGGCGGCGGTTGTTGTACCAGTCGATGTACTCGACGGTGGCCATTTCCAGGTCGTCGAGGCCACGCCAGGGACCCTTTGTTGCGGACGAGTTCGGCTTTGTAGAGGGAGTTGAACGCCTCGGCCATGGCGTTGTCGTGGGAGTCGCCCTTGGAGCCGACCGAGGCGACGGCGCCGGCTCGGCGAGCCGCTGGCTGTAGCGAATCGCTCGATATTGCACGCCGCGGTCGGAGTGATGGACAAGTTCACGCAGGTCAGCACCCTGATGTTGGCGGCGTCAGATTGCCATCTTCAGCGCGTCCAACGCGAGGTCGGTGTAGAGGCTGGTGGCGACCTGCCAGCCGACGATCATGCGGGAGTACACGTCCAGGACGAACGCTGCGTAGACCCAGCCGATGCTGGTGCGCACGTAGGTCAGGTCCGCGACCCACAGCTGGTTCGGATGCGCTGCGGTGAAGACGCGGTTGACCAGGTCGCGAGGCCGGTCGGTTTCGGCGGCCGGGCGGGGTTGTGCGCGGTGACCTGTCGCGCAGCAGCCCGCGCAGCCCGGCGGCGCGCATCAACCGTTCGACCGTGCACCGGGCCACCCGCACACCACGGCGGTGCAGCTCGTGTCAGATCTTGACCGAGGGGTAAAGGCCGCGTGAACCCACCTACTGAATGGGTGTGGTTGCTCAGCATCACGCGCGAGCCGCTGACGACCCGCGCCTATTTCGACGCAGCAAGCGCTATCGGGCGCTACCGGCAAGGGTCTCGATCGAAGGCGACGAGCAACGCCCACACAGAGACCAAGCGCAGGTACCGGTACCGTTCTTACATCAAGTGCGACATCTGTAAGTCCGTTCCCATGTTCCACGTGCCCCGGCAGGGTTCGAACCTGCGGCGCCCGAAGCTGACTGGCTATGTGAGTGGGGTTACACCTGATCAAGATCAGGCACCGGATTGTACCGCCCGCTGTCGGGGTGTAGCGCTGGCTACAGATCACACGCGGATCACACGACTGTCCGATGTGGACAACAAACAGGCCAAAACCTAGAGCGTTTGCCCAGGTCATGGCCTGTTTCAGATGGTACGCCGCGTAGGACTTGAACCTACAACCCGCAGATTAAGAGCCTGCTGGTGACGGCTCAGAAATCGGGGTCTGGCGAAAGATGGCCGCGGGTCGTGGGGCGGTAGGTGAGCAGTGCTGCGGTGGCGTCGTCCTGCAGCCGGCCATGCTGGTGCTCGAGGATGGCGTGGACGAGCCGGCGCATCGTCTCCGGTGTGGGCAGGTGGTCGGCGAGGGCGCGGGTGACGAAGTCGGCCAGCCGTTCTGTGCCGAAGAATTCGCCGGTGTCGGTGCGGGCTTCGATGACGCCGTCGGTGTACAGCAACAGATGATCGCCGGGTTCTAGGGTGGTTTCGGTGATGTCCGGGATCGGGTCGACGAGCCGGCCCAGACCCAGCGGCATGGCAGTGGGTGCGGGGAGCGGGTGCACCAGGGCGGCGTCGCGGAGCAACAGCTCGCCGGGATGCCCGGCGCTGATCTTGCGGTAGATGCCGGTCGTGGTGTCGAACTCGCCGAGGACGGCGGTGACGAAACCGTCAGGGTGCTGAGCGCTGATCCACTTGTCAATCGAGCGGTAGGTGTCGGTGAGCTCAAGGCCGAGCCGGCGGGCGTTGCGGTACGCGTTCAACGCAAGCGAGGTGGTGGCGCTGGCTGCGATGCCGTGCCCGACAGCGTCGAACATCGCGATGTGCAGCACGGTGCCGTTGATGGCGTAGTCGAAGGCGTCACCGCCGACGTCGTAACACGGCTCGAGGACGGCGCTGACCGCCACATCCGCGGTGGTGAACGTCAACGGCGGCAACTGGGTCCAGATGATCTCGGCAGCGAGTTGCATCGGCAGCCGCCGGCGGGTGCGCTCGACGGCGTCACCGTACCGCCGGCTCGTGACCACAAGCTCGGCGAACAGCGTTGCAGTGGTCCGATACGCGCGAAGTAGGACGGCATCGGGCTCAGCGGGCGTGAGGACGCCGATCACACCGAGCCGCTCGGTCCCGTTGGTCAGCGGTACCCAGACCTGGTAGCCGGCGCCCGAAGCGGTCGACACGATGGTCCCCGTGCTGTATGCGCGACCAGCAAGTGTGCCGTCGATCGGCATTGGTTCCACAGGCAATGTCTCCGGTCCAGGCTGCCGCGACCGTGCCGCAGCAGCGAACCGGGTGAACACGGTCTGCTCGTAGTCGACCAGATACAGCGTCATCTCGACGGCGCCGAGATCGGCACCCACCTGCGTCGCCAGTCCCGGAAGATCTTCGGGCCGGGCATCATGTACCGCATCGACGAGCCGCTGAACGGCTGAGAACAATTCCGTCATCAGGCAGTCACCCCTACCCCGCCGGTCCAACCGGCAACCTTGCTCCCGCTCCAGCATCTCAACTCATCGTGCAGGTCTGCCGCTCTGACGTCGTAGGTGACTTCCCACGCCAGGCCGTCTCACCAGGCTGCTTCCCAACGGCCCCGCATGTAGGCAGGCGGGGCACTTGAGCAGGGCGAGAAGTGTTGAGATCGGTCGGACACCGGATAGGTCGGTCATCAGGCGGCCCACGCTGCTCCTCCTGACGGGTCTGAGGAACGGTCGTGGTCCACTGGTGTGCTGCCGCGGTCAGTTCGGCGATCAGGTGGGGTCTTGCCGTCGCGTAGGCCTCCCGATCGTGTTGCGGTGGCGCGCGGAGAGGTCCATTTTTGAGGGCTGCTACGCCGCTGCGGCGGCGTCGCGGTGGTGGACGCAAGAAGTCCCGGAACACGAGCACACTGTCGAAGGGGGCTGAGCCGGTCGGGACCAGCGGCATCGAGAACTTGACGTCGGGGATGTCGTGCAGGCGGGTGATCGAGGCTGGTGAGGCCGATCGGGACGTTGTATGTGCTGCGCAGAGTGGCGGTCGTGGCTTCGTAGCTTCGTACATTTCGGCGATGGGGACGGCCAAGCTTGGTGCTCGAAGATGACCTCGTGGGCGGTCGGGCCGATGTCCACGGTATGGGCACGGCCGTGGCCTGTTCGTCGAGCCTGATGCGGCATCGGTCAGCGTGCCCAGTTCGTCTGGATGAACGTCTTCAGTGACTCCGGCTTCAGATCGACTTCGATTGAGCCGTCCGCTCCGATCGCTATCCGGTCGAGGTCCTAACCGCCCCGGCTCGCGTCGCCGAATTCTGGCCCGGATCATTTCTCCAATTCGAGATGCTTTAAACGGCACACGAAGAAGTGCTGCACGCCGGCTCCTGCTTCGCCGGCCGGGGTGGACACCAGGAATTGCCGGGCGCCCTTCATGCGATCGGTGACACCGACCGCAGCGACGCGAGTACCGCCGACGTTCAGAACGAACTCGACACCGTCGAGGACGCCAAATGTGGAGACCTCGACGGCTGAGCGCGGCGGCCGTTCAGCCATGCTCTTGTTGCGGAGCTGGCGCGGGATCAGCAGGCCTGTCGGCCTCCGGTGTAGTGCACTCCTGCCCGTCCGATCGCTGTCTCGTCGGTCAGGGTGGTGTTCGCTCCGCGGGCGATGTAGCACGAGTAGCGGTGTTGGTTGATCACTTCGAGGTGGATGTGCGCGCCGGTGTCGCCGTTGACCTGGTAGCAGCTTGAGTAGCGGAACCGGCCGGTCTCGCCGAGCGGGGTCCACGGGCCGACGGTCGCGCCGACCGTGATGCCCGCTGGCTTGTTGTTGACGTGCATGACATCGGCGCGCGCGATGACCGCTCCGAGGGTGTCGTCGCGTGCCTCCAGGCCGATTCGGTATCCGCCGTCGGCCAGATTGCCGGTCGCGCATCCGGGCCTGACGGTCACCACCCGTACGGAGATCGGGTGGCCGGCGGCGCTGCGGGTGCCGAACGGCGAAACCACGGTCGCACCAGGATTGCGGTAGATGTCGACTGACCAGTCGTTGGTGTAGCCCCAGTTTGAGAAGACCACGTGATGGCTGGCTGGGCCGGACGCGCCGAAGCGGTCCCAGGTCGACGTCCCTTGGATCGGTGGGTAGAGGCTCATCGGGTCGGCGACGGAGTGAGCCTGCGCGGCTGTTGTCGGCGCGACCGTCGCGACGCTGGCCACCAGTCCAGCGACAAGCCACCTGTAGATCCTGTTCATTGCCCTCGACCCTTCTCCGCGGCGGTTGTCCGCTGCTTACCGCATCCAGGTGAGTGAACGTCAGATGCCTCGTACGGCCAACGTGTACGACATCACATATAGTGATAGATCTAAATATTTACTATGTCGGTAAACTGGCGGCGAACATGGCACTTCCATCCGCACTCCATGAAGTCGCCGTCTTTGCTGGCAATGGTTGTTTTCAGGCCCTATACCGCTAGTGATGGTGCCATCGTGACCATCGACCGATATGGGCACTGGTCGTACTGCCGCGATCAGGTGCGCCAGGAGACGTCGGACCTCGCCGAGGGTAAGGCGGCCGTAGCCGCCCCACTTGGCTGGCGCCGGCCGCCCGCCGTACGCCACGCAGCGGAGAGTGGCCAGTACGGCACCCGTGCTCCCGTCACCCCACACGCCAAATGCCGAACCTGCACGGAGCCGGTCGGCATACGGGACATTCCAGTGCGCCGATCCGATCGCAGGTACCCCCGAAACCGAGCCGGACTCAGGCGTTGAGAGAGGCCCGCCGTGCTGTCTCGAAGGATCGGCGGGGGATGAACAGCCAGCTGCAGCGCGAGGGTGATCCCGCTGCGCGCCGACTGTTCGCCGAACATGAGGAGCTCGGCACTGCAGGTCAGCGTGCGGACGCGAGCGGTGGGTAGTCCGGTAGGTGTAGCCGAGGACGAGGTTGCTGATCGAGTCGCGGGCGTCATCGCCAAGCGACATATCGAAACCGTCGACGGATTTGATAAGGCCCAGCCTCGCCACCTGCACGAGGTCGTCCAACGGCTCGCCGCGGTTACGGCAACGCCGGGCCAGCCGCCGGGCCAGCGGCACGTACAACTCGATCACCCGGTCCCGGATCCGGTCCCGGTCGCTGTGCGGGAGGTCGACCAGCATCTCGAGCTGCGCGTGCAGCCTGGGTTCGACCACGGGGTAGGACTCGGATGACGGCGATGGCACCCGAGAAGAGCACTTGCGGTAGCGGGAAAAGGCAACGGTCCCCGGCCGAGAGGCCGAGGACCGTATTGCCGATATCGGCGATACCGCCGGACTCCGGAGCGCCTACAGGGCGCCGCGGCGGCCACGGCCCATGACGGCGACCGTGACGGCGACGCCGATGGCGGCGACGATGACCTGGACGAGGAGCTCGCCCCAGTCGACGCCGGGGGTGTCGGTGGAGATGCCGATCGCGTTGGCGATGAACGTGCCGATGATCGCGGCGAGGACGCCGATGACCATGGTCAGCCAGATCGGGATGTTCTGGCGGCCGGGGACGACCAGCCGGCCGAGCGCGCCGATGATCAGACCGACGATCAGGGCGGTGATGATGCCGGTGACAGTCACATGTCCTCCTGAGATGTGCGGCGACGGGTCGCCGCCGACCCGAGGTCTGCCCGGACCGGGCGAGCGGTAAACACCGTCGTACCGGCACCGCCGCACGCGGCTCCGGCGGAGTCGCCGACCGTGGCACCGCATCGAGCCGGATCAGCAGGGTCAGCCATCTTCGATGCGCGTATGTGATTGCGGCGGCTTGGGTACAGCTCACCCGGTCGGCCGACGTTGCCGGTTGCGCAGCTTCGGCCGGTGTTGCGTGCTTGTGGATGAGGGAAAGTGCGTTCGAGGGCGGTGGGTGAGGCGGTGAGACCGTGAATATCCGTCGTCACTGCTCGAGCAACTCCGGTGCAGGTGCAGCCGCCTGCAGGCTCGGCGGACACCGATCGGCGCACCCAGATGCGGCCGACGTCGCGGGAGCGGACCGATGCGGTCGCGCTGTCGTTGCTGTCGCTGCTGGCGACCTGCCGGCCGGCAGGCCCGCCAGCAGGTCCGGGTCCGGCTGATCGAGCTGTATATGCCGCTGGACCGGTATCTGGCGCAACGGTTCCGTCGCCGTGGCGAACCGCCTGACGATCTTGTCCAGGCTGCCTGTGCTGGTCTCGTGCAGTCGGTGGACGGGTTCGACCCGTCCCGCGGGCGGCGTTCACGTCCTACGCCATCCCGATGATCTCAGGCCCGCCGAAGCGACAGTTCCAGGACAAGTGCTGGGACGTGCACGTCCCCCCCGCAGGGTTCAGGAGGTGCGGCTGCGGATCAACCGGGTCACCGACGAGCTCACCCACGCCCTCGGCCGGGACTCGACCGTCGCCGCCCTTGCCGCTTGTCCTCCACACCTCCGAGGGGAGATCATCGAGGCCCTCGAGACAGGCTCCGCCTATCGGGCGCTGTCGCTGGACGCGCCCATCCGCAGTCACGATGATGTCGTCGCCGAGTTCGGGGACCTGCTCGGCCAAGACGACCACGACATGGAAGTAGTCGAGCACCGGGAGGCCTGTGCGGCCGCTGCTGGCTCAGCTCCCCCTCGGGAACAGAAGATCATCCACTTGCGGTGTTTGAGGGCTGCACCCCATCACAGGTCGCCGCCCAGCTTGGCGTCTCCCAGACGCGCGTCTCCCGGCTCTTGGCCGCGGCCCTCGCGAGGCTTACTACGCAACTGCTCGCCGACTGAAACCGGACCGCATCCAGAACATCGAGGACGCGATTGCCGAGGAGCGTAGCCATCCGCTGAGGACGTACTGTCCTGAGGTGGGGTATTCGCCGTGGCGACACTCGTGATCGGCCGGGTCGCCGCGGTCGTGCGTTGCCGGAAGACGCCGAGAAAGTGACACTGGCATGACGATCGACGCGGCCGCCCAGCCATCTAACTGCCGTTGTGGTAGGAGACGGTCTGTTCGTGAGACTCGGCTGCCTGCTTGGCTTCGTCTAGTGTCAGGTACGCACCCAGGTGCGTCTCGGAACCTTCAATGGACCCTTCTTCGGGGGCCTCCAGGAGAACGACCCACAAGCGGGCCTCCCAGCCGCGACCGATGCTGTAGACGGCAGGTACGCCGTCGACCGTGCGGCGGCTTTGGGCTGACAGATGGAGGTCATCAGGGTGAGGACTGGCGTCGTCGGACGTTGCAGTCCAGGTGAGTAGGCTCATGCGGGCTTCCGTTCGTTTCGTTGGGTACGCCGAGGTGCCCGCCAGCTGTTCTGGCGGGGATACCTGGCACTGGCAAGGTTGGTGTGGTGGCCATCTGGGCGAACCCCGGCCTCCCGGTCGGATGCACGTGGTTTGGTAGCTGCGTCGCGCAGTTGCCGCTGGGGTGACCATCGGCGATTCAGCCCATGGGAACGCTGTGCCGTTGCCGTGCTTGCGCGCTCATCGCGACCCTGTCCGAAGCGACCCGGGGTACGAGTGGATTCGGCGCAGCTGCACCGTTCCGCAACTGATGGTCCGGTGCCTCCTGGTGCCTCCTGGTGCCTCCCAGTCCCGGCACGTTCCACCAGCTGCAGATCACACACGGAACCCACAAGCGTTCACTGTGGACAGCAAGCAGGTCACGAAGCCGGGCCTAATCCCAGTTCGTGCCTGCTTCGTGCTGTACGCCGCATAGGGCTTGAATCCACGACCAGCCGATCAATGCTCTGCTGGCCCTCGACTGCCCACGGCCCGGTGCTTCCGGGAGACTGGGGCACCGGGCCGTGGGCATGTGGGCACACCGCTACGGACCGCCGACGGCGGGACCCGCCCGGAGCATGCGGGTGCCGTTCAGCCGGTGACGCGGAATCGGGCTGGCCGCTGCCATGTCCGGATGACCGCACCAGCGTCCACCAGGTGCAGCAGCAGCTGGTGCACCGTGCGGCGCGGACGGCCCAGCACCCTCGCCAGGTCATGCGATGTGAAGTCGAGGCCTGGATTGGCGCGCATGTGATGCAGCACCAGATCAGTGAGCTGCTGATCCATCTGGCGCGTTCGGCGGTCACCGGCGGACGAGGGCTGTTCGACGGCCCATCCGCGGCTGTCGGGCGGCCGCACCAGCATCTGCCGTCCGGCGGCGTCTCGGACCAGCACCGCGTTATCTGCGGTCAACGCCTGGAGATCCTGGCGGGTCAGTGTGACACTGCGTGTGACACCGGACCGGCGACCTGCTGTGGCCGCGGACGGTACGTCTTCGATGATCGTGTCGCAGTGCCGTCGGTCGACCTCGTACCAGATTTTGCCGAGCCCGATGCGGTAGCGGCCATGGTCGGGAGCGACCGCGATGATGGCGTCGGCGTCGCGGGCCACCCGCCGATAGTCGAGCACCAGGTATCCCTCAAACAGGAAGAGGTGCGGCAGCACTGCGTCGGTGTCGGCGACCGCGTCCTCGCACGCATCACCGTTGTGCATGGCGGCCGCGACGGTCTCGGCCCACAGCCGCTGATGCTGCCGGCAGATCGCTCCGGCGACACCAGCGGTGATCCAGATGATGCCCGGTTCGGTGTCGGCGGTCCCGACGACACCCGTGGTGTACCGGCGGCCATTGTCGTGCGCGGCGCGCACGTCATGGACCAGGTCATCCTTGCGTGCAAGGTCGTGGCTGAAAACTGCCGTCTGCTGTGTGCGGCAGTGGGCCTGTGCGCGGCTCATGCCGCACCGGCCAGGTGTTTGATGCTGCGGAGCTGCACCGGGTCCGGTCTGGGCCCGGCTGTGACAGCGTGCATGTCGGTTCCTTCCGACGGAGTGAGGGTGGCGCGGTAGCCCCGCGCCGAGGTCGGGGTGTCCGGCGGTATGACGCGCCGGCGCGTCACACCGCGCGGCGGACTTCGACGCGGCTGACGTCGAAGTCCGCCGGGACCGAGGTGCCGTGCTTTGTCGAGGTGCCGTGCTATCCGGTGTGATGGCGTGACCTGCGTGGCGATGCCCCGGCGGGTCCCGTCCACGCCCCTGGACCGGACAGTTCACGCTCACCAAGGCCCACCGGACTGCCATCCAGGCCGCGTCAGCCAGATTCGGCCGAGGCCAGGAAGGCCGGCCGCGTCTCGGCCTGGCTCGAGCGGCGGATCAGGCGCCGGTGCGCGGCGATGTGAGTTCGGCGATGACATGCCCGGTGTTGGCGACCGGACGCACCCGCAGGTCGGCGCGCAGCAGCTCGTGACATCCGGCCGACATGACGGAGGTGACCGGCCCGGGTACCGCCATGCCGATGCGTCCCATGTCGACGGCCTGCCGCACGACGGCCAGCGACTGGCTACGCATTGACGCTTCGACGACCACCGTGCCGGCGGTGAGGCCGGCCAACAGCGACCGGTTCGCCAGCCTCCGCTCCAGCGTCGGCCGCGCTCCCGGCGGCCAGGCACTGAGCAGCAGACCGTCCTCGGCGAGCCGCTCGAACAGCGGTCGGTGCTGCAGCGGGTAGCGCTGGTCGAGCCCGCAGGCGAGGACCGCGACCGCGTCGCCGTCGGTGGCGAGGGCAGCGCGTAGCCCGACACCGTCGATGCCGAGCCCGCCAGAGGACACCACCGTCCAACCGCGGCACGCCAGCCCGGCGGCGAGGTCGGCCGTCACGACGTTGCCGTAATCGCTGCTGGCCCGGGCCCCGACGACCGTCACCGACACGGCCTGGACCGGGACCAGTGCAGACCCTTGCGCCCACAGACACACCGGCTCGCCCCCGGCGACGTCCCGCAGCCCCGCCGGCCAATCGGGATCGGCGGGAATCACGACCCGGCCACCGCCGCGCTCCACGGCTTCCACCGCGGCCGCCGCGTCGCTCCAGCACTGCGCCGCGGGCACCTGCTGGGTCTCGTCCCGGCGCACGAACGGCACATTCCGTCGGGACAGCAGCTCGACGGTCTCAATCGGGCCGTGCAGGGCCAGCAGCTGCCGCAACCTGGCGTCACGCGGCTCGCACAGCCAGCCGAGCATCGCGCGTGCGAGGCGTTCCTCGCCAACGGTGTCCATTACACACTCACCCGCCCCGCAATGTCGCCGCCGCCGACGGTGCTGGTGGTACCCGATGCCCGTGCTGCGACGTGCGCGGCACCGCGGACCTCATCCCGACCCCGACCCCGACCCCGACTCCGACCGCGGTGCCGGTGCTCAGCAGTCGCCGCGGCAGGCGCCTGTTCGCAGTGGCGGTTGGCCGGACACTGCTGGACTCCAGCAGTTCGCCCGGTTGCGGATGTCAGAACCTTCATCGCATGTTTGGCCATCAGAATGGCCTCCTGTCTCCGCCTCGTGGCGGCGGACAGGTTGGGACCCCGTACGGCCCCAACCTGCCCGTAGGCACGAGGTGAAGCCGAACCCCTCACCGCCGGGCGAGGAAGAGAAAGCGCAATGCGGGTCAGGGGATGTGGGCTTGCAACGCGATTAGGCGCATTGACCACACCGACACCGACGCCGGCGACCACAACATCAGCCGGATGCCACACAGTGGCCAGCAGACCGCGCTACGACGCAGGACCCTGCCTCTTCACTACGCGCCGGGAGGAGCCGCGTACCGGCAGGCGACAGCGATGCCGTGATGCGTACCGCTGCACGACACCGCGACAAACGCGCGGGAAGGGTCAGCCAGCTTCCGCCGGAGCATCGTCTCGAGTTCGTCGATCCCAGCACGGTGGATCCACTCATAGTGCGACTGCTGCACGGCAAGTTCGGCGGTCACCTGCAGACCAGGGAATGCCTGCAGCCACAGTCGGAAGTAGAGGCCGGCGGCCGCGCCGTGCAACGGCACACACGCACTGATGTGTGCGCACATCAGGCACATCTCCGCCGCGGTCGCCTGGCGGGTGTCGGCGCCGGCGGCGACGCGGTCCAACAGTTCCCGCGCATGAGACCGGTACACGAATTCGGTGTCCATACCCGATCCGACGGCTCGTGGCCGCAGCAGGCTGAACGCGTGGAACAGCACATCGGTCTGGCCAGGATGCCGCCTGGCGGCCTGGACGATCTCGTCCTCGGCCCAGTCGATCGTCGCGAATGCAGGCTCGAACGCGCTGACGGTGGCTGACTCGATCGCTGCCGGGTCAACCGTCACCGCGGTTCACCGTCGCGGTCATGCATTGGCGGCTTGAACATTGTGGTGCAGCAACTCATCGAATCGATCTCCGTCCAGAAGGGACGGGCGCCGTCACACGCTCGGTCCAGCACGGACCGGCGGCGTGACGACGCCCGTGCGTAATGGTGTTCGGTTCTGCCGCAACACGTGCAGGTGCACGCGGCGGCTCCCGGCGCAGTGCCAACGCCAGGCGTCGCGTACGTCGTCGACGGCGAGCAGCTCGGCGGTCTCGGCGTCCCGGACCCGGTCACCGTGGCGGCCCTATGGACCCTGCCCGAACTCGCCGGTGCCGCCGCCGGTCACCTCGTGCTGGTCGGTGATGGCACCGGCCGGGATTGGCGCGTCAGACCCGACCACGGTGCACACCGTCAACGGTGTGACCACCGGTCGTTGCTGGCAGGCGTCGGCGCTTCCACCGCTGCCGAGCGTGCACATGCTGGCACCGAGGATCGCGGCAGGTTCAGCAGGTCGCCCAGCAATGCACCGCATCGGTCCCGCCGCCGATCGAGACCGGTGTGGCAGCGCACGCTAGTACGGTCGCCGTGCAGGTCAGCCGATCCGAGGTGCTCGTCCTGAGTTGCACATCGATGGCCGCCTCATCCTTCGATGCGGCGGTCGGCGATGTTGCCGTCAGCCCACCCGGGTGAGGTCGACGCCTCGAACGGCGAAGAATCCGACGGGGTTCACGGCATTCGACGAGACCGCGGGCCGGCCAGTGTGCGCCTGCAGATGCAGGTGCGGGCCGGAGGAGTGCCCGCTGCTGCCGACGAATCCGATGACCTGACCGGCGACGACCAGCTGACCGGCCTGGATCAAGGGCTGGTGCAGCAGATGGCAGTAGCGGGTGACCGGCCCGTCGGCGTGAGCGACGTCGACGTACCAGCCGCAGCCCCGGACGGTGTCCGGATCACCGTCGATGTCGCACGAGTACGGGCTGCCGTCGACCCGGTGGGCGTCGCACCGGGCGGTGATCACCACGCCGGTCGCCGCGACATGCACCGGGGTTCCGCGGTCCGCGGCGATGTCGACACCGTCATGGGACGGCCGGCCAGTGGAGCGGAACCCGGACACGATCGGCCCAGGCACCGGCCGCAGCACCCGCCCCGCCGCGGCACATCCCGTGCCGACGCCTATCGACGCCGACGGACCGCCACCGTCGGGGCTGCGCGGCGGTTCGAGCAACGCCCGGACGGCGGCGGTGACGAGTACCGTCGCCGCCGCCTCCCACTTGGCGTATGCGTCCGGGTATGCGCTGCGCTGGACCCGCTGTGCCGCCACCGTCAGCGGCAGCTGCTGCCAGCCGGTGACTCGCAGCAGCGCATCGTAGAACCGGCCGGTGGCGTAGACCGGGTCGAGGAGCTGCGCCGGGCTGCCCCAGCCCTGGCTCGGGCGCTGCTGGAACAGGCCGAGCGAATCGTGGTCGTTGCGGGCACCGCGATCTTGGAGGTTCCGCAGCCCGGATTCCTGCATCGCGGTGGCGACCGCGATCACCTGCCCGCGCCCCGAGACACCCCGCCGCAGCCCGACGCTGACGATCACGTCGACGTGCTGCAGCTGCTCGCTGCTGTACCGACCCGGGACAACCCCCGGGACAACACCCGGATCGGCGCCGCATCCGACGGCGCCACCGCCGACCACACCGCCGACCACGACGGCCAGGCCGCCGACACACAGCAGCACGCATCCGACCACGACCGCGGCGACCACCGTCAGGACGCGGCTCGTCACGCGTCGCCCGTCACGTCATCGTCCGTCACGTCATCGTCCGTCACGGCGTCACCCAACGGATCTGCCGCGCCGCCGTACCGTGCTGCGTCGAAGGCCCCGGCCGCCTCGAACAGTGCCGCGGCCTGCCGGGCGGTCACCTCGTCCGGGTACGTGGCGCCGAGCACCGTGCCCCCGTCGGCAACGAGTTGCCCTTCGGCGGAGCTGACGAGCTCGAGCCTCCACCATCCGGTATAGGCACGCTCCACCAGCCAGCAGGTGACGTCGCCGCGGTCACCGCCGGCGCTGCCGTACCGGTTGCTGACCGCAACCTGCCGCACGTCCGGCAGCCCGTGACGGTCGATGGTCGCGACGGAGCGCCACCGCAGCCCGGACCGGCCCAACGGATTCCGGTCGATCAGCCGTTGCAGGACCCGGCCGGCATCCCGTCTGGTGCGCAGGTAGCTGTCCTGGTCCACCACCACGCTGCCGGGGAGCCCGGCCCGGTCTGTCCACGGCTGGTGATCGGCGCTCAGCTGCACGTCCAGCGCGTCCTGCAGCACCAACGCGTGCTCGACGGTGAACGGTGGGACCGCCTGTTGCGCCGTCCGGTGCCGGGCCACCGCCGCAGTGACATGCTGCGCGGCGCACCCCAGCACCGTCACCAGCGCATCCACGTGCCCGTCGAGGTTGTCGCCGAACGTACCGAGTTGCCCTGCCGTGTCGTACACGCGGGCGATTTCAGCGACGGTGATCGGTGCGGTCGCGAGCCGCAGCCCGGCTACCGTGACGACTAGGACGAGGCTGCCGTCCGGGTCGCCGCCGCTGCCCAGGCCCGCCAGCACCTCGAGCTGGACCTGCGGCAGGCACCGCCACACGTGCGGCGCTGCCCCGCCCGCCAGGACCATCAACAGCCGTCTCGCCCACGCCGACGAGCGCCGCGCCACACCGAACGGGTTCTGCACCGGCGCGGAATCCGGCCAGAACCAGTCGAGGTCCATCGACCTCATCTGCGTGCGTATCCACGTCCGGGCGGTGGCGGTGTCGAAGACGACCACGGGTCCGGCCGGCCCGGTCCAGTCGGCCGGGTACACGACCTCCGCGTCCTCGCTGACCGCGACCCCATCGACGATCCGGACCCGCCACAGGTCCTCGGGACCGAAGGGCCCGGCGCAGGAGATGACGCCCTGGTACCGGTGGCCCGGGCCGATCATGACCAGCAGCCGGTTGATGTGCGCCACCAGATCGTGTGCCTCCGTGGTCCTGCTGTCGTTGTCGGGGGACGCCACGATCGTGGTGTACCAGTCGGGGTCCCGGTCCTTATCCAGCCTCGCTGCCAGTTCGCCGTCCGCGACGGCCGGATCGAATCCGCGGTCGGTCAGGCGATACGTCGGCACCGGCGGAATGATCCGGATCTTGCCGTAGACGTACGTTTCGTCGGACATGGTTCGTGGTTCCTTTCGGGTTGCATGCCGGAAACCGGGTCGTGCGTGCTCGGCACGACCCGGTTGTGCGATCGGTCGGCCCTGCGGCAGTGCCTGTCTGCGGCCTGTCTGCGGCCTGTCTCCGGTCCGTGACCGGTGCGGGTACGCCGCCGAGGTGACCGCGAGCGTTCAGGCGGCGCACCGACGCCGGTTTGTCAGCCGCGGTGGTTGATCAGCGGGGGAGCGGATTCCCGGGCACGGCGCTACCGTCGCGCCCGGGATACCGGTAGGGGAATCGGGCGACGGCATCAGCGCGTGCTCAGCGCGTGCTCAGTGGCCGTCTCAGTAGCCGTCTCAGCAGCCGTGGCACCTGGACCGGTGCCGACGGCCACGTACCGGCCCTGCCTGCGTGCCCGCGTGATGCCCGTCCGGTGCAGGTCAGCGACGGACCAGGGTCAGCAACCGGCGGTGAGCGCGGCTCTTGAGTTCGTCGTTGCTGCCTTCCAGTACCGCGGTGGCGCGGGCCGCCAGATTGTTGCCGCGCAACGACCCGGTCGGGCGTACGCCCTGTTTCCAGTCGGCGTATTCGGTGATGGCCCGTTCCGCGGCGTACGCCGTGCGGCCCAACTGGTCCGCGTTCTCGGTGTACAGGTCCACGAGCGTGTCGACCCGCCGTTGGTAGCTGGTCCTGGTCCGGGCGGTCGCGTCGTCCGCGGGCGGCGTCCACAGGTCGTCGATCACCCGCCGGAAGTCGGACAGCGCCACGTCGGTGCGGGCGAGGGTCTCCTCCTCAGCGGAGAATTCGTCGAAGTACTTGACCGACAGGCCGAGGGTGCGTCTGGCCTCCTCGATCCGGTCCAGGGCGTTGCGGGTGTGCCGAACCCCCCAGCGGGAGTGCGCGTCGCGGACCGCGAACCGTTCGGTGTTTCCGCAGACCGGCCGCCACGGCGTGACGACGACCTGGAACAGGCTGGACCCGTCGTGGCTGTTGAGGGCCACGATGAACGGGACGATCTGGTCGGCGACCCCGCCCGGGTCGATGGTGACCGTGTTGGGCAGGCGCATGCAGACGAAGACCTTCCGTCCGCCGCGCAAGGCCCCGGCGGATTCCCAGACCACGTCGTGCCGGTCGACGAGGTCCTGCAGGAACGCGAACGCGTCCCGGTTCTGCAGGACCTCGTATTTGCTGCCGACGACGCCGAGCCCGGCGCCGGTGTCGCAGCGGACGGTGACGAAGTGTTCCGGCAGCACGTGGTTCGGACCGTCGAGACTGTTGCGGTACTCGACCGGGCGGCGCTCGACCGGGAATCCGATGCCGCCAGATTCGAGGACGAGGTCCACGTCGCTGGTGCCGCCGAGCACGACGTTGCCGAGCGAGTGCCAGGCCGGGGTGCTGCTGTATAGCGCGACCTGGCCGAGGCTGGTGTCCAGGCCGTGTTGCGGCAGGATCTGCGTACCCCGTTGCACGAGGGTCTCGCCGTTGTCCCAGCTGCCGGGGTCGTTGACCCGGAATCGGCCGTTGCCGAGGGGGACGAGTTTGCCGTCGGCGACGCGGGCGTCGAAGTCGGCGCGGCTGGCGGCAGCGGCCTGGAGCTGCTGGCCGCGTTCGGCGGCGAACGCCGCGTTGACGTCGACCGGTGGTGCGGTGTTGGACATGGTGGTGTTCCTTCCGGGTTATACGAGAACCCGGGCGCCCTGCTGGCGTCCCGGGTGTGGTGCTGAACCGGTACGCCTAGGGCGTGGCGCGTGAGGGACCGCGGTCTGGCCGCGCGCAGCGGCGGCAGGTGGCCGTCGACGATGCAGGCGTCGGTGAGGTGGTCCGTCACAGCAGTGGTGTCGTGGATCGTTCAGGGGACGCTCGAGGCCGAACCCTGTCCGGCTGTCCGGAGGCGGTACGCGCAGCCGTGCCGGAAGCCTCCGCGGTTGTTACCGACGTCCGTGCCTACGCCCGATGGATGGACGCCGTCGGCGCAGCTCCGGTGACGGCACCCGTTGCCGTCGGCGCCGTGACCGCTGGCGCAAAGCCTGGGAACGCAACTACTCGGCCACCTGGACCCGCCGCGTGCGCCGGTCCGGGCGAGTTGTTCGACGTGTCGGTCGCGGCCCCGCCGGGCCGGCCTCTCAGTGAACCGTGCGCCGCCGCAGCGATCTCGATCTGCAGCGCCCGAACTGCGGCGTCCAAGGCATCCACGGCGGTGCTGAATCGCGCCGTCCTGGCACCTCCATCGGTGTAGAGCGGGAAGTCGATGCGCTGACCGCGATGATGGATTCGGACCCACCAACCGGTGTCGACGCCCTGTTCGATGACGGGATTGAGATGGGCAGTAGCGTCGACGCTGTGCGTCGGCGGATCGACCGCAATCGTGTGGGTCGCACCGTCGAGTGCTGGCGTCGCTGCCGTCACCGACCAGCCGGTCGGAGCGAGGTGGGTGAGTCCGGGCGTCGCCTCGGCGACACGGCGGATAGACGCGGCGACCTGCCGCGCGTTGTCGTCGGCGCGGCGGCGGTGCACCTGCTCAGCAGGGCTGATCCAGGTGCCGGCGGAGTCGTCGAAGACGAGGCCGGCGCCGCACCGGCTGCACCGGCGGACTCCGCCGGGCGGCGCCGGGTCGAGCGTCCCGCACTGCCAGCATGCCGGCGCGGGCGGCTGGGACGGTGCGGTCGGGGCAGCCGCTGGAACGTCCCGCCCTCGCCCGACGGCAACCGGTTCGGCGGATGCTGCAGCGGCGTGACGCCCGGACGGACCGTCCTGTCTCGGTAGCGGCACCTCCGATGACCGATCCCGGACCCGCCGACGGCGCCGCCCGGAACTAGCCGACGGCGTGCCGTCGCGGACGGCGTCATAGACCGCAACCCCGCCGCCGAGCCGCTTCGCCGTGTACATCGCCAGGTCCGCGCCGCCGAGCGTGGCATCCGGCCGGCCACCGTCCGTCCGGTGGATACCGGCGCTGAACCGGACGTCGATGACGTGGTCACCGACGGCGACCCGGTACGCCAGCGCTGCGATCAACGCCTCCGCGACGACATCGGGTTGACGGGCGGTGATCAGGAGGAACTCGTCGCCGCCGATTCGGGCGAGCGTGTCGTCGTCGTCCGTGGAGCCGGTGAGCAGATCGGCGATCCCGGCCAGGTAGGCGTCTCCGCCGGGATGGCCGTAGGTCTCGTTGACGCCGTGCATGTCGTCGATGTCGATCAACGCGACGGTGACCGGCGCGTCAGCGTCGGCGAGCCGGCTCTCCGCGATCCTGCGCGTCGGCAACCCGGTGACCGGGTCGGTGTAGGCGACGGTTAGCGCCGCGCGGAGGTCACCGACCCGCCGGCCCAGTTCCTCGGCCTCGTCGCCGGTCTCTACCAGCCGGGACTCGGCCACCACGAGCAGGATCGTGATCAGGAGGCTGCCGACGCAGCCGGCGACGGCTGGCAATCCCACCGGGCCGGCACCCAGGGCGGCGAGGACGAGGACATTGATGGCCAACGCCGTCCGGGGCACCGCCCGCCGCAACGCGCGGCCGAGCAGTTGCAGATTCAGCATGCTGTGCTCCTTCCACATCCGAACCGGACGGCCCGGATGGTTGATTGGGGGATCCGGACTTCGATCTGGCACCGCCGCCACGGGCATGCCGGTACGGGCATGCCGACGCGGCGATGCCGGAAAACACGAACAGGCGGACCGGAAAGTCCGGTCCGCCTGTAGGAGTAGCCGTTGAAACGTTGCGGGATGGTCAGCGCGCCAGCAGCGCCACCAGACAGTCCCTGGCGCTCAGCGCGGCGAGACGCCGGTTGACGTCCGCCAGGTACGACAGCCGAACGGCAAGCTGGTCACCGGATGCTGCCAGGTATGTGCCATGGACATCGACGAACGCGGCACCCGGCACGGCGATCAGCCACCCGAGGTGGGCATATGTGTGACAGCCGGCCTGGAAGGCCTCCAGATGACCGGTCGGCACCTCCATGATCCGGTTCGGCATGGCGTTGTAGGTCCGCATCGCCAGGACCCGCGGCTGGGCCAGGTACTGCTGCTGTGCCAGTGCGACCGGGTACTTGCCAGGGTTGGCGAGGTGCCGGTGCTGGAACACCCAGAACGGTTGAGCGACCGGTGTTCCGGCCACGACGGCGTTCCAGACGTTCCACCGGGACCAGAACCGGTTGCGGCCGGCGACGCGCATCGCGTCCAGGTCCAACAGTCGGATCGGGCCGCCCGCAGCGGTGTCCTGCCAAGGCTGCAGGAGTTTCCCCCGCCGAAGCCGGGTGGTGATCGTGAAATGTGCCGCCGGTGCGGCGTCGACCGATCCACCGGTCTGCTGTCGGCAGGTGGTGAGACGGGCAACAGCGTGCCGGTCGAGTTCGTGCAACGGGGTGCCGTTGGACAGGCACACGACGGTCAGGGCGTAGGACGGGTTGGTCATGGGGGCTACCTCCAACAGGGACAGACAGGCGGTGTGGCGTGCGATCGCAACCAGCGACCGGAGCACCGGGACATGACCGACGGCGGGCGCGGCAAGCTGACGCCAGCGCAGGCGCGACGATCGTGGAGCGGGAGGGCAGGGCGCCGACGGGCGTGGCAGGCCGACCGGCCGGGAGGGCGGGTGGGCGACTGCAAACGCCGGATCGTGGGCGGCGGGCCCGGGGTGGAGCAACCAGTGCAAAAGGTGAGCCCTGACCGTAGCCGGATCACCCAACAGCGATGCTGGCACCTCCGCCGACGCCGAAACATCCGTTGACCTGCGCTGTTGGGTGCCACCACGGCACTGGACGGGCGGCGGGCGGCGCCGCTGTTGGGTTTGTCGGCCGGATCGAAACGGCGTCATCACCCAACTGCCTGGTCATCCGGCCGCTCGCCCGCTCCAAGCAACTGCGCTCAGACCTGTTCCCGCATCCGCTCCCGCATCCGTCGGTGCCCGCGTCACCGCACCCGTAGGCCCGGCCGTCTGCGTCAGATCGCGTCGAGCAGCCGCAGTGGATCGTCGTGCGGCTGCGGCCCCGCGGGGTTCAGTGGACCGGGGTCGCCGTGGCCGCCGGGCAGCTCGGCAAGCCGGAGCCGGTGCCTGCCGTTGCCCGCCACCCGCCACACCGGACCGGCCGGCCCGTACGGGGCACGCAGCCGGCCCGGGTCCCGGGCGGCTTCCGGGGACGTGGTCGCCACCACCAGCGTGGGTTCCGGCTGATCGGCGAGCCGACGGTGCAGGTGCTGTTCCCGGGCCCGGGTCGGCAACACGAACAGCACGGGATAGTCCGGGCCGCCGGCGTCCCGGAGCCGCCGCTGCGCGGCGAGTTTGTCCACCAGTCGCCATACCGGTTCCGTGCCGCGGTCCAGCTCCAGGAAGAACCCGACCTCCGTGTCGCCGTCGGCCCACACGCCGTGTCCGTCGGGGTGGATCCGTTGCCCGAACGCGGCTGCGGTGTCTCGTTCCGACCACCATCGGCGTAGCCGCGATGTCGGGTGCTGCCGGGCGTGGCTGAGCAGCGCGACGAAGAAGTCGTTGACGGCCAGCAGGTGCAGCAGTGTCGGGCTGGCGTAGATGCGGTCCTGCCGGTCCCGTAGTTGGCGGATGCTGGGTGGGCGTTCGTCCCGGGCGAGTGCCGCGTAGCGGGCGGATAGGACTCCCGGCACCCAGCAGGCCGGGTTCGGTGCGCCGGGCCGGTTGCGCAGGAACCGGTCGACGAACTGCAGCACGTGCAGTTGGTGCAGTCGATGCCGGCAGCTGATGGAGCTGGTGAACAGCACCGCGGTGAGTTGGTCGGTGGTGAGGGTGGTGTGTTCGTCGAGCAGGGTCGCGATCGTGTAGTCGCGTGGCCGGAGCCGGTGTGACAGGTGCACAAGACTGCCCGCGGCGCGGGAAGCGTCCGGGGTTCGCCGGGCGACGGCTTGCATGGTTCCCGGTTCGGGCATCGTCCCTCGGGAGAGGTGTCGGGTTTCGGGTTGCGCAGACATGGAGGCTCCTACCTGGACGGTTCGAGGGGGAGGGTTGGCCTGGACCCGGCCGTGCCGGGCCGGGCACCGGCCGGTCCTGTGGCCGGTCCTGTGGCCGGTCCTGTGGCCGGTGCTGTGGCCGGGGGATTGGTTGGGGAGTCGTTGGGGGATCGGCGGGGTCAGCGGGCAGGTCCGGGTCCAGCGGATCTGGGCCGGTCGGCACTGGTGATGCGGGCGAGTTCCGCGATCGCGGTGCGGCGACTGAACCGATCGCCGGTTCCGTCAACAGCGGCGTCAACACCAACTGCAGCACTGGAGGCGGCACCGGAGGCGGCACTGGGGGCGGCCCCAGGGTCGACACGAGTGTTTTCGACCGGGTCAGCGTCCGTGCCAGCTTCCGTGCCAGCGGCCGGATCAGCGCCTGGATCAGCGTCTGTGCCAGCAGCAGGGTTGACCGTCCGGTCGGTGTCCGGTTGAGGGTGCGGTTCGGTGTTCCGGTTGGTTGGCCGGCCGCGCCGAGACAACATCCGGCGCCGGTCGGCGCCGGATGTTGTGCGCTGGTCGGCGCTGATGGCCGCGGCGACGGCCTGCCGCAGGGCGGTCGCCTCACCGACCACCGGACGCGGCGGTCGGGTCTGCAGCGTGAACGCGGCGGTCTCTCGGCCGTCGACGACGAGCCGGCACGCTGCCCGGTACGCGTCCATGTGCGACAGGTCATGCTCGGTGAGCTCCGGCTGTGTGTGCCGGGCCAGCTGATGCGCGTCCTCCGGCGCGCAACTGAAGAAGATCTTGTTGCGGGCGTTCGCGGAGATCGCCAGCTGGGTGTCCCGCGGCATCTGGGCCAGGTTCTGGTGGGCCAGGACCAGCCCGAAGTGGTAGCCGCGAGCCTCGGCGAGCATGTCCCCGACACTGCCCGGCAGGTTCAGGAAATTGTGTGCTTCGTCGATGTATGCGGTCGCGTCCCGACGCTGCGGCTCCGGCAGCCGCACTCGGCCGGTCGCCGCCTGCCACGCCGACGCGACGATGAACGACCCCATCAGCCGGGCGGTCTCCTCACCGATCTGCCCCTTCGGCAACCGGGCCAGCAGGATCCCGCCGTCCAGCACCCGCCGCATATCGAAACTCGACCGTGGCGCGCCGAGCGTACGGCGCACGAAATCCCGCAACAGGAACGCCCGCAGCCGTGACAGGACCGGACCGATCACCTGCGCCCGCAGCGGCGGCGGCGTCGCCTCGAACCAGTCCCAGTAGCCGCGGAGCCCTTCGGGGTCGTCGAGGTCCTGCGTGAACGCGTGCCGGAACTGCCGGTCGTTCAGCAACGGCGGGATCAACGTCAACGTGGCGTTGGACTTGCGCAGCAGGGTCAGGCACGCCACCCGCAGCGTGTCGTCGATACGCGGACCCCAATGCTTGGCGAAGATCCGGCCGAAGATGCTGACGATGTTGTCCACCACCAGGTCATGGTCGTCACCGGCGAGCGGGTTCAGGATCGCGCCGGGCGGCTGATCGGGGTCGATGATGACGACCCGGTCGGCGTATCTGGCCGGGATCCGGTCGAGCAGGTCGATGACCAGGTCGCCCTTCGGGTCGATGACGATCGTCCCGCGACGGGCGTGGATGTCGTCGAGAATCATGTTCAGCAGCAGGGTGCTCTTCCCGGATCCGGTAGACCCCAGCACGTGCAGATGCTGCCGGCTGTCGGCGACGTTGACCGCCACCGAGTGCCCGCCGACATCCGCGTTGCCGAGGACCTTCGTGCCACGGCCGCCGGACGGGACCGACACCGGCGCCGGTCGTGGAATCGCACGGGCCCGGTCCAGGCCCGGCACGGCGATGTCGTGGGGGAGCGCGGCGACGGCAGCGAGCTCCGTGGCGCCCAGCAGGAACCCGCGTCGCAGCGTCCGCCCGGCAAGGACCGCCTGCGGCCGCCGCACCGGGATGCGGCGCAGCCGGTTGCGGCCCGTGTACACGCCGAACGCGGCCACGACACCGTCAGCGAGCGTGAACAGCCGCGGCCGTAGGTCTGCGTCGTCGCCGCCAGCCCGTTGGGTCGGTCCAGACCGTCCAGCTTGTCCACATCGTCTGGGCTGGTTGGGCTGGACGGGTCGATCGTGGTGGCGGGTCCGGGCGACGGCGTAGCGGATGGCGACCTCCCACTGCGGACCCGCCAGTTTGTCGACCGCGGCGCGGATATCCCGGTCCCGGCGCGGATCCCCGTCCGGCAACGGCCGCTCCGACCGGCCCGAGCGGCTTGTTCCCCGACCTGTCCGGGCATGGCCCCTGCCGAGGAGCTCGACGATCAGATCGAGGCCTGCACGGAGCCACAGGACCGGGTCCAGCAGCCCGCCGTTCGGCGGTGTCCCGGACCGCAGTGCCTGCACCCCGCCGTGGAGCCGCCGTAGCTGCCTGCCGGTGGCGGGTCGGGCCAGGACCTGCACACACGCGTGCTCCGTGGTGTGCAGGCCCGCCGCCACCGCGATCAAGGTTCGCAACGGGTCGTTGTCGTGGCCGGTCTGCAGCGGAAACCATGCCGGCAACACCGGTCTCAGGGTGCCGCCGATCGCTGTTGCGTCGGCCGGCAGTGGTGGGTCCGCGGCGACGACCGTGACGCCGGCGCCAGGCCACGCGCCCTGGATCGCGGCGAGGACCGGTCCGGGCCGCACCGTGCCGGGCAGCCACACGGCGATACTCAGCGCCCGCCCGCTCCACCGGTATTCGACGGCGATGTGGCTACGGCCCTGTCGCAGCCGGCGCCGCCAGCCGACCCGCAGCACCTCGGCGATCGTGGCCCAGAACACGGCGACGCCGCGCGGGTCGACCTCCGGGGGCGGACTGATGACGATGACCTGCGCCCGCCGGGTCAGCAACCGCAGCCGGTACCGGGCCAGCGCCGCGCGACCGGCGAACCCGGCGGCGGCGAGGACCGTGACAGCGGCGGCTACAGCGCCGGTGGACCACGGATGCTGCCCTACCCAGGACATCACCCCGGCGGTGACGGCGGCGACGGTGTCCTGCAGCCAGGACGTCGGGAGCGGCACCGCAGATGGCTGCGGCCCCGGTTCGATCGTTGGATCTTCGAACAGGATGCGTGCGGACAACAGAGGGTCCTTCCTGGCGGACAGCAAAAGGGCCGTGGACCGCCGGTGATGGCGGGCCACGGCCCTCGGGTCAGTACCGCTGGTGAAGCGGCGGTGCTGTTGGTGCGGCGTTCAAAGGGCTCGCGGCCCTGGCGGTACGTCAGCTTGCTGTGCGTGTCACCCCTCGCCGGCAAGACCAGCCGGAACCGTCACGGCGCCGAGAACCCGTCCAGACCATCCAGACCGACCAGGTCGTTCACGTGTTCAGGCGTTCAGGCGTTCAGGTCGTCCAGATCGGCGAGGTCGATGTCACCGATGCACAGTCGGTGCTCATCCTTCGACGCGATCGACTGAAACCCGACCCGGTGACTGCCGGACAGCAGCAGCCCTTCACCGCGGCGAGCGCTCAACAGCACCCTCGCCTCACCACCGGTCAGCCCGAACGCTTCGCTGACCGCCTCGATCGCTTGCGGCGCCTGCCGCAACAGAATCTGGGTGGCCGCGTTGGCGACGACAACCCGCCCGAGGTCGGAGCCGAGCAGGTCACCGACGTCCTGCGTCACGACGGCCAGCCCGGCCCGGCGCTTCCTGGCGCTCTTGGCCAGCCGGGCCAGGAAACCTGGCTCCCGCCCCGTCGCGCAGCAAGATCCACGCCTCGTCGACGAACACCAGCCTCCGCGGCAGGTCTGCCACCGCGGTCGTGGTGGTGTTGACATCGCGCCAGATGGCGTCCAGGGCCAACAGCATGCCCGGCCCGCGGAGCTCCTCGGCAAGGTGCCGCGTCGACCAGACAACCAGCTGCCCGGTCGGCACTGTCGTGGTCGGCCCGTCGAACAACTCCCGGAACGACCCGGTCGTCCATGGTGTCAACCGCGCCGCCAACGTGTCGGCAGCGTCGGTGCGCTGCGCGTGCAGAGCCGCGCCGACGTCGCGGAGCAGCGGCGCAGGCCGGCCCCAGGTGCCCGGATCGTCGCTGATCCCTGCAGCGTCGTAGGCGTCGATGACGGCCCGGTCCAACGCTGCCTGCTCCGACGGCGGCAGCACCTCGCCGAGGAGCACCGCCACCAGCGTGTGCAGGAACATCGCCCGGTGGGTGCGCGCCTGCGGTCGACGGTCATCGGCGGGAATGTCCAACGGGTTGACCCGCACGCCGCCCGCGCCCAAGGCGATGCTCACCCCGCCGACACGTTCGGCGAGACGCAGGTATTCGTTGTCCGGGTCGATCACCGCGCAGTGCACGCCATCCGCGAGGGACCGCAACACCTCAAGCTTAACGAAGTACGACTTTCCGGCGCCGGAACGGGCCAGCACGACACTGTTCGCGTTGTGCTGCGCCCACCGGTCCCACCACACCACACCAGCGGAATCCCGGTTCGTCCCGTACAACATGCCGCCGGCCGGGACCGGATCGCCGGGCAACGCCGCGGGCAGGTCGGCGGAGGCGAGCGGGAACGCGGCAGCGACCGCGTCGGTGTCCATCACCCGCCGTATCCCGAGCCCGTCAACACCCAACGGCAGCGTCGACAACCACCCCTGCAACTGCCGCCACGTCGCCGGTTCCGCGTCCAGCAGCACCGACGCGGCCACCGCCCGAACGTCCGCGACCGCAGAGTGCAGCTCCGGCAACGAGCCGGCGTGCACACACAGGTACAACCCGACCCGGAACAACCGCGCCTGCCCGCGGGCGACCCGATCGGCCAGGTCGCCGGCATCGTCGGCGGCCGCGTCGGTCATCGGATCGGTCAACCGCCCGTGGCCGCTGTCGGTGCGCCGGTTCGACTCCAGCCGGGCCCGCTGCCGGCGCAGCCGCGCCGCCGCGACCTGCGTCGGCAGCGGCTCGACATGCACCACGACGTCGAGCCGGCCCGGCCACGCCAGCAGCGGGTCGAGCCAGGCGACGCCGACCTCCGCGGGATACCCAGTGACGATCAGGGTGGCCGCGTACCCGTCCCCGACCCGGAGATGCTGTGGTGCGTTCTCCACCGCTGCGGGACCGACGACCGCGGCCACCTCAGACGCCCCAGAGATTTCCGGTACCTCGACCGGCGTGTCCTCGGCCGCTGGTATTACAGTCGCTCTCCGGTCTGCACCAGCGGCCGGTCGCCGCCTGCGGAACACCGTCATCGATTGCTGCCTTCCTGTCGCTCGAGGGTTGGCCGGCCGTGGGTCACCACGCCGCCGCGACCGGTGATGACCGCGCCGGGGCGGGCCCGCCGCCAGCCCACGCCGGCCGGTGAGTACGGGTCGACGGCACAGGTGAGCACCGTCGTGGCGCGGTCGCCGTCCAGGACCGCGGTGTCCGCGCCGAGCGATGCCAGCGCTGTCGCGGTCTGCTCGGCACGGCGCAGCACCTCCCCGGCCCGCACCCGCACACCACCGCCGCTGACGCCGGGGCGCACGGGCGGGCCGGTGACGGCGACCGTGACGGTCCGGGACAACGGATCCCGGTCGCTGGCCAGGTTGGCGAGGAACACCGCATAGTCGCGGGCGACGCTGGCCAACGCCGGATTCCGCGCGGTGTCGGCTGCCTCCGCGATCCGCCGGGCGTGACCGGACAGGTCGACCCGCTGCGCGGAGATGACGATCTGGACCGGGTCGCTGAGGCTGTTGAGCCACCGCCCGAACGCGGCGAGCAGTGCCGCCTGCTCATCGCCGGTCCGCAGCCGGATGTTCACCGTTGTGCACGCCACCAGTACGACGGCGCGGTCCTCGACGTCGATGACGCCGGATGCGGCGATCGCCGTCGCCGGTAGGCGCAGTGGCGGTACTGCCGCGATGGGTGTGGTGGCCTCCGGTGCCCAGCCCATAACGGGAACCGCCCGCCCGCGCCTGCAGTTCAGCACGCTCCGTGCTGTCCGAACGGTCCGTGCGTTGGCTGCGGTGTGTGCAGTGGTTGCGGATACGAACCGTCGCGGGTGGATCGCGTGCCGGACAGCCGCAACGGTCCACCGGTCCATCGACAGGCCGTCACGGCGCCCGACAGCGATCACGACCGCCGCCCCCGCCAGCGGAATGAGTACCGCAGCGAGCACCGGCGCCGGCAGCACCGCGCCAACCGCCCGGTACACGCCGTACAGGGCCGCCGCCGCAACGGCGAGAATCGCGAGCTGCCGTGCCGTCAACCCGTACACGATCTTGTCAGGGGTGTCGACGTCGGCCGGGATCCACGCCATCGGCTCCGGATCAGGGTCCTGATACATGCGTACTCCTTCAGGTGAGCGGCCAACCGGCCGGCCGGCGCGGGCCGCCAGCGCCGCCGACCGACCCGCTGGATGCCCGGGCGCTGGCGGCGCTGCGGGTGCCGCCCAGGCGCAGCTTCTTGGTGATCTGCTGGATCAGCACGATCCGCAGGATCGCCCCGACCGGGTTCGGCTTCGACCGCGTGACGGCCTGACGCATCAGGCCCGGAATCTTCACATTCGCCCAGAACAGGCACAGGACAACCAGCAGGTTCAGCACCGGGTTGCCCTGCCCCGGCCAGCCCAGCACCTTCAGATTCGCGTCCGGGCTGAGAAAGACCGTCATCGTCGTATGCAGGGCGACGGCCTGGATCAGCACGGTGGCGAGGGTCGCACCGAGCGTGCGCCACCACAGCTTCGCCACCCCCTCGGTCTGCGGGGTGCCGTGCAGCGCCAACGCGATCGGCGCTACACAGGCCAACACGATCAGCAGTCCCACCCTGGCGATCCACTGCATGAGCAGCATCCCCACCAGCACCGTGACGAGCACCGCCAGCACCACCAACAGCAACGACGCCGGCGTCTGCTGCTGAGCCGTGCTCATCGACGCGATCGTCGTGTTCCGCAACAGCTGCATCGACTTCGACGAGCTGACGTCCTGCCCCGTCAACGCGCCGGTCAACGCGTTCGCGGAGGTGATCGCGGCGGAACACACCGGCAGCGCGAAGTTCGCCCCGACCAACCCGACGATGAGCCGCGGAACGAGTTCCTCCGCACCGTACCGGCTCTGCACGGTGTCACGGCCCAGCACCAGCACCGCCACCCACAACCACGCCAGGACATAACAGCTGTTCACGATCCGCAGCGACGTCGCGGCGAACGCCGCCACCTGCGGCAGCGTCGTGACATCCGGGTTGTCGAAGACCCCTTCTGCCAGCAGATCCCACAGCCCGTTCAGTGCCGACAGCACCGCCGTGCTGAACCACGTGAGGATCGGCACGAGAATGTAGCCACCGATCGAACTGTCCACGTCAGCCGCCGATCCAGCCCTTGACGACACCGAGCAGGACCGGCGCCAGCACCGCCAACGCGTATCCGAGCAAACTGTTCTTGAACGCCGAGTTCGACTTCTCGATCTCGGCCGGATCACCGCCGGCCGTCAGTCGGCGCAGACCACCAATCGTCAAAAACAAGGTGGCGAGCCCGATCAACAGGCCGGTGGCCCAGTTCGTGATGTTCGTGATGATCGCGTTGATACGCGCCGTCGGATTCGGGTCGGTCGGTGGTGCAGCCCATGCTGGTACTGCGATGAGGCCGACGATCAGCACAGTGACCGCGAACGCGCAGAATCGGCAGACGATGCGGCAGACCATGCGGTAGGGGGTGCGGTAGGGGGTGCGGTAGACGATGCGGCGGAACATGACGGACCTCCTGCCCCGCCAGGCGGGGCTCACATCAAGGGACGAAGGCGCCGCCGGAACCGGGACGAGACCGTGGGAGCATCGCTCCTTCCAGCCGCGAGTGATCGAGCGCGAACACAGCCACACCGGCCGGTCACGCCCCGGCACCGGGACGCCGACACCGGCCTCTGCTGAGACCGATGTCTTGCCTCCGAATGGCTGCCGACCGCCACCCAACACGGCACTGTTGGGCGGACCGCCACCCAACAGGCCACCAACACCAGCTACTTCGACATCCACATCCACGGCTGTGGACACCACCGTTGCTCGGTGCACTGTTGAACGCCAGACGGAGCCCCTCCCACGAAAGAGAACCGAGGGAACTCGGCTTCGCGACGACCAGCGCAGTCGCCGTAATTACCGTCAGTCCCGCCGAGCCGCATCCGGACGCAACGGCACGAACGCGAGGTCACCCGCACGGATCGCCGCCGCCAGCCGCAGTTCGGCCTTACGCCGCCACGACGACGCCACCGCCGCACTGACCCCCAGCAACCGTGCACTGTCGGCCAGCGTCGCCTCACCCAGGCGGGTCGCGCCGATCAGCTTCGCCTCGGCCGCATCCAGGACACCGGCCGCTACCGCACGGACCAGGACCAGATCTGGGTGATCCCACGGCAGGACCGGCGCGATCGGCCCGGCCACAGCCGCCCGCACCAACTGCGCATCAGCTTCGCGGTCCCGCGCCCGGCGCGCCGCCCGCAGCCCGGCATCAATGAGCCGACCACAGATCCGCGGCTCCGCGAGGTCCACCGTCTGCAACCGCGCAACGAACCCGACAATCAGCTCCGAGTCCAGATCATCACTGTCGCCACACCACCCAGCCGCCAACAGGCCGGCGAGCCGACGCAGACCCGGCATCGCCACACCAACCGCAGCGACCACCCACGCCGGACCATCCCGACGCGCCCGGATCACCAGCTCACGCCACACCCCATCACGAACCGCGACCGGCGTGCCCCACGCCAACAACAACCGGCGCAACTCAGGCAACGACAACACCCGATCGGGAAGCCCGTCGAACCCCCGCCCGTCAAACCCCACCTGCGACGGCGGCTGCACCAACAGGTCAAAGGCACGCTCAGCCACGTCCAACGGCGACGAAGGCCACCCCGACGGCCAGGAACGAGCACGCAGACCAGACGACCGGACCGATGCCCGAGCAGTGTACGGACCAGCAGACATGCGCAGAACTCCCTACGACAGATCGCACCACCCCAGTGGTGACGCATGACCTATCCGCGCACGCCGACCCAACACCAGCACCCATCCACGGCCCCACCACCGACGTCGTGAACCCGCCGGTGAACTATCCGAACCACGCCCGGCCACCACCGCGCACGATCGCTCACCTGCCGAAACACGCAACTGATGCCGGTCGTACCCGGGCAGTTGGGTGACGTTGCCGGTCGCACCGCCGCAGCTCCGCAGCGTCGACTGTCGTGGCAGCAGATCAACCGGGACCTCGTCCCTGCGCTCCGGCAACGGACAAGCCTGCACTGGACGGCACACAGACCAGAGTTCCGGCGCGAAATCCAGGTGGCTACCGGTGTCGGTGACTCGGCCGTGCCGTGCGACATCGCCTCATCGAACGGCCAGGCGGCCCGACCCAACATCGTCTGACAGGTCGGACCGTTCGACGGCGTGTTAGGTACCGGTTCGGATCACTGCCGGGTCTTGTCCACCCAACAACGGGCAACAGCAGGCAACAGCGGTCGGCCGCGGTGCAGTGTTCGGTCCGACCAACCCAACACGCCGATGCTGTTGGCTTCTGTTGCCTGGACCGTGCCCAACACGGCACGTTGACCAACTCCTGTCGGACGCCGTTGCCCCCGCCGATCCTGCACCACCGTCTGTTGGACGGGCATGTTGGGCACTTCGGTACTGCGAACACAGCCACCCGTGGGAGCCACCCGCCCATGACGGCACTTCCCAATTGGCGCATGCACCGCCAACCACACCCCGAACCTCACGACAGCAACCCCACTGCCGCCTCGAACGGGCTGGCTGCCCGTCAGGACGAACCGGTCGTGCTATGGCAACTCGACCATCGACGCGAACAGCACGACCGAGATGTTGCAGCCGACCCAGACAACGACTTCGCAGCACACCTCGCCAAGCAGCTCATCCTCATCTACACCGAACACGGACACGCCGTGCTCGACTTCGACAACGACCCCCACCTGCGCGCAGCGGCCCACGCCACCGGCCGCACACACCTCGCCCTCACCGACACCGCAGACATCGCCGAACTCGACACCCTCGACACCGAAGGCCAACCGGTCAGCCTCGTCACGATGCAATGGCCGCGAGCCACCCGACCCGCCGCGTCGGCAACATCGATCGTCGACCTATTCCTCGCATGCCAGCTGATGTCCGGAGGCAACGCCACGATCATCACCATTCGGCCCGCAGCGTCCACGGACACCACCGACGAACAGATTCTGCTCGCCGCCGAGGCCACCGGCTATGCCTGTTCACTGCGGATCCTGGCGATCAGCGCCCCGGGCCGCGGCGACGCGTTCGTGTACTACGCAACCGCAGGTGAAGCCGCAGCCGTCCAGTCCACCCTTACAGCTGCAGTGACAGTCTTTCTACCGTCCGCCCGTCACAATCGTCACACCTGACCCGAGGTATCCAGTCCCCGTTGCAGCGCAAGCTACGCCGAAACTTCAGCGGACCACAACTCGCCACCGTATAAGCCGCGACGCCGATGTGTCTTTTCGGTCGACAGACCCTCCTCGCACGCAACACGAGGATCGGCGGCGTCCTCCTCGGTTGGGACCGAGGAGGCGCCGTCCGGCGCCTCCTCGCACCCCGGACGGCGGCGAACCGTTCCATCAAAGCGCGCGGGAGCAGGTTCCGGCAGAGACCGAGCCGTCGAAGCTCCGGCTACGAAGCGGTACAGGCCAAGGGTGCGTGCCCTGCGGAGGAGGCGCAGCTGTCCGGAGATCGCTGCCGCATCACGGCCGCCACCGGCGACGTCGAACGCCGTCCTCAACGAGACGGAACCCACCTCGACGTAGATCAGCCTGGACCAGATGAGGTGCGTGATCTACGGCTCGACGCCAGAGAACGCCAAGTCCACGGAGGAACTCCATAACGCTGGACAGGCCTTACACACTCGGAGGTCGCAGGTTCTGCGGTCACTCGCGAAGCGGTGGGGTCGTGCAGGTGGCGCTCTTATCGAGTTGGTGGGCGTTGATGAGGGCGTGCCGGGCGATGAAGGGTGGCTGACCGAACTGGTGGTAGGCGGCCTCGCCGTGCCGGCCGAGCCAGGACGGGTTCCTGAAGGTGCTGCAGAGGGGGCACCACCACCAGCCGATCTCTGCCATGACCCAACCGTATTTCGCAGACGTCAGCTGACCGTGTAGAACGCGGGTGACGGGGGGTTTGTGTGCGTTCAGGCGTTGCCGGCGGATGGATCGTCGACGGCGGCGGCGAGAACACCGTCGAGGTCGGTCAACGCGGCGATCAACGGCGTGACGTCTCGGCTGCCGGTGAGGGTGAGCAGGACGGTGACGACGGGCGGTTCCTCGTTGCGCCGAGGTTGCTCGACGTAGAGTTCGGCGACCGTGAAGCTGCGGCTGGTGCAGGCGGCGATCGCGGCGCGCAGCACGCCGTGGCGGTCGAGGTAGGTCAGTCGTAAGCGCCATGGCGCGTACTTCGAGCGGGGCAGGTAGGCCGACAGCGGGGCGAAGGCGAGCACGACGAGGAGGTGCCCGGCGGTTGCTGCGACGGCAAGCAGCCACAGCCCGGCGCCGGCGGCCATGCCGACGGCGGCGGTCAGCCAGATCACGGCGGCGGTTGTCAGGCCGCGGACTGCGTCGCGGCGTACGAAGATCAGGCCGCCGCCGATGAAGCCGATGCCGGAGACGATCTGGGCGGCGATGCGGGATGGGTCGAGCACGACATGGTCGCCGACGACGTCGGTAAATCCGTGCTTTGACACCAGCATGATGAGCGCGGCTGCGAATCCGACGACGGTGTGTGTGCGTAGGCCGGCGCTCTTCTGCCGGATTTCCCGCTCCAGGCCGATGACTGCGGAGAGCAGCAGTGCGAGAGTGAGTTCGCCCAGTTGGAGCCAGCCTTGCCCGTCGCTGAACGCCATCACGCTAGCGTAGCCTCGTGACGTCGAGGAACTGTTCGTCGAGCGCACTCGTGCGGTCGACCGACCGCTTCCGCCTGGCCGGCAAAGGTCCCAGCACTGTCCATTGCGCGTCGGTTAGGACATGCAGCTGTGTCCCCCCATGGTGTCCACAGATCTCCGGTACAGGTTCTTGGCCGATGTACCACATACCCGGAGATCTCATCCATTGTGGATCTCGACACGCACCCGATCACGTCACGCCAGGCCACGGAGGTGGACCGTGCCCTGGCGAGACGGTGAGAATGGCCAGGTGAGCGCCACGGATCCCGACCGGAGACATTCGCCGCGGCGATGGGCGGTGCCCCCGGCACGACGGTGGATACGGCGATGTGAGCGTCGCGAACCCGGCCTGCCGTGGACCAGTGAGGTTGCATGCGTCGTGGAGGTCTCGACCGACGTTGGAACTGCACGCCGACGAGATCGCATACATCGCCACCTTCACGGCGTACCTCAAGTGGCGCTTCCCTGACGGCGAGGTACTGCTCGACGGCCTGGTGGGCCATCCCGACTCATCATGGCGCGGATGACCCCGACACGATCCAGGTAATGCTCGACGCGGATCTCGGAACGCAACGACCTGAGCGCGACCCCGAGGCGCCCCGAGGCGCCCGCCCGGCTGAGCCATCACGGCAATGTCGAGGAGGCAGGCGGGGCGTCATCCTCGCATTCGCGGTATTCCACGCTCGGTTGCAGCTCGGTTGGTGCACCACTCGTAGAACCGGTACCGCGGCAGGTGTGCGATCGCTCACGGGGGGAGGCCGGGTGCAGGTTGGCGTGGCTGCGGTGCGTCCTACCGAGACCATCGCCTTCCGCAGCACGGCAGCTGCCGCGCCGAGCTGCCAGGCTCGCCGAACGTTCCGTCACCCCTTGCGTAGCCGCCGTCCAGCGTGGGTCCAAGGGCCGACCCGCTCGGCACAGGTGACTCAGTCAGCGGGCTGTAGGCGCTTGAGGTGTGCGGCGGCGAGTGCTTCGGCGCGCCCGACAGCGTGATCGCGGATCGCCTGCGCCAGTGCCCGATGGTCGCTGTCGATCTGCTGCCACACCGCAGGAGATGGGTTGCCCTGCATCTGCGTAGGGGTGACCTCGTACAGGGGCCAGGCCAGGATCGACAGGATCGGGTTGCCGCTTGCCGCGGCGATGGCGCGGTGGAACGCGGCGTGGGCGGTGAGGCACTGGTGCAAGTCATCGCTGTCCGGGTTGAATAGCGCCGCCTCAAGCTGTTTGAGGTCGGCCGGTGTGCGGTGTTGGGCGGCGAGGCCGGCGGTTGGGACTTCGATCATGCGCCGGACCTCGAACGCGTCGTGCAGGGTCACCGCACCGGCCGCGACGAGCCGCCCGACGCCCGCGGCGAAGGTGCTGCTGATTGTGTCGGGGTCGGGGACCGCGACGTAGTTGCCGCCCTGCCTGCCATGGATGGTGATGATCTGCTGGGCGCCGAGTTGGCGGAGCGCCTCGCGGACAGTGGTGCGGCTCAGCCCGCTCGACGCCTGCAGCTGTTGTTCGCTCGGTAGACGCTGACCTGGCCTCCATACACCCGACAGTATTGCTCGCCGCAGGTTGGCGGCGAGCGCCTGATAGGCGGGAGGGCTGCTCATATGCGCTCAGGTTATGACCGGTGTCTGCCTGACACGAGAGATCGACGGTCCGTCACACTTCCGAGTGGCCGGCGCGCCCAGCCACTGTGGGTACGGCTAGCGCAGAAGGGCTCCGCTGGCACGAGGCATACCGGATGGGCCTCACCACCCCGCCTCCAAACGACGGATGCTGCGCCATCGTCCACGTCACTGGCGGAGTCGGTCACGCCGCTAGGAATGCGCCGCGCATCGAGCACGAACTTCCGTGAAGTGCCTGATCGTCGTGGTGCTCACTGCCATGGCTGCTTTGCCGACACGCTGGCGCGCTGCAGTACGGCGATGCGCTGCAGTACGGCGATGCGCAGTGAGTCTGATCAGCCGCGACCGCGGCTCGAAGCAGACCAAGGACGGGCAGGCGCGCCGTCCGGTAGGTGCCCGTTCCGGATACGCCTGCACCGGATCGTCGAGTTGCTCGCCAGGGCGAACGGTGGGCTCAATACGTTGCACTCGACGGCGGCGGCGCGCTTCGCAGGCAAGCCGGCGAAGCGGTTCCACTCGGCCGACGATCCGGACACGGGCGTGGTCGACGGTGACCCGGTCACCGAAGAGGCGGGTGCTCACGCCAGCGTGGAGATGAAGGGGACGTCGTCGTCACGGCCGACCCAGCCGGTGCGCTCGCCGCCATCACCGCGGGCCGGCGCCAACACGAACAGCAGCTCGTCGGAGAAGCCCGAGTCGGTCCGGCTGCGCGAGAAGTCGTGGGTCGGCGCGGACGCCGTCGACCGGCTCACCGAATGGGTCCCAACCTTGGGCGTCGAGCATCAGACCCCCCAGTCCCAGCAGATCGATAAACGTCTATCAAATTAGGACAATCTTTACCTATCGACAAATACTTTCAGTAATTGACTGATGCTGAAAACCGCGTCGTTGGCGTACTGCCGTCAGTCCTGCCGGCCGACCAGCTTCTGGCCGCCGCGCTTGACGCCACTGCGGAAATCGCCGGAGTCGCGACGCCGACGCCAACCATGGCGTTACCAGGCCCAACGCACTTCCGGTCTGGCTCTACGGCGGCGATACGCAGCGTCACATCCTTCTGGGCCGACCGGACCGTGCCGCGGGTGTCGCTGCCGATTGGCTCAGGGTGCTCTTGAGGGTGCCGATGGTTGCGGAGGCGGTGCAGGTTGCTTTGGGGGGTCGAGGCGGTGGCGACACAGACGGCGGATGCGACTCGGCGGGGCTGGTGGGCGTGGATCCGCGATCTCCGGATTCGTACAAAGGTCCTGACGGCGGTGGCGATCGTTGCCGGGTTGAGCACCGTCGACAGCGTGTTCGCGCTGCAGGAACTGGCCACCACGAACGCGCGGGTTGACACGGTCGCCGGGCACACCCGCCAAGTCGAGGCGACCGGTCGGCTCCGCGACGCGGTATATCAGGCCAGGATCAACTCCCTGGACCTGTTCCTCGCCCAGACTCCGGCGACGGTCACTGCGAAGACCCAGGCGATCGACACCACCACCCGGGCCGTTACGGACGCCGAGGCGACGGTACGTGCGCACGGGCTCACGCCAGCGGCACAGCAGGCTCTGGGCACGTTCGACACCGCATGGTCCTCGTATCTGACGGTCCTGCGCGGCGAACTGCAACCACTCGCCGCACGTGGCGACCTAGCCGGCATCGAAACGGTCCGCACAACGAAGATCGCCCCGCTGACAACCCAGGTCTCCGCCGCGCTGGACACCCTTGTGACCCAAGCCGAGCTGAGCGCCGGGGCGCAGCAGGAGCAGGCCGACGCCGGCTACCGTCACACGCTGCGTGTCGTTATTGCCGTACTGGTAGGGACCCTGGCGTTCGGGCTGCTGCTCGCGTTCGGGCTGGCCCGGCTGATCTCCACCGGCCTGCAGCGGTGCATGACGGCGTTGCGGCGCATCGGTGCGGGGGACCTGACCACCCGCGTCCACGTCGATACCCGCGATGATCTCGGGGAGCTCGCCGACACCCTCAACGCCACCGCGGCCGCGGTCGGTGACACGGTCCGCCGGGTCGCAGACAGTGCGCACCTGCTGACCGACACGTCGGCGCTGATGTCGAGCGTCGCGACGCAGCTGTCCAGGTCGGCGCAGACGTCGTCGCGGCAGGCCGCCGCCGTCCTGGGCGAGGCGGGCCAAGTGTCGGGCAACGTCGCGACCGTCGCGACCGGGGCGGAGCAGATGGGCGCGGCGATCCGGCAGATCACCTCCAACGCTACCGAGGCATCCCGGGTGGCCGCGGACGCCGCGCAGATCACCGATCGAGCGCAGCTGTCGGTGCAGAACCTCGGAGCCTCATCGGCGCAGATCGGGTCGGTGGTCAAGCTCATCACCGCGATCGCCGAACAGACCAACCTATTGGCCCTCAACGCCACCATCGAAGCGGCCCGGGCCGGTGACGCCGGGAAAGGCTTCGCCGTCGTTGCCGGGGAGGTCAAGGACCTGGCGCAGGAGACCGCACGAGCAACCGAGCAGATCGCCGCGCAGGTTACCGCGATCCAACAGGAGACCGACGGCACGATCGCCGCGATCGGGCAGATCGCCGAAGTCATCGGCCGGGTCAACGACTACACCGCGACGATCGCCTCGGCTGTGGAGCAGCAGACCGCTGTCACCGCGGAGATCTCCCGCAGCGTCGCCGAGACCGCCACCAGCGCCGGCAACATCGCCGCCAGCATCGCCGGCGTTGCCCGCACCGCCGACGCCGTCACCACCGGAGCCACCGAAACCCAGCAGACCGCCGCCACCCTCGCCAGCATGTCCACCGGCCTACGTGACGCCATCGCCACCTACACCGCCTGATCAGGACGAACAGGCGCTGAACACAGGCGCGGCGTTGCAGTCAAGCCTTGTCTGTGCTGCAGCAGGTAACTATCCGGGCGGCGGTACCTGCCGCTGCGGCGGTCCACTGGTCTTGGAGGCAGGGGATGCCGGGGTACTGTCCGAGCGGCGGAGGTGTTTGATCATGGCTTGCGCCTGGTCGAGTCTGGCGTGCTGTCCGACCAGGTCGGTGGCCGGCACACCGAGCTCGGCGAGCCGGTCCAGGACCACACGCCAGGCATGTGCCTGCTGATCCAGTTCGTGGAGCAGGGCGGCGATGTCGGCCTCAGCGCCCTGCTCCACGTATCCACCGTACGACCGACCCAAGGTGTTGTTCCCACCAACCGCGACATCCGCGACTGGGCGGCTCGCGGATCGGGGCGTGTGCCGGTCGGACCGAGGACGGCCTGTACGACGTTGCTCTGTGTCAGCAGCCGGTCCGCCGCCTGTCTCGTTGAACGTCATGCCGGGTGTGTCGGGCCCGGCGTCGCTGTCGCTGTGGGGGGAGGTGCCGTCTGATGCGTCGAACGTTGACTGCCGTGTCTGTGCTGGTGTCTGTGCTGGTGGTGGCCGCTGGGGCAGCGGTTGCTGGGCACGCGTTGCATGGTGTGGTGTCGCAACGGCCGGTCGTATGGACGCCGAACGTCCTGGACAGGGCGATCGCCGGGATGGCGGTGGTCGGTGACACCGTCGTAGTCGGCGGGAACTTCACGAGCGTCGCCGACGCGGCGACCGGCAGTCGTGCCGTGCGCCGGTCGCTGTTCGCGTTCCAGCTCGGCACCGGTCGGATGCTGGACTTCGCGCCCGAGGTGAACGGCCGGGTCACTGCGGTCGCGCCTGGGCCGGGCGGGACGGTCTACGCCGCGGGCACGTTCACGAAGGTCAACGGCGATGCCTGGCCCGGCCTGGTCCAGCTGGACGTCGGCACCGGCCAGCGGGTAGCGGGGTTCACCGCCACCGCCGGGGCAGGACAGATCCGCACGATGACATCGTCCGGTGCGTGGCTGTACATCGGAGGCAGCTTCACCAGCATCGGCGGGCAGCGTCGAGCTGGTCTAGCACGCCTGTCGGCCACGACCGGTGGAGTGGACGCTGGGCTCGACCTGCGGCTGGCGCGCCGCGACGGTGGCGTTGTGAAGGTCGAGACGGTCGCCGTCACGCAGGACGGTGCCCGCCTCGCCGCAGTCGGCGCGTTCGACACCGCCACCGGCGCGCCGCGCGCGCAACTGCTGCTCGCCGACGTCGGCGGCCCGGATACGGCGTTAAGCGGGTGGTCGACTGAGATCTATGCCCGCAAGTGCAAGACCCTGTACGACAGCTATCTGCGGGGGGTTGACTTCGCACCGGACGGTTCGTACCTCGCGGTCGCCGCGACCGGGGGGATGGCGGGACCGACGTTGATGTGTGACAGTGTCGCCCGGTTCGACGTCGCTGGTGCTGGTGCGCATCAGCCCGTGTGGGTGAACCGGACCGGCGGTAACACCCTGTGGTCTGTCGCGGTTACCGACGCCGCGGTGTACGTCGGTGGACACCAGCAGTGGATGGACAATCCCCGCGGTCGTAAGAACGCCGGCCCGGGTGCCGTATCAAGGCCGGGGATCGCCGCTGTCGACCCGGTCACCGGCAAAGCACTGCCGTGGAACCCGACGCACAGCCGCGGCGTCGGCGTCGAAGTCCTCGTCACCTGCTCCGCTGGGCTCCTGGTCGGTTCCGACACCGACCAACTCGGTGGCACCTACCACGGCCGTATCGGGCTGCTCCCCACCTCGGCGGTTTGAACGAGACGTACCAACCGAACTCACGCAGCTTCGGCATGCCCACCACCTGCCAGGCATAGCCCAGCACGCCACAGTCGCGGTTCGGATAGGCGCCCGATCAGTGTTCGCCGAGATGGAAAACGCGGGATCGTCTCAGCGATCACCCATTGCAGTAGCGGTACACGTGAGTGGCGAGCCAACGTACTGGCCTGCGTTGGAGACGGAGAGGCCGCCCACGCGTTTGCCGGCTGAGATGAACGGTGCCAACGCTCCGCGGAGTTTGCCCGCGTTAGCCGAGGAGAGATCGACCTGATAGTCGACGCCGTCAAACGCCGAAGGTCAAAGTCTCGTCAGCAGGTTCGCCGTCGATGTCGTCAAAGAGTTCATGAAGATTCTCGGCCGCCGCATCCGGCGGCAACCTCAGATGCCCGATCGGTGCATCTCAATGCTCTGGTCGCGACGGGGCGGCAGGCATCCGCCCGCGCTTCGACAACTGCGGTGCCGGGCGCGGTCTCCGATGTGTCGGAGCGGATGTCTGGCCGCCGGTTGTCGGGAGGCCCATGGTGGAGATCGCCGTGACACACGTATCTGGCCGGACCGTGGTGATGGTTTCGGGTGAACTTGACATCGCCACCACTGCGCAGCTTCGGCGGGTCTTGCACGGCTGCATCGACGACGGTGCGACGGCGTTGATAGTCGACCTGACCGAGGTGGCGTTCCTGGACTCGACTGCGCTGTGTGCATTCGTCGGCGTGCACAAGCGCCTGCGTGACGACGGTGCTGGACTGACGCTGGCCACCCCGCATGAGCGGTTGCTACGGATCTTCCGAATGACCGCGTTGGACCGGGTGTTCACGATCGTCGCAAGCATCGGCGACGCGGATGTCAGCTCGTCCGGCCCCATTCAACCTCCAACGTGATCTGCCCAGTCGATCGGCGCGAGCCGCCTCGATGAGGTGGTACGCCGAACTCGAGGCGTACCGGCCCTGCGACAAACACAGCAGGAACCTCCATCGGTTGCAGGTCGGCTGCCCTGAGGACTTCGACTTGAATCGGCCGGATCGGTGTACTGCGACCGGTCTGAGCCTGTCGGGCGGTTGGCTCGAAGTCGGGCTACATGGTGACGGCAGCGCGCGCTTGCGGTGATCGTTGGTGCAGCACAGTCAACATCCCGGCGAAGGAGTGCAGGGTGGGCCACAACCAGATGGATTCGCGTCGGCGGCGCCGAGTCAGTGCCATGATCGCATTGGTGGCGATCCCGGCGGCGTTGAGCGCCCCGATGCCTGGGATGTTGCGGTCCGCGGAGTCGCGGACAGACGGAACGGCGTGGGCGAGCACCACGGATACCGCGTCGCCGGCGACGTCGCTGACCGCGGTACGCGCCATCATCGGTGCGGACACCGGCCCTGCTGCCGCATTGACCGGCAGGGGGGTGGGTGTGGCGCTGATCGACACCGGTGTTGCGCCGGTACCGGGATTGCCGGCTGCAAGCGTGGTCAACGGACCAGATCTGTCGTTCGAATCGCAGGCGCCGGAACTGCGGTACCTGGACACGTATGGGCACGGCACACACCTGGCCGGCATTATCGTCGGCAACGACAAGGAGTCCGGCGCGAAAGGCATCGCCACCGACGCAAAACTGACGTCGGTCAAGATCGGTGCCGCAAGCGGTGCTGTGGACGTATCACAGATGATCGCGGCGATCGATTGGGTAGTAAAGCACCGCAATGACGACCCGGCCAACCCGATCCGTGTCATCAACCTGTCCTACGGCTCCGGGGGCAACCCGCCCAACTGGACCGACCCGCTGCAGTTTGCCGTGGAGAAGGGGGAGTTGACCCCTGATCTTGGACACCTGGAACCTGGATCTTGAGTGGTTCGGGTGGATGGGAGTCCTGGAAGACTATGGCTATGAAGCATTACC
>NZ_JBVJIJ010000056.1:0-41658 GCF_055586325.1 Dactylosporangium sp. NPDC051087 | reverse complement strand
GGAACCCCCGCCGGCACCGCGGGCGAAACAGAATTGGGTTTCCCCTCAAACAAAAAAAACAACCCCTGGGGGGGGGACCGGCCACAACAAGGGGACCCGCCCTCCGCCATGTCAGGGGGCAGGGTGCAGGCTGTTGCGATGACCAACGCCGACACCGCCGCGCGCGTGTTCCGGATCGCCGCGATCGGCGAGGCGTGCTCCTGGGCCGGCCTGCTGATCGGGATGTTCTTCAAGTACGTCGTGGTCGAGAACGAGATCGGCGTGAAGATCTTCGGGCCGATCCACGGGGCGATGTTCGTGGCCTACCTCGCCGCGCTCGTATGGGTGACGGCGAAGGAGCGGTGGAGCTTCCTCCGGCTGCTCGTCGGCGCCGCGGCGTCGATCCCGCCGTTCACGACGCTGCTGTTCGAGCTGTGGGTGGAGCGCCGCCGCGCCAGGCGCGCGCCGGTCGCGGCGCGCGCCTGACAAAAGGCGCGCCTGAGAAACGGACCGTCAGGCCGGCAGGGTCCAGCGCTGGTTGGCGCCGGTCCCACAGGCCCAGATCTGCAGCTGCGTGCCGTCCGCCGAGCTGGGCCCGGTGGCGTCCAGGCACTTGCCGAGCGCGCGGAGCGTCCCGTCGCCGGGTGCCGTCCAGGTCTGCGCCGTGCTGCCGTTGCAGTCGTAGAGCTGCACCTTCGTGCCGTTCGCGGAGTTGGCCGCGGCGACGTCCAGGCACTTGCCGAGGGCGCGGAGCGTGCCGTCCGTGCCGGCGGTCCACGACTGGGCGGTGGTGCCGTTGCACGTCCACAGCTGGATCTTCGTGCCGTTCGCCGGGTTCGCGCCGGCCACGTCGACGCACTTCGCGCCGTACCCGGTGATCGGCCCGACCCGTGTGGACGGCGTACCGCTGCTGGCCCCGGCCCACAGGTAGGTGCCGACCGTCTTCGCCGGCAGCGTGCTGCTGATCTGCTGGGTGCCGACCCGCAGCGTGAACGCCTGGTTGCCGCCGGTCTGGTTGACCACGACGGTGACGAGCGTGCCGTCGGGGTTGAGGAACGCGACGTTGGTGACGGTGCCGGTGCTGCCGTAGCCGGTGGAGACCCGCCGGGCGCCGGGCTTCACGAACTTCGAGAACTGGGCGACCATGTTGTAGTCCGGCAGCGCCCAGAAGGTGTCGCGGTTGCCGGTGCTCTGCACGAGCATCGTCGGGTCGGGCGAGCCGGACCACCGCTCGGGCGAGCGGTTCTGGTCGAGCATGCTGACCCAGCCCTCATACAGGGTGGCGTTGTTGCGGAAGTACTGCACGATCCGGTCGGCGCCCGAGGTGCCCCACACGGAGCGCTCGGTCATCAGCATGTCCTTGTCCGGGTAGGACGCCTTCACGGTGCTCATCGCCGACGGGTCGCCGGCGTAGTCGTGGAACGCGATGCCGTCCACCGACGAGTAGGCGTCGGAGTGCGCGCTCGATGAGCCCAGGACACCGGCGGCGTAGGAGACCGCCTCGGCGAAGTTGTGGTCGAACGCCCAGATGCGGGTGCTGAAGCCGTTGTTGGTCAGCTCGGTGCGCAGCGCCTTGGCGAGCTGCCGCTCCTGGTCGGCGGAGACGAGCATGCCGGGGTAGTCCGGCGGGGAGAACAGCGGCTCGTTCTGCAGGGTGAGGGCGTGGATCGGGATGCCCTGGGCGGTGTACGCCGCGACGGCCCGCCGGTAGTAGGCGGCCAGGGTCGGGATCTGGCTGGTGTTGAGGCTGCCGCCGATGATGGCGTTGCTGGTCTTCATCCACGGCGGCGCCGACCACGCGCTCGCGAACACCTTGATGTCGGGGTTGATGGCGAGGGCCTGGCGGACGGTGGCGATGATGCCGAGGTCGATGTCGCGCTGGATCGAGAAGCGCGACAGGGTCGGGTCGGCGGCGCCGTCGTCGTAGGTGTAGAAGGCGCCGGACGTGAAGTCGCTGGTGCCGAACGTGATCCGGATGACGTTGAAGCCGGCGCCGGTGGCGGGGTCGACGAGCGCGCGCAGGGCCCGGTCGCGGGCGGTGGCGCTCATCCGCGACAGGTTGTAGACGGTGGACTCCTCCAGCGACGAGCCGACGCCGAGGATCGTCTGGAAGCGGTTGTTCGTGTCGGCGGTGATGGTGGGTGTACCGGTGGCCGCCACGACGGGCGTGTCGGCCTGGCGGGACAGCTGGTAGGGCGTGCCGGCGAGGCCGGTGGCCGGGTTGGTGTACCAGTTGCCGTTCTTGGGTTCGTAGCCGGCGGTGCGGGACTCGGAGCTCCAGTAGACCTGGACACTGGTGGCGGCGGCCTGGGCGCTGGGCGCGCTCAGGGCCACCACCGACGCAGCCAGGACGGACAGGGCGAGCAACGGTCGGGTTGGGACCATGTTGACAGCTCCTGGCGGGGAGGGCGCGGAAACTTCAGGACTTGAAATAAGCCCCGACCGAACTCTCCGCAATAGGCAGCCAACCTGTCAATAGGTGGCCACGTTGAGCTTCCCGCGAGCGTCGAAGTATCCGATGGTGTCGTGGAAGCCGTCGCTGCCCACGCCCACGTCGGACGCCGACTGCAGCTCCGACGCGTACACGTAGAAGCAGGTCGGCCGGCAGCCCTGGGAGTAGCCGCGGCGCACGACGCCGTCGGTCGCGCGGAACCAGACGTAGAGGTCCGCCGGGTGCGACGTGAGCCCGAGCCCGCCCGAGGCCAGCTGCTGCCCGGGCTGGATCACGGTGGAGCGGTTGGTCAGCTCGGCCGAGCCGGTCGTGACGGTGCCGAGGTTGATCGCCCCGCCCGCGCCGGTCCAGCCGAGGAGCAGCCCGTTCTCCGCGCCGGAGTCGTCGAACACGAGCGCCGGGCCGTGGGCGGTGGTCTCGGCGAGGGTGACCCGGTCCCGCAGCACCGCGGCGCAGGCACCGGTGTCGAGCCGGGCGACGTTGATCCGGCTGTCGGTGCCGGTCCAGGCGATCCAGCGGGTGCCGGTGGCGGCGTCGAGCGCGAGGGCCGGCGAGCGGTCGGTCCGCACTCCGGCGAACGCGGTCCGGCACTGCAGGCCGGTGCCGCCGGTGTACGCCACCGTCAGCGTGTTGCCGTTGTTGGCGGCGGACCAGGCGAGCCGGACGCCGGAGCCGTCGGCGCTCAGGGCCGGCCCCTCTCCCTCCGGGGTGCGCTCGACGACGCTGTTGTCCTTGGTGAACGTGCGGCCGCCGTCCACCGACGTGCCGATGATGAGCTGCTTGCCGTAGGTGCCGGAGGTGGAGCCGGCCCACGAGGCGTAGAGCCGCCCGCCGGCCAGGGCGAGCGCGGGCCGCCCCGAGCCGGTGTGGACGGTGGTGTGGGCCGCCGCGGTACCCGGGATCGAGCAGATCGCGAGCAAGGCGGCGGCGGGCAGCGCGAGACGACGCAGAGACATGACAGTCAGTGAAGGGAAGGCATCACGGTCGGTCAATCGGTGTTGCCATGAATTGCCATACCTGGAAGGTCGGCCCGTCGGCCGGGGCCTCGGCGGCGCCGCCGTAGACGTTGACCGCACCGGTGAGGGGCAGGTCCACCGGCGGGCCGGACGCGCGGCGGGCGAAGATCAGGAGCCGCTCCGACGCGGTCTCCCGCCAGAACGCGATGGTGTCGGCGTCGGCGTGCTCGACCCGCATCCCGCCGTGCCGCAGCGCCGGGTGGGCGCGGCGCAGCCCGAGCAGCGCCCGGTAGCGGTCCAGGGTCGGCCGGTGCCAGCTCGCCTCGTCGTGCCACGGCATCGGGGTGCGGGACTCCTCGCCGTACGCGCCGGTGAGGCCGAGCTCGTCGCCGGCGAAGAGCATCGGCACGCCCGGCAGGGTCGCCAGGAGCCCGGCGGCGACCTCGACCCGGCCGGGGTCGCCGGCGACGGTGCGGATGCGGGGCGTGTCGTGGGTGCTCAGCGCCGACCACGAGTGCGTCCACGACCGCCACGACATGCTCGACGAGACCGCCCGCATGGCCTTGACGACGGCGTCGCCGCCGCGGGCCGGCACCCCGCCGGGGACGCCGAGGAAGTCCGGCAGCGCCAGGTCCGGCCCGCGCAGCCAGGTCCACAGTGGACGGGTGAAGCCGGCGTAGTTCATGGTGCCCTGCCAGCCGTCGGCGTCGAGGTCGCCGCCGGCGCCGTGGGCGTGCTCGGCGACCAGCATCGCGTCGGGGCGCACGTCGCGCACGGCGCGGGCGACGAGCCGCGACACCTCGTGGGTGAGGTCGTCGGTGCCGTGCCGGCCGGTCATGTTGGCGACGTCGACCCGCCAGCCGTCGAGGTGCTCGAGCCAGCGTTGCAGCGGGTCGACGAACGCCTTGCGCAGCCCGGTGGAGCTCCAGTTGAGCTTCGGCAGGCTCGGCACGCCCAGCCAGGCGGCGTAGCCGCCATCGGCGTCGTGGTAGTAGCGGTCGCGGGCGGCCGGGTCGTGGAACCATTCGTGCCCGTCGCCGGTGTGGTTGGTGGTGATGTCGCCGATGAGCCGCATCCCGCGGGCGTGCAGGGCGTCGGCGAGCCGGGCGAGGGCCGCGTCGCCGCCGAGCAGCGGGTCGACGGCGTCGAAGGTGGACGCGTCGTAGCGGTGGTTGGACCCGGCCGGGAAGAACGGGGTCAGGTAGACGGTGTCTGCGCCGAGAGACCGGATGTGCTCCAGGCGGCCGATGATGCCGTCGAGGTCTCCGCCGTAGATCTGCCGCCCGGCGAGCTCGCCACGGCCGATGACGGGGGCGTCCCAGCCGCTCGGCACCGCCCACGAGGGCAGGGCGCGTTCGGCGTACGCGGCCGACCGGGCGAACCGGTCGGGGAAGATCTGGTAGATGACGGCGTCACGGATCCAGGCCGCGGGCGCGGGGTGCGCGACGAGGCGGAAGTCCGTCGTGTCGGGGACCTCGTGACCGGCCAGGCCGTTCGCCGTGTACCAGTGCTCGTCGACCAGGAACCGGTACGGCGTCACGGGGTTGCGCACCGGCAGCGAAGCCCGCCACCAGATCTCGCCGCCCTGTTCACGAGCAGGGACGGCCTCGCTGAACCGCGGCTCACCGTCCACGACGGACCGCACGTGGACCTGCCGCACGCCCGGCGAGGTGCGCAGGTGGACGTCGACGTCGCTGCCGGGGACCGGGGACTGGTCCGGCACGTGCAGGGCCGAGCCGTCGTGGTGGATCATCCCTTCACCGCCCCCGCGGTCAGGCCCGACACGATGTACCGCTGCAGCGACTGGAACACGAGCACCGTGGGGATCGCGGTCAGCAGCGACCCGGCGCAGAACATGCCGAAGTTCGCGTTGCGCTGCCCGGCGATCAGCCCGTAGAGGCCGACGGCGAGGGTCTTGGAGTCGTCGGAGCGCAGGAACACGTTGGCGAGGAGGACCTCGTTGATCGTGCCGATGAAGCCGAGCAGCGCGGTCACCGCGAGGATCGGCGCGATCAGCGGCAGCGTGATCCGGAAGAACGTCTGCGCGTGGGTGGCGCCGTCCATGACCGCCGACTCGTCCAGCTCCCGCGGCACGGTGTCGAGGAACCCCTTCATCAGCCAGGTGTTCACGCCGAGCGCGCCGCCGAGGTACAGCAGCATCAGCCCCCACGGGGTGTCCAGTCCGAACGCGGGATAGAAGTCGCCGATCCCGGCGAAGATCAGGTAGATCGTGACGACCGCGAGGAACTGCGGGAACATCTGGATGAGCAGCAGCGCCATCAGCCCGACCCGGCGGCCGGCGAAACGCATGCGGGAGAAGGCGTAGGCGGCGAGCACCGACAGGAACACGGCCGTGGCCGCGGCGATGCTCGCGATGACGACGGAGTTGACGTACCACCGGCCGAAGGCGGTCTTGCCGAACAGGTCGGTGAAGTTCGCGGTGCTCGCGCCGGTCGGGTACAGCTCCGTGGAGCTCAGCGAGCCGACGGGGTTGAACGCGGCGGACACCACGAACACGATCGGGAAGAGCGAGAACACCAGGGCGGCGACCCCGACGGCGTGCCGCCAGCCCATCCTGCGCATCCACTTGGTCACGAGTAGACCTCTTCCTGCTTGCGGCTGCGCCGGAACCCGATCAGCGACACGACCGCCACGATGGCGAAGATGTAGACCGAGATCGCCGCGGCGAAGCCGAACTGGGCGCCGGAGCCGCCGAACGCCAGCCGGTACGTGTAGGTGATGAGCAGGTCGGTGGCGCCGACCGTGGAGTCGTCCGGCGGGAACGGGCCGCCCTCCGTGGTCAGGTAGATCGCGTTGAAGTTGTTGAAGTTGAACGCGAACGACGCGATGAGCAGCGGGGTCAGCGCGACCAGCAGCAGCGGCAGGGTGACCTGCCGGAAGCGTTGCAGCACCGAGGCGCCGTCGATGGTCGCGGCCTCCGTCATCTCCTTCGGGATCGCCTGCAGCGCGCCCGTGGCGACGAGGAACATGTACGGGTACCCCATCCACAGCTGCACGAGGATGACCGCGAGCCGGGCCGTCCACGGCGTGCCGAACCAGTCGACGTCGATGCCGAAGAACCGGTTGATGAGCCCGAACTGCTGGTTGAACATGTCGCGCCAGACGAGCAGCATCGCGAACCCGGGCATGGCGTACGGCAGCACCAGCAGCACCCGGTACAGGCTGCGGCCGCGCAACCGGTCGGCGTTGAGCGCGAGGGCGCACCCGAGGCCGAGGCCGAACGTGACGAGGACCGAGCCGATCGCGAACGCGAAGTTCCACGCCATGGTGCTCAGGAAGTGCCCGGAGATGCGGGAGTCGGTGAGGACCCGGGTGAAGTTGTCGAGCCCGACGGACACCTTCCAGCCCTGCGGGAGCCGCTCGCCGTCGGCGGCGACGAAGCTGCCGGAGGCGTTGTCGGCCTTCCACTGCTTGCCCGTGCCGCGGTCGGTGACGCAGTCGCAGCCCTGGTCGTAGAACTGGGTGGCCTGCCCGTTGTACGCGCGGGTGAGGCCGGACGCGCGGACCGCGCCCTCGCCGGTCGGGACGCTGAAGGCGAGGATGTCGTCGTTGCGGAGGTTGGCCTCGCCGAGGGTCAGCAGGGTGTAGCCGTCCGCCTCGACGATCTTCCCGCCGGAGACGGTGAGCCGCGCGGGGTGCAGGCCGGTGCCGTCGCCGACGAACGTCGCGCCGGTCTTGTCGACCAGCAGGAAGACGATGGCGCCCTCCCGGGTGGCGACGGCCAGGTCGTACTCCATGGAACCGGGGACCTGCTTGACCGACGCGCCCTGCACGGCGGTGACGGCCTCGGCCTTGCTGCCGCGGTGCCCGTCGCCGTAGTTGGTGAACGCGGTGCTGGCCGTGTAGAGCACCGGCACCGCCTGGAACGCGAGCAGGAAGACGGTGCCGGGCACCAGGTACTTGGCGGCGATGTGCCGCGGGGTCAGGTAGATGTAGAAGAGCAGTGCGGTGGTCGCGGCGAGCACCGCGAGCCAGCCCCAGGCGTGGGCGTCGACCAGCGGGAGGGCGGCCGCGATCGCCAACGCCAGCCCGGCGCCGAGCAGGGCGATCTTGATGGTGGGGCCGGCGAGCGAGCCGCCTCCCCGCTGGGTCGTCGTCATCGTTACTTGGCGATCGCTTCGGAGATCGCCTTACCGGCGGCCGTCAGCGTCGACTGCACGTCGGCGCCGCCGACGATCGCGGCCTCGGCCTTGCCGAACGGGTCCCAGACCGCGGCCATGGCCGGGATCGCGGGGAGCACGGCGCCGCCCTTGCCGGCCTCCAGCCACTTCTGGATGTCCGGGTCGGTGCCCTTGACCTGGTCGAGCGCGGCGACGAGCGCCGGCGGGCGCGGGTTGGCCTGGTAGAGCGCGACCTGCAGGTCGGGCTTCGTCAGGTAGTTGGTGATGAACTCGTTGGCCAGGGCCTTGCTACGACCCTTCGACGCGACGTAGAACGCCTGCACGCCGACGAACGGCTGGGCGGGCTTGCCGCCGGCGAACGCCGGGATCGGGGTGATGTCGTACTTGACGCCGGCCTTCTTGATGTCGGCGACGGCCCACGGGCCGGAGATGAGGAACGCGGTCTTGCCGCCGGTGAACGTGGGGATGGCGTTGTCGCCGGTGATGGAGCGGGTCAGCGCGCCGCTGCCCTTCTCGCCGAGCGCCGCGATCTTCTTGAACGCCTCGACCGACGCGGGCTTGTCCACGCCCAGGTCGGCGGGGTCGTAGTCGCCGTTCGCCTTCTGCCCGAAGAGGTAGCCGCCGGCGGAGGCGTACAGCGGGTACGCGTGGTAGGCGTCGCCGTTGGTGCCGACCTGCAGCGACATGATGTTGGTGACCTTGCCGGCCGTCTTCAGCGTCTGACCGGCCTTGACGAGGTCCTCGATCGACGCGGGCGCGGTGGGCGCCAGGTCGGTGTTGCGGATCAGGGCGAGGTTCTCGATGGCGTACGGGACGCCGTAGAGCTGGCCGTTGAACGTGACGGCCTTGACCGCGACCTCGGCGAACGCCGACTTCTGCGCGTCGGGCAGCTGCACCGGGTCGATCGCGCCGTTCTGGACCAGGTTGCCGATCCAGTCGTGGGCACCGACGACGATGTCCGGGCCCTTGCCCGACTGCGACGCGGTCACGAAGTTGGTCTGCAGGTCCTTGGAGACGGCCTGGACCTGGACGGTGACGCCGTTGTCCTTGCCGAACTTCTCGGCGAACGGCTTGAGCGCGGCGGAGCGCTGGTCGTCGGCCCAGATGGTGAGGGTGCCGCCGGCCGCCGCCTTGGACTCGGTCGAGGAGCCGGACTTGTCGCCGTCGCTGCCGCCGCAGCCGGTGAGCACTAACGACAGAGCCGCAAGGGTGACGACACCCGTGATGCGGATGCGCATGGGGATTCTCCTGTTCGGACAGGGAGGTGCTGAGGGTCTTTTGCAGGGTGTGGTGCGCGGCCTCCCTGACGGGAGCCACGGGGAAATGCCTGGATGCGGGGTGTGAAGCGGGGTGTGTGGCGGGCGGATGCCGGGTCGCGATTCCAACGACACCCGCGCGCCGTGGCCGAACGCTAGCAAGAGCTTGCGACGAATGAAAGACCTTGCATCGACCTTTCACAAATGGCGGTTCGATGCTTTACAGTCGCCTCATGTCCACCGAGCCACCCCGTGCCCGGCTCGCTGACATCGCCCGGCAGGCGGAGGTCAGCGAGGCGACGGTGTCCCGCGTGCTCAACAATCGCGCCGGCGTCAGCGCGGACACGCGGCAGGCCGTCCTCACCGCGCTCGACGTGCTCGGATACGAGCGCCCGGAGCGGTTGCGCAAGCGCAGCGCGGGCCTCGTCGGACTGGTCACGCCCGAGCTGGAGAACCCCATCTTCCCGCTCTTCGCCCAGATCATCGAGTCCTCGCTCGCCCAGCACGGCTTCACGCCGGTGCTGTGCACGCAGACCCCGGGCGGCGTGACCGAGGACGAGTATGTCGAGATGCTGCTGGACCGGTCCGTCGCCGGGATCATCTTCATCTCCGGCCTGCACGCCGACACCACCGCCGACCACGACCGCTACCGCAAGCTGATCGACCGGCCCCTGCCGATCGTGATGATCACCGGCTACGTCGCGGGCCTCGACGCGCCCTGCATCTCCTGCGACGACCGGCTCGCCAGCCAGACGGCGGTCGACCACCTCGCTTCGCTCGGCCACACCCGCATCGGCCTCATCTCGGGCCCCGACCGTTTCTCCCCGGTGCAGCGCAAGCTCACCGGCTACCGCGCGGCGATGCAGCGGCACGGCCTCGAGGAGATGGTCGAGCTGTCCCTCTTCGGCGTCGAGGGCGGCGCGGCCGCCGCCGACCGGCTCATCGCGCGCGGCGCGACCGGCCTCGTCTGCGGCTCCGACCTGATGGCGCTCGGCGCGATCCGCGCCGCCCGCGCCCGCGGCCTGTCGGTGCCCAGGGACGTCTCCGTCGTCGGCTATGACGACTCGCTGCTCATCGCCTTCACCGACCCGCCGCTGACGACCCTGCGGCAGCCCGTCCGGGCGATGTCCAACGCCGCCGTGCGCGCCCTCGTCGACACCATCAACGGGCAGCCGACCCCGCACTCGGAGTTCCTGTTCCCACCCGAGCTGGTGGTCCGCGGCTCGACGGGCATCGTCGCCCGCTGAGTTCCTCCCCCTCCTGTCTTCTCTTCAGCGCAAGGGATTCCTTCACCGTGCCTTCTTCACACTGGTGGCGCACCGCTGCCATTTACGAGATCTACGTCCGCAGCTTCGCCGACGGCAACGGCGACGGCGAGGGCGACCTCATCGGGTTGCGGGAGCGCCTGCCGTACCTGCGCGAGCTCGGCGTCGACGCGATCTGGCTGACGCCCTTCTACCGCTCCCCCATGGTGGACGGCGGCTACGACGTGGCCGACTACCGCGACGTCGACCCGCTGTTCGGCACCCTGGCCGACTTCGACGCGATGCTCGCCGCCGCGCACGCCCTGGACATCCGGGTCATCGTCGACATCGTGCCGAACCACACGTCGTCGCAGCACGCGTGGTTCACGGAGGCGGTCGCCGCCGGACCGGGGTCGCTGGAGCGCGACCGGTACATCTTCCGGCCGTCCGCCGCGCCCGGTGAACCCCCGAACGACTGGGAGTCCATCTTCGGCGGGCGGGCCTGGACGCAAACCCCGGACGGCGAGTGGTACCTGCACCTGTTCGACCCCGGCCAGCCCGACCTCAACTGGGACAACGCCGACGTGCGCGCCGAGTTCGAGTCGGTGCTGCGCTTCTGGCTCGACCGGGGCGTCGACGGCTTCCGCGTCGACGTCGCCCACGGCATGGTCAAGGCGGCGGGCCTGCCGTCGGTGGGGCACCCGCAGCAGATCGGGCTGCTCGGCCGGGAGCCGCTGCCGTACTTCGACCAGGACGGCGTCCACGAGATCTACCGGGCGTGGCGCAAGATCCTCGACTCGTACCCCGGCGACCGGATGGCCGTCGCCGAGGCGTGGGCGTCGACCCCGCTGCGGCTGGCCCGCTACGTCGCCCCCGACGAGCTGCACCAGGCGTTCAACTTCGACTTCCTCGCCGCGCCGTGGTCCGCGACGCAGCTGCGCGCCACGATCGACGCCTGCGTCGAGGCCGCCGACAGCGTGGGCGCCCCGACGACGTGGGTGCTGTCCAACCACGACAAGGCCCGGCACGTCACCCGCTTCGGCTCCGCCACGATCGCCCGGGCCGCGGCGCTGCTCATGCTGGCCCTGCCCGGCGCGGTCTACCTGTACCAGGGCGAGGAGCTCGGCCTGCCGGAGGTCCTCGACCTGCCCGGCGACGCCCGCCAGGACCCGGTGTGGCACCGCTCCGGCGGCACCGACCCCGGCCGCGACGGCTGCCGCGTCCCGCTGCCCTGGACCGCGGACGCGCCCGCCTACGGCTTCTCCACCACCGGCCGCTCCTGGCTCCCCCAGCCCGACTGGTCGTCCTTCGCCGCCTCGGCCCAGCAGGGCGTGCCGTCGTCGTTCCATTCGCTGTACCGGGAGGCGCTGCGCCTGCGCCGGACGTTCACCGGCCCGCTGGCGTGGCAGGATTCCCCCGCCGACGTGCTGGACTTCACCCGCGACGGCGTCCGCTGCGTCGTCAACCTGTCGGGCGCGGCGGTCCCCCTCCCGCCCGGCTCCGTCGTCCTGGCGAGCGGCGACCTGCCCGCCGGGACGCTCCCGCCGGACACGGCCGTCTGGCTGCACTGAGCGACCCGGACGGTCGGGGCCGGAGGCGATGCCAACCCTCCGGCCCCGCCGTCCGTCGGGCGGGTCGTCGCCCGGGCCTCGCCCGTACGAACCGAGCTGACGTCCCGAAACCCCGCCTCATCAGGGGGCATCCCGGGCGCGGCGGGTCGCATATGCTGCCCGCCGTGCCGTTTCAGATGCCGGTGCCGCAGAGCGAGCCGGTCGACCTCTATACCGAGCTGCGCCGGCTCGCCGCCGACGCCGACCGTGGCGACTGGCCCGCCGTCGCCGCGTTCCTCGGCGGCCTGCGCGGCCTCGACGACCTCTCGGTGGCGTGCCGCCAGGTGGAGGAGCGCCTCAGCGACGAGGTGCTCCAGCGGGTGCCGGCCGCGGATCCGACCTGGCTGCTGGCACAGACCCTCCTCGGCGTCCGCACCGTGCTGCGGGGCTGGGGCATCCGCGGCACCGGCTGGGCCCGCAACGTGACGAGACAGCAATGGGCGGGCTTCCACGAGCACCTCAACCGGGCCGAGCAGATCCTCATCGAGGTCACCGCCCGGGAGCCGGGGCAGGGCTACGCGTGGCTGGAGCGGATGATCATCTGCCGGGGCATCTCGCTCGGGCACGACGAGGCCCGCCGGCGCTACGACCGGCTCAGCGTGCACCACCCGCACGCGTACATCGCCGGCTACCACCTCATCCAGCAGCTGCAGCCGAAGTGGGGCGGGTCGTGGGAGAAGGTGGCCGAGTTCTCCGCCGAGCTGCTGCGCAGCGCGCCGCCGGGGTCGATCGGCCTCCTCGCCGTCGTGGCCGGGCACATGGAGCGCTTCGGCGCCGCCGACGACGACGCCGAGGGCACGGCGTTGCTGCGGGACCCGAAGGTCGTCGCGCAGATCCATGCCGTGGCCGACCTGACCGTCCGGCATCCCGCGTTCCAGCCCGGCTACCGGTACTACACCGCGCACGACTGGTTCGCGATGCTGTTCTCCCTCATCGGCGACCACGCGGCCGCGGCGCCGCACTTCCGGGCCCTCGCCGGGCGGCGCACTCCGCTCTGGTCGGAGTACTTCGACAAGCCGGGCACCGCGTACGCGAACCTCCGGGACCGCGCGCTGGGCGCATCGGGAAGGGGCTGAGCCATGTTGCACCGCACCGAGGTCGACGGCGTGCCGACGCTGCTCGCGCCGAGCTCCGGCCCGATGACCGCCGGGCTGACCTTCCGGGTCGGCCTGGCCGACGAGGGCGCCGCCCGCATCGGCATCACCCACCTCGTCGAGCACCTCGCGCTGCACCGGCACGGCGTCGCCGACTACCACTACAACGGCGCCACCGGCGGCATCGCCACCCACTTCCACATGCAGGGCAGCGAGAGCGACATCGTCACGTACCTGGAGATGGTCTGCGACTCCCTCGCGAACCTGCCGGTGCAGCGACTGGAGACCGAGAAGGCGATCCTGCGCACCGAGGCGGCCGGGCGCGGCGGCGGCGTCAACCGGATGCTGCCGATGTGGCGGTACGGCGCCCAGCACTACGGCCTGGTCAGCTACCCCGAGTGGGGCATCGACCGGCTCGGCCCCGACGACGTGCAGGCCTGGGCGAACGCGTGGTTCACCCGCGCGAACGCCGTGCTGTGGATCGCCGGCGACCGGATCCCGCCGGGCCTGCGGCTGCGGCTGCCGGCCGGGACGCTCCGCCCGGTGCCGGCCGCCTCGACGATCCTGCCGGCGACCCCGGCGTACTACACCGGCGCCGGCGGCGGCGTCGTCTTCGACGGCATCATGCGGCGGCACGTGGCCGGTTCGCTGTTCGCCCTGATGCTGGAGCGGGAGCTGTTCCGGTCGCTGCGGCAGGAGAGCGGCCTGTCGTACGCGGCGAGCGCCTCCTACGACCCGCGCGGCGACGGCATGGCGGTGGTCACCGCGTTCGCCGACGCGCTGCCGGAGAAGCAGGGCGCGGTCGTCGGCGGCTTCGTCGACGTCCTCGCCGGGTTCCGGGTCGGCCGGATCACCCAGACCGAGCTCGACGCGGTCCGGGCGAAAGCCGACGAGGCGCTGCGCCACCCCGACGCGCCCGCCGGCCGGCTGCCGGGCCTGGCCACCGACCTGCTCACCGGCACCCGGCTGCACACCCTCGACCAGCTGCGCGGCCGGCTGTACGCCGTCACCCTCGCCGACGTGCACGACGCCGCCCTGCAGCTCCTCGGCTCGGGGCTGCTGCAGGTGCCGCCGGGCAGCCGCGCCGACTGGGCGGGGTTCACGGCGGCGCCGACGACGTCGACGAACGCGCTCCCCGGGCACACGTACCGCGCGCTCGACGGCTCCGGCGCGGCGCTCGTCCTCGGCGCCGAAGGCGTCAGCATCGTGGACGGCGAGTGCCGGGCCACGGTCCGCTACCGCTCCTGCGCGGTGATGCACGCGTGGCCGGACGGCGCGCGGCAGCTGATCGGCCTGGACGGGATCGCGGTGCTGGTCGAGCCGGCGCTGTTCGCCGCGCCCCCGGACACCACCGCCCGCATCGACCGGTCCGTGGACCCGTCGATCGTCCTGCCGATGCCGGCCCGCAAACCGGACGACATCCCCCGCCCGGCGCCGGCCCCCACCACCGGCTCGTTCCCGTCGTCCACCGGCCCGGCCCCGCGGACCGTCGGCGTGCTCCCGCCCGGCGGCGAGTTCCCGCCCGCGACCGGCTCGTTCCCGCCGTTCCCCGGCCTGCGCCCGCCTTCCCGCTGACCGCTTTCCGCCGGTCTGGCCTTCTTCCGGTTCGGATCCGCTGAGCTTGTCACGGGGGCGCTTACGGTTCCTCAGCCCGTGTGGGGGCGGCCAATCGCTGGGCCGATGGTTCCGCGCGGCCTCCGGCCACGCGTATGGGTGGCGTGGTCACCCTGGGTGCCGTGTCTGAGGTGACCTCCGCACCTCCGCGCACACCCTGCCACCGCCGTCGAGGTACCTATGTCGTGGCGCACCACCGCCCGTGGTGCAAAAGCCAAGTCCAATCCAAGGTTTTCGTACCGAGAACCAAAACCACCACTGGCCGCGCGCCGGCACGGACCGTTCAGCCCACTATGGGTTTGGTGCCAGCGACGGCGGTGCGCCACAACATAGGTACCTCGACGGCGGGAACCATGTGTGGACGGCGGCGCGGAGGTCACCTCAGGCACGGCAGCCACCGCAGCCACGCCACCCATACGCGTGGCCGGAGGCTACGCGGAACCATCGGCCCAGCGAATGGCCGCCCGCACACGGGCAGGACGACAGAAAGCGCCCCCGCGACAGGGGCCCGGTCGCGGAACAGTACAAGCGCGACCAGGCCCGAAGCACATCCCAGGTCGCGGCGGCCCGGGCCCGCGCAGGTGCGGGCCCGGGCTGCGGTGACGGTGGCTACTTCCAGGTGGCGTTGACGGTCTGCGCAGCGGTGCCGGTGGACAGGGTGCGGTTGGCGCCGCTCTCCCAGGTGACGGTGCCGGAGCCGTCCTTCTTGATGAACTTGTACTCCACGGCGGTGTTCGCGGGCATGGTGACCGTGCCGGACCAGACCGGGTAGCCGGCGGAGGACAGGGGGATCGCGTTCGCCGTGTTCCAGGAGCCCAGGGCGGGCACGGACCCGATCACGTAGACGTTCTGGCCGAGGACCGTGGTCACCGTGGCGTTGAAGGTGACCGCCGGGTTCGTCGTCGTCGTCGAACCGTTCCAGGTCGCGGTGACGGTGCCGGTGCCGCCGGACGGGACCGTGTACGTGTGGTTGCTGCCCGGCTCCCAGGTGACGGCGCCGCCGCTGGTCTTGGTGATGAACTTGTACTCCAGCGCACCCGCGGGCAGGGCCACGGACGTGGTCCACGCCGACCCGGACGCGGTCATCGGGATCGCGTTCGCGGTGTTCCACGAGCCCAGCGCCGGCACGGACCCGATCAGGTAGACGGGGTTGCCGGTGGGCGCTCCGGTCACCGTGAAGGCCACGCCGGACGGCACGGGCGACGACGTGGACGGCGTCGGTGACGGGGTGCCGCCGGTGACGCGGGCGTTGACGTGCAGGGCGACGGCGTCCTTCGCGTTCGCGCCGACGGTGGCCTGGCCGGAGCCGTTGACCGTGACCGTCGGGCCGCTGCAGGTGGACGTCGACGCCGTGTAGTCGCCGTGGATGACGTCGCAGTACACGCCGGCGGGCAGGCCGGTGCTGAAGGTGCGCGACGCGACCGAGCCGCCGCCGTTGTTGATGAGGGTCCAGCCGAGCGCGCCGCGGGAGAAGGCGATCGCGTTCGAGCCGTCGCTCCACCAGTTGCCGACGGCCTGGCTCGCCTTCGTGGCGTTGTGGAAGCCGACCATGTTGCGGATCGAGCGCTGCCGGTGCTGGCACTCCCAGCCGCTGCCGCAGGTGACGGCGCTGACGTAGCCGCTGCTGTTGGCGGGCGGGGACGCGTCGGTGTTGGTGAAGCTGAAGGAGCTCATGACGTTGGGGGTGCCGTAGTTCCAGGCCAGCATGAAGACGGTGGCGAGGGTGTCGGTACTGCCGTTCTTGTAGCTGAGCGTGGAGCCGTTGCGCTCGGTGTCGTGGTTGGACACGAACGCGGTCGCCTTGTCCGACGGGCGCAGGCCCCAGCTGGTGCCGAAGGTCTGCAGGTTGGCGATGCTGCCCTGGAACTGGCTCTTCAGGTTCGTCGCGTAGTTGAACTCCAGGATGCCGCCGATGCCTTCGTACGCGGCCATCGACAGGTTGCCGCTGCCGCCGGGCATGACCTCCTGCGCCCAGTACACGCCTGGGTTGGTGAGCTTGCCCTTGATGGCGGCGAGGTCGGCCTGCGGCATGTGCTTGGCGGCGTCGATGCGGAACCCGTCGACGCCGACGGCGAGCAGGCTGTTGAGGTACCCGGCGATCTTCGTGCGGACGTAGTCGCTCTCGGTGGCGAGGTCCGACAGCCCGACCAGCTGGCAGTTCCACACCTCGGTCTGGTTGTTCCAGTCGTGGATCTGGTTGTCCGACTGCGGGCAGGCGCCCGGGTTGTGGTGGAAGTCGTTGTACCCGTAGCCGGCGCTCGGGTAGCTGTAGTTGTTGGTGAACGACGCCGGCCCGTAGGCCGTGGTCGACGTCTGGTTGGCGCCGGTCATGTGGTTGATGACGGCGTCGACGTACACCTTGACGCCGGACGCGTGGCAGGTGCTGACCATCGAGGCGAACTGCGCAGCGGTGCCCATGCGGCTGTTGAGGTCGTAGCCGGCCGGCTGGTAGATGTCCCACCACGGGTGGCCGGCGACGCTGATCGAGTCCTCCGGCGGGGCGACCTGCACGGCGCCGTAGCCGGCCGGGCCGAGGACGTTGGTGCACTCGGTGGCGATGGAGGTCCACGGCCACGACCACAGGTTGGCGATGACGTCGTCGGAGGCGACGGACGCGTCGGCCTGCTTGTCGGCGGACAGCAGGGGGTAGGCGAGCGCGCCGGCCACTGCCAGGGCGGCCGCTCCGATACTCAGTACACGTTTCACAGGGGTGTCTCCTCGAAGATCAGCGGAGGTAAGGGCCGGCGGTGCCGACCTTGCCCGGTGCGGGGTTGCCGGGCAGCGACAGCACGTAGACGCGCATGGCGCCCTTGCCTGTCACGGTGGCGGTGAGGGTGCCGTTGGTGACGGTGCGGACGTCACCGGTCACGGCGTCGGTGTAGGTGCCGTTGGGGATGCCGGTGAACGTGGCGGTGCTGGAGATGGCGACGAGCACGAAGCTGTCGACCGATCCGGCGGTGTAGCGGCGCTTGTAGGCGATGCCGCCGGTGACGCCCGCGGTGGAGTACTGCCCCATCTGCAGTGCGGGCACCGCGCGGCGGATCTGGTTGAGTCGCTGGAGGTGCTGGACCAGCGGCTTCTGCAGGGTGGTGGCGACGGGGCCGCTGGCGCTGGCGACGGTGCCGTAGCCGGACGCGACGACCGAACCCTCCACGTAGGAGCCGAAGTAGGCCCGGCCCGTGTTGGCCAGTGGGCACGTCGGTCCGCAGTCGATCTGCTTGCCGGCCTGGAACTCGACCTCCGAGCCGTAGTACAGGACCGGGACGCCGCGGAACGTCCACATGAGATCCATGTTCTCGGCCCACGCGTCCGTCCCGCCGGCGTAGCGGGTGCTGGACTTGTTGGGCCCGTAGTCGTGCGAGTCCACGTACACGGCGTTGTACGTGGCGTCGTTGACGCTGTCGTCGGAGTCCTTGCCGTTGTTGAACGCGTTGGCGGCGTCACCGAAGTTCATGTGCATCCGCATGTCGATGATGTTCATGCCGGAGAACTGGCTGTGGTCCGGTGCGTGGTAGTCGTTGCCGTTCAGGAACGCGTTGGTGGACGTCGGCTGGTTGCCGGTGCCCTGGGTGTTCTCGTAGTTGAACTGCTCCAGTGCCGCCGTGGTGTCGTCGGCGCTGTACGTGCGGCGCTCCTTCCACGTGTAGAACTGCGCCGAATGGTTGACCGACCCGCGGTTCCATTTGTCGTTGACGAAGGCCGCGACCTCGCCGAAGACGTAGAAGTCGTTCGCCTTCGCGGCGCCGTACTTCTGGGTCAGGCGCTGCTGCAGCGCCGGCAGGAAGCGCCGGTTCCAGGTGACCCGCGGGATGTGCACGGCGGTGTCGATCCGGAAGCCGTCGACGCCCATGTCGATGTAGGAGTTGTAGGCGTCGATGAGGTACTGCTGCACGACCGGGTTCTCGGTGTTGAAGTCGGCGAGGTCGTCGTGCAGCCAGCAGGAGCGGGCGTCCTCGCCTTCCCAGTTGCCGATCCAGCACTGGTGGTAGAGCGACGCGGGGAACATCTTCGCCGTCGGGCTCGGCCACTGGCAGTGGTGGTTGGCGTAGCCCTCGGGGCTGAACGTGCCGTTGGTCGCGCCGTAGTTGGGGCAGGTGTTGCCGGCCGGCGCGGTGGTGGACCACAGGTCGCCGTTGTAGGCGCGGCCGAGCGAGTTCTCCTCCAGGGGGTTGTAGGCCTTGCCGGGGACCTTCTCGCTGTACATCCAGTCCCACTGGCCGTCCCGGGCGCCCCACACGGTCGGCACGTACAGGCCCTTCGCTCCCCAGCGGGAGCTGTGGTTGTAGACGACGTCCTGGTAGATCTTCATGCCCTTGGCGTGCGCGGCGTTGATGAGGTCCTGGTAGGACGCGCCGGAGGACTCCAGCCGCGGGTCGACGCGGAAGAAGTCCCAGCCGTGGTAGCCGTGGTAGTCGTAGTCGGACCGGTTGAGCACGACCGGGGTGATCCAGACGGCGGAGAAGCCGAGGCCCTTGATGTAGTCGAGCTTGTCGACGAGGCCCTTGAAGTCGCCGCGGAACATCGGGTCGTTGTTCGCGGCGTTGCCGGACTTGACGTGCTGGCTGCCGCCGCGGTCGTTGGCCGGGTCGCCGTCGTAGAACCGCGCGGTGAGGACGAAGTAGATGCTCTCCTTGCGCGGGTCGCCGCCGAGCATCGAGCCGCCCGCCGGCAGCGGCGGCGCGTCGCCGGTGGTGACGGTGACGGTGCTGGACGCGCCGGAGAGGTTGCCCGCCGCGTCGACGGCCTTGACGGTGTACGTGTAGGTGGTGCGCGCCGCGAGGCCGCCGTCGATGTACCCGTTCGTCGCCGTGGTCAGCAGGACGGGTCCCGGGCCGCGGCTGATCTGGTAGCCGGTGACGCCGCGGTCGTCGGTGGAGGCGTTCCACGACAGCGTGACCGTGACGTGGTCGGCGGTCGCCGTGACGCCGCCGGGGACGCTCGGCGGGGTCGTGTCCGGCGGGGTCGCCGCGCACGGGTCGGTGGCGCCGCCGGTCACCACGCCGCCGGCGACCCGGGACGTGCCGGCGTTGATGCGGTAGTTGGCGCCGTTGTTGTTGTCCCAGGTGCCGGAGCCGTTGTTGAACACGGCCTGCATGCCGGTGGCGGCGCCGAGCGCGACGGTCTTCTTCACCCAGCCTGCGCAGGCGACCTCGTTCATCGGCACGCCCGGCACGGCGGTCCACGCCTCGCCGGTCGGCGCGTAGTGGATGTTCACCACCGGCCAGGTCTTCCCGGCGGTGGAGTAGAAGACGGTGGCGGTGCTGCCGGTCGGCGGCGGGGTGGTCGGGGTCGGCTGGCCGCCGCCGCCGCAGGGGTTGCCGGTGCCCGCGACCCCGCCGGTGACGGTGACGTCGCCCGAGCCGACGCTGTAGTTGCGGCCCGAGTTGTTGTCCCAGGTGCCGGCGCCGTTGTTGAACACGACCTGCATGCCGGTGGCGGTGCCGAGGTCGACGGTCCTGCTGTACCAGCCGGTGCAGGCGGGCGTCATCGCCACGCCGGGCACGGCCGTCCAGGCGCCGCCGGTCGGCGCGTAGTGGATGTTGACGGTGCTCCAGGCGGCGGTGGGCTTGTAGTAGACGGTCACCGTCGTCCCGGCCCAGGCGAGCGCGGGGACGACGAGCAGCGACGCCAGCAGCGTCAGGACAGCCAGTAGCAGCGTTCTCTTACGGGACACAGGGTGCTCCTTGCGTGCATCGATGCGGTGGCGGACCGACCGACGTGACAGCCCTCAGGGCGTGGCAACGCGTGGAGGAAGACTGATCTGGCTGATTGACAGATGTCAAGCTTCTTGCAAAAATCGCCAGCTTTTCACGCGGCAGATGGCTTGTGAGCTGCAGAAACGCTGAAGCGACCTTGCAAAGATCAACAGGTCTTTACGCGCGTGTAACGGAAAGCTAGCATCAGGGCGCTCTTGCAAGACTTTGCATCCCCTGCAAGTCACCTACAGTGGAGCGTATTCGTTGAAGCGTCCCCTCATGCTCGCGGCGGTCCTGGCCCTGACCGCCGTCGGGCTCAGCACCCCGCCCGCGGCGGCCTCCTCCGGCCGCGGCGATGTCACCGCACACCTCTTCCAGTGGCCGTGGCGCGACGTCGCGCACGAGTGCCGCAGCACGCTCGGTCCGGCCGGCTACGCCGCCGTGCAGGTCACCCCGCCCCAGGAGCATGTCGAGTTACCCGCCCAGGGCAGCCCGTGGTGGCAGGCCTACCAGCCGGTCAGCTACAAGCTCGACAGCCGCTACGGCAGCCCCCGCGAGTTCGCCGGCATGGTCGAGGCCTGCCACCGGGCCGGCGTCAAGGTGTACGTCGACGCCGTCATCAACCACATGTCCGGGCAGACCACCGGCGGGACCGGCAGCGGCGGCACCCGCTTCGGCAAGTACGACTACCCCGGCCTGTACGACACCACCGACTTCCACCACTGCGGCCGTAACGGCGACGACTGGATCCACGACTGGAACGACGCGTGGGAGATCCAGAACTGCGAGCTGCTCGGCCTGTCGGACCTCGCGACCGAGCAGGAGGACGTCCGCGCCGACATCGCGGGCTACCTCAACTCGCTGATCCGCCTCGGCGTCGACGGCTTCCGCATCGACGCGGCGAAGCACATCCCGGCCGCCGACATCGCCGCCATCAAGGCCCGGTTGCACCGCCCCGCGTACCTCTACCAGGAGGTCCTCGGCAACGCGCCGATCCCGAAGTCGGACTACCTACCCAACGGCGACGTCATCGAGGACGCCTACGGCCAGCAGATCAGCCGGGTGGTGAAGACCGGCAGCCTCAGCTGGCTCGACCAGTTCGGCGAGGCGTGGGGCTTCTCCCCCAGCGGCAGCGCCGTCGTGTACGTCGACAGCCACGACACCGAGCGGGACCAGAGCGGCGCGACACTGACGTACAAGGACGGGCCGCTCTTCGCGATCGGCAACGCGTTCTCCCTGGCCTGGCCGTACGGTCACCCCCTGGTCCTGTCCAGCTACGGCTTCACCAGCACCGACGCCGGCCCGGACCTGCGCTCCATGCGGTGCGGCGGGGTCACAAGCGGCCCCGGCGGCTGGCTCTGCCAGCACCGCGACACCGCGACGACCGGCATGGTCGGCTTCCGCAACGCGGCCGGCGACGCGCCGGTCAGCCGCTGGTGGAGCAACGGCGCCAACGCCGCCGGTTTCGCCCGTGAGGGCCGCGGTTACGTCGTGCTCAACCGGGAGACGACCGCCGTGACCCGCACGTTCGACACGGGCCTGCCGGCCGGCACGTACTGCGACGTCACCCACGGCACCGTGCGCGGCAACCGGTGCACCGGCCCGACCGTCACGGTCGGCAAGGGCGGCGCGCTGACCACGACGGTGCCGGGGCTGAGCACCCTCGCGATCGACGTGCGGCACCGCGTGTCCCGGCCCGTCGCCGCCGCGGCACCGGCGGTCGGCTTCTCCGCGTACGCCGTGACGGCGCCGGGCGAGCGGCTCGTCCTCGTCGGCGACGTCCCGGCCCTGGGCGCCTGGAACCCGGCGGCCGGGGTGCGCCTGTCCGCCCCGGGCTATCCACAGTGGACGGCGCGGGTACGGATCCCGGCGGGCACGGCGATCGAGTACAAGTACGTGAAGCTCGCCGCCGACGGCACCGCCACCTGGGAGAGCCGCCCGAACCGCACCGCCACGGTGCCCGCCGACGGCTGGCTGTCCACATCGGACGGCTGGGAGGCCGGCGCCACCGTCCAGGGCGACGTGACGCTGCACGTCTCCGAGTCGCCGGGCCAGCAGCTGTACGTCGTGGGCGCCGCACCGTCGATCGGGTCGTGGGACCCGGCGAACGCGGTGCCGCTGACGAAGACCGCCGACGCGACCTGGACCGGCCGGGTGACGCTGCCGGGCTCGGCCGTCGTCGAGTACAAGTACATCCGCAAGGACGCCGCCAGCACGGTGACCTGGGAGAGCGACCCGAACCGCACGGTCAGCACCCCGTCGGGCGGCACGGTCACCCTCGACGACACCTGGCGCTGAGCCGCTCAGGCCTCGTCGTAGACCACCGACCACGGGCCTGGCGCGCCGACGATCCGGTCCGGCGGACCGGGGGCGGCCCGCAACACCTCGGCGGCGACCGAGGCGAAGCGGGCCGCCGCGGGGTGCGGGTTGCGGGCCGGCCACACGGCGGACGTCTCCTGCCAGAGCGGGTCACCGGTCAGGGGACGCCACGTCAGGCGGGGCTCGCGGCGCACCGAGGACTCCCGCTCCAGGCCGAGACCGAGGCCGGCGAGGACGAGCCCGCACAGGAACTCGGGATTGCGGGCGTGGCGGATCCGGCTCGGCGTGAAGCCGTGCCGGCCGCAGACGGCGAGGAGGTGGTCGTACCAGCCGGGCGCCATCGAGCGAGGAAACAGCACCAGCCCGTGCCCGGCCAGCCGGTCCAGGCCGACCTCGGCCAGCCGGGTCAGCGGCGACGTGCGGGGCAGCACCACCCCGAGCCGCACCCGGGTCACCGGCCCACGGGCGAGGTCGGCGGCGTCGACGGGGTGGTGCACGAGACCGACGTCGAGCCGCGCCCCGGCGAGCTGGTCCAGCTGCTCGGCCGTGGACAGCTCCTGCAGGTCGACGTCGAGGCCGGGCGCGTGCTCCGCCAGGCGGCGCAGCAGCTCCCCGAGCGTGGGTGCGGGCGTCTCCGGCGGCACCCCGGCGCGCAGCGTGCCGAGGTCGCCGTCGCGGATGCTGTGCATGAGCGCCCGCAGCCGCCGCTCGGCGGCGAGGAACCGCTCCGCCTCCTCGCGCAACGCGTGCCCTGCGGCGGTCAGCTCGGTGCCGCGCGGCAGCCGGTCGAACAGCGTCACCCCCAGGTCGCGCTCCAGCCGGCGCATCGCCTGGCTCAGCGGCGGCTGCGCGATGCCGAGCGTCTCCGCGGCCCGGCTGAAGTGCAGCTCGTCGGCGACGACCAGGAAGTACCGCAGGTGCCGTGCGAGGTCCGCCATACGCTGAACCCTATGTCGATCAACGATGAGGTCTGGCTGCACGCCCGGGACGTCGACACCGGCCGGGAGACCGGGTGCCGGGCGGACGAGCAGGTGGTGCTCGCCTCGGTGGTGAAGGTCCTCATCGTGCTGGAGTTCGCGCGGCAGGTGGCCACCGGCGCGCTCGACCCGGCCGAGCGGGTCCTGGTGCGCACCGGCGACCGGCTCGGCGGCTGGGGCACCGCGGGTTGCGTCGACGACGTCGAGCTGTCGCTGCGGGACCTCGCGTACTTCACGATGACCGTCAGCGACAACACCGCCGCCGACGTCCTGCTGCGCCGGGTCGGCCCGGACGTGGTGCCGCTGCTCGCCGCCGAGCTCGGGCTGCACCGCACCAGGATCACCGGCGGGCCGCGGGAGCTGCTGGAGACGATGTTCGACGACGTCGGCGCCCGCGACGCGGCCGAGTTCGCGCGGCTGTACCCGGCGCTACCGCCGGAGCGGGTGCGGACGCTGCGGGTGTACGACCCGGCGCGCACGACGTCGAGCACCCCGGAGGAGATGACCCGGCTGCTCGGCATGATCTGGCGCGACGAGGCCGGGCCGCCGGCGGCGTGCGCGACGGTCCGCGGCCTGATGGCCCGCCAGCTGTTCTCGACCAGGCTCGCCGCGGCGTTCCCGGCCGATGTACGGGTGTCCGGCAAGACCGGCACGCTGCCCGGCCTGGCGATGGAGGTGGGCGTCGCGGAGTACCCGGACGGCGGCCGGTACGCCGTCGCGGCGTTCGTGCGGTCCGGCGCACCCCGCGGCGCGGTCGACGCGACCCTCGGCAGGGCCGCCCTCACCGCCGTCGAACACCTGCGTGACCTGCGCTGATAGCCGATCGGATATGAGCCGGGCCAGGTTCTGATCTTGGACAGCGCGCGGGCGGGGCTGCTTGGCTGGGCCGCATGCCAGATCGCCGTGACTTCATCCGTACCGCAGCCGCCGTCGCAGCAGTGCCGGCCGTCGCAGCAGTGCCGGCCGTCGCGCTGCCGGTCACGCCCGCCGTCGCTTCGCCCGCGAACGGTCGCACCGGGACGTTCCGCTGGTTCGGGACCGCCGGCTGGCGGGTCGACATCGGGGCGCGGACCGTGCTCGTCGACCCGTACCTGAGCCGCTTCGACACCGGACTGTTCAGCGGCGCGTTCCGGCCGCAGACGCCGCTGACGGTCGAGGCCGACACCATCGCGACCCGGGTCGGCCGGCCCGAGACGGTCCTCGTCACGCACACCCACTGGGACCACTTCGCCGACGTGCCGCACATCGCCACGTCCACCGGCGCCCGTGTCGTCGGCACCCTCACCGCCTACCACCTCGGCCTCGCCAGCGGCGTGCCGGCCGGTCAGCTGTGCCCGGTCAAGGGCGGCGAGGTCCTCGACTTCGGCGACCACACCGTCGAGGTCGTCGCGTCGCTGCACAGCCGCAACGCCGCCTACTCGATGGCGTTCCCCGGCGTGCGGACCACCCCGCCGCCGCCCCCGCGGACGATCGCGGACCTGCCCGAGGGCGACACCCTGTCCTTCGTGCTGCGGGTCACCGGCGGCCCGTCGGTGTTCTTCATGGGCGGCAGCGACTTCGTCGAGCGCAACCTGACCGGCCTGGACCCGGACGTGGCGATGGTCGCCCTGCCGTCCAGCACCGCCACCGGCGACTACGTGCCCCGGCTGATCGAGGCGCTCGGCCGCCCGAGGGTGGTGGTCCCCGTGCACTGGGACAACTTCGAGACCGGCCTGCGCAACCCGCCGGCGGTCGCCCCGGCCGACGCGGCCCGCCTCGACGCCCTGATCGCGGCCGTCCGCAAGGCCTCCCCGCGCACCCGGGTCGTCCGGCCGGAGTACGACACCCCGTACACCTTCTGACCGCACGGCATACTGACGTCGATGCGGTGGCCGGCGGCGGCGGTGTTCGGCGCGATCTCGGGCGGCGCGACCTGGATCGTGCTGGCGACGCTGCTCGGCGACGGCTGGACCGCGCTCAGCGGCCCGCCGGTGCTGCGGTGCGCGGCGGTCGTGACGGCGGCGATGGTGCTCACCCTGTCGGCGTGGGGCATCCTGTCCGGGATCGGCGGCAGCGCGCGGCTGTGGCCGCACATCCTCGTGCCGCCCTTCCGGACCGACTTTCCGCACCCGCAGCAGAAGTTATGGACAATCGAGCAGAAGTCTTCTAGCGTGGCGGGCACATCGAGCACCGCGGATCGCGGTGCCCGGTGCCCGTGACGCCCTTCGGCGAGCGCGCGGGAGTTCCTCGGACGGCACCGTCATGCCGTTTCGGCTAACTCCTACCCTCGGAGCGCTCGAATGCAGAGAACCATCCTGGGCGCGGCCGCCGCCGTGCTCATCGCCGGGCTGCTGCCGGCGACCGCGGCGCGGGCCGCCGTCCCGCCGCAGGAACCCGGCGTCACGCTGCGCGTCTTCGACGTGCAGACGCCGCTGAACTCGATCTGCACCCTCAAGACCGGGCAGACGCCGAACGTCGACAAGCTCATGCCGACCGTCAACTGGAGCACCGCCGCCGACTTCGGTGGCCTCGAGGACCTCTTCCAGGCGCAGGTGATCGGCAACGTCAACATCGCCACCGCCGGGTCGTACATCTTCCGGCTCACCAGCGACGACGGCTCGCGGCTCCTCGTCGACGGCGCGACCGTCATCAACCACGACGGGCTGCACGGCGCGACCCCGATGGACGGCACCGTCACCCTCACCACCGGCTACCACGCGCTGCGCATCGACTACTTCGAGCGCACCGGTGGCCAGCAGCTGACCCTCGAATGGCGCCCGCCGGGCGCCTCCGCGTTCACCGTCGTGCCGAATTCGGTGCTCAGCACCGACGCCGGGGTCGTCCGGGTCACCGCCCCTGGCCGCAAGGAGTGCGAGGGCGCCGCCGACAGCCCCGGCGACGGCCTGCCGCTCAACGCCGTGCATCCCGGGTACACGCTGACGAACCTCCGGCCGAACGGCTTCCAGCCGCAGGTCAGCGCCATGGACTGGCTGCCGGACGGGCGCCTGGCGATCACCACCTGGGGCGGCAGCAACACCACCGTCGGCGAGGTCTACCTGCTGTCCGGCGTCACCGGCGCCACGTCACCGTCGCAGGTCACCTACACCCGCATCGCGTCCGGCCTGCGGGAGCCGATGGGCATCAAGTACGTCGACGGCAAGCTGTACGTGTCGCAGAAGCACGAGCTGACCGAGCTCAACGACACCAACGGCGACGGCCAGATCGACCAGTACCGGACCGTCGCGACGTGGCCGTACGACGGCAACTTCCACGAGTTCGCGTTCGGGCTGCTGTACAAGGACGGCTTCTTCTACCTGAACCTGTCCGTATCCATCAACCAGGGCGGCGCGACCACCGACCCGCAGGGCTCCCCGAACCGCGGGACCAGCCTGAAGATCAACCGCAGCACCGGCGCGGTGCAGTACGTCGCCGGCGGCCTGCGCACCCCCGACGGGATCGGCTGGGGCCCAGAGGGCGACATCTTCGTCACCGACAACCAGGGCGGCTGGCTGCCCGCCTCGAAGCTGGTGCGCGTCAAGCAGGACCGGTTCTTCGGCCACTACACCAACCCGGACGGGCCGTTCGACAACCAGCCGGTGACCCAGCCGGTGCTGTGGCTGCCGCAGAACGAGATCGCGAACTCGCCGAGCACCCCGCTGCTGCTCAACAGCGGCCCGTTCGCCGGGCAGCTGCTGTTCGGTGACGTCACGTACGGCGGCATCCAGCGGGCGTACCTGGAGAAGGTCGGCGGCGAGTACCAGGGTGCCGTCTTCCGCATGACGCAGGGCCTGGAGATGGGCGTGCTGCGGCTCAGCCAGGGCCCCGACGGCGCGTTCTACGTCGGCGGGCTCGGCGCGGGCGGCAACTGGGGCCAGGACGGCAAGCTCACCTACGGCCTGCAGAAGCTCACCGCCAACGGCGGGTCCGCGTTCGAGATGAAGGCGATGCGCGCGGTCGCCGGCGGCTTCGAGATCGAGTACACCCAGCCGGTCGGCGCGTCGGTGACCGCCGCGTCGTACAACGCGAAGCAGTGGCGGTACGTGCCGACGCCGGCCTACGGCGGCCCGAAGGTCGACGAGGAGACGCTGCAGGTCACCTCGGCGACGGTGTCCGCGGACAAGCTCAAGGTCAACGTGCAGCTGGCGGGCCTGAAGCCGGGCCGGGTCGTCTACCTGCGCTCGCCGCGGCCCTTCACGTCGAGCACCGGCGCCTCGCTGTGGAGCACCGAGGCGTGGTACACGCTGAACTCCCTCGTGGACGGCAGCATCCCGCAGCCGGGGCGGCTCGAGGCGGAGCACGCGGGCCTGAGCGGCAGCGCGCGCGTGGCGACCGACCACAGTGGATACACCGGCTCCGGTTTCGTCGCCGGCTACGGTACGGCGGGCGCCGCGACCACGTTCAGCGTCACGACCGCGGTCGCCGGCGCGTACGACCTGAGCCTGCGCTACAGCAACGGGCCGAACCCGTCCGCGGGCACGAAGACGGTGAGCCTCTACGTCAACGGCGCCAAGGTCCGGCAGGTGTCCCTGCCGAGCACCGTCGACTGGGAGACGTGGTCGACGAAGGTGGACTCCGTGCCGCTGCGGGCCGGCGGCAACACCGTCACGTACAAGGTGGACAGCGGCGACATCGGGCACGTGAACCTCGACAGCCTCACCGTCGGCCCGCCGCCCGGCGACCGTACCGGCACCATCACCGGCATCGGCGGGCGCTGCGTCGACGTCAGCAACGCCGGCACCGCCAACGGCACCAAGGTCCAGCTGTGGGGCTGCAACGGCACGACGGCGCAGAGCTGGACCCGCTCCGGCGACACCCTGCGCGCCCTCGGCAGGTGCCTCGACGTCGCCGGCGGGGCCACCGCGGCCGGCACCCTGGTGCAGCTGTGGAACTGCAACGGCAGCGCCGCCCAGATCTGGCGGACCCAGGCCAACGGCACGCTGCTCAACCCGCAGTCCGGCCGGGTCCTGGACGCCGTCGGCGGCGGCACCGCCAACGGCACCGCGCTGCAGATCGCCGACGCGAACGGCGGCGCGCAGCAGGTGTGGACGCACAACGGCACCAGCCGCGTGCAGCTGTTCGACGGCGGCAACCTCAACGCCTTCGCCGCGAGCGACGGCTCCGCCGCCACCTGGCCGGTGTCCGGCGGCTCCACCGAGGTCCTCGGCGGTGACCTGCGCACCAAGCAGACCTTCGGCGACTTCAAGCTGCACGTGGAGTTCTGGTTGCCGAACCTGCCTCCGGAGGTGACCGGCCAGGCCCGCGGCAACAGCGGCATCTACCTGCAGGACCGTTACGAGCTGCAGGTGCTGGACACCTTCGGCAAGCCGGCACTGGCCAACAACGAGTGCGGCGCCATCTATCTCAAGCGCGCCCCGGACAGCAACGCGGGCACCGCCCCGGAGACGTGGCAGACGTACGACATCACGTTCCGCGCGGCCCGCTGGAACGGCACGACGAAGACGGAGAACGCCCGCGTCACCGTCGTCTGGAACGGCGTCACCGTCCACAACGACATCCAGATCGACGGCCCGACGGGCAACGGCGCCGCCGAGTCGGCCGCGTTCCTGCCGATCCGCCTGCAGGACCACAACGACGCGGGCGCCAACGTCCGCTACCGCAACATCTGGATCGAACCCGCCTGACCCGGCGGGAACCTGAACGGGGGCTGGTGCCGATACCCGGTGACACCAGCCCCCGACAGGCAGGAGCATCACCGACGTGGAACCGCACGTTGGCACGGACCCGCGGGAGCGCGGCGCGGAGCTCAGCGACGCGGACCTGATCGAGCGGTCCGGGCACGACGCGGGGGCGTTCGGAGCGCTGCACGACCGGTATGCCGTGCAGCTGTTCCGGTACGCCCAGCGCCGCCTCGGCGTCGAGACCGCCGCAGACGTGGTGGCCGAGACGTTCCTGGCGGCGTTCACCGCGCGCGGGCGGTACGACCTCACCCGCGCCGACGCCCGGCCGTGGCTCTTCGGCATCCTCACCCGCGAGATCGCCCAGCATCACCGGCGCGAGTCGGCGCGGCTGCGCGCCCTCGCCCGGTGCGCGCCCGAGCCACCGGCCGACGGCCCGGCGGACCGCGTCGCCGACGACGTGACCGCGCGGGCGGCGCGGCCGCCGCTGCTCGCCGCGCTCGCCGGGCTCAACGCGGGCGAGCGGGACGTCCTGCTGCTGTTCGCATGGGGCGAACTCTCCTACGACGAGATCGCCGCCGCGCTGGGTGTCGCCGGCGGCACGGTCCGGTCGCGGCTGCACCGCGCCCGGGCCAAGGTCCGCGCCGCGCTCGGGTCCGACCCGACCGAATCCACTGTGGAGTGAGCATGGACGACCTGCAGGCCCTGCGCACGCTGGGCACGACCCTCGACGTCCCGCCGGACGAGCACGTCGCCGCGATCCGCGCCCGAGTGCTCGCCGGCGTCGTGCCGGCCGGCTCCGGCAGGCCCGGCCGGACCGACCGCGCCGGGGGCAGCGGCCCCCGCGACGATGGTGCTCACCCTGTCGGCGTGCCCGCCGGCTCCGGCGGGCCGGGCCGGACCGACCGCGCCGGGGTCAGCGGCCCCCGCGACGATGGTGCTCACCCTGTCGGCGTGCCCGCCGGCTCCGGCGGGCCGGGCCGGACCGACCGCGCCGGGGTCGGCGGCCCCGGCGGCCGGGCCCGGCGGCGCGCTGCCAGAACCCGCCGCCTCGTGCTGGCGGGCGGGCTCGCGGCGGCGGTCGCCGCAGGGGCGGTCTGGGCATCCGGCGGCGGGCTGCCGGACGGCGCGGAGCGGCCGGACAGCGCGGCCCCCGCCGGTCCCGCCGCGCCGCTGCCGGCGGGCCGGGGCGGGGCCGACGTGCTCCGGCTCGCCGCCCGGGCGGTGGCCGCCGAGCCGTGGACCGAGCCGCGACCCGGTCAGTTCGTCTACACCGAGTCGGTCACGGTGCAACTCGTCGACGCCGGGCCGGTCGCCCCGGGCGCGCCCGACCCGGGAACGGTGCTCGTCACGCCGGGCCTCGGGCGGCCCACGACGCTGCGGCAGCAGACGTGGCGGTCCGCGGACGGGACCCGCGAAGGCCTGGTCCGCACGGCCGGTGCCGCCGACGTGCTGCTGTCCGGTTGCGTCGGCGGTGTCGAGACGTCCGGCGGGCAGGCGTGCCGGCCGGACCCGGGATACGCCGGTGACCTGCCGGCCGACCCGGCGGCGATGCTGCGGGTGCTCCGCGAACGCGGCGAGGAGGGCGGCGGCGAGTTCACCGCGGCGGGACGGCTGCTGGAGCGGGGCATGCTGCCGCCGGCGGTGCGGGCCGCGGTGTTCGAGGCCCTCGCCACCCTCGACGGGGTCACGGTCCTGGACGACCTCGCCGACGCGGCCGGTCGCCACGGGGTCGCGGTGACGAGGACCAGCGGCGGCTTCCGGGGCGCCCTCATCTTCGACCCGGCCCGCCACGAGCTGCTCGGCTCCCGGACCGACGTCGTCGCTGCCAACGCGTGGGACTGGGCGGTCGGCGCCACCCCGTTCAGCACGGCACTGCTGCGGTCCGCGGTCGTCGACCGCCCAGGCGACCTGCCGTAGCCGCCGAGCCGGGCGGCCGCCGGCTCGGTGCGGCGTCGCACCGCCCGCCTCGCCGGAGGCTCGCGGCCGGTACACCTAGAGCAGCGTCTCCTGGTGCGGGAACGTGAGCCGGGCCGTCGTGATGCCCTGCTCCTCGTTGAGCTCACGCTCCTGCACCTGCGCGTAGTTGCGGCCCCGGTGGTGGGTGTTGCGCATCCGCACCACGTTGGGGAAGCGGCCGACGGCGCGCATGTCGCCGAGGCCGGACAGGAAGACGAGCTGGATGCCGTTCGCCGCCGCGACCCGCCGCTGCAGGTCCAGGAACGCGACGTAGTTGGCGGAGCCGAGCGGGTTGTCCATCGGCAGCACGCCGAGGCCCGGCACGTCACCGCCGCGGTTCGCGGCGCGCAGCCGGGCGAGCATGCAGAACAGCAGCAGGCTGATCGTCACCTTCTCCCCGCCGGACCACTTGCTCATCAGCTCCACCGGCTGGCGGTCCTCGCCGAGCTCGGTGGACGGCTTCAGCACCCGGGCGGTGAAGTTGCCGCGGCCGACGACAGCGGTGGTCGCCTCCCACACCAGGCTCAGCCCGTCGGGGATGGTCTCCTGCCGGGCGACGAGCCGCTCGACGAGCCGCTCCACCCGGCTGCGCAGCGTCGCGTCGGTCGTGTCCACGGTGGAGCGCGGGCCGACGTCGAGGAACCGCCGGTTGCGCAGGTGGTCGGCGAGGCCCGGCGGCAGTTGCGCGTGGTGCTGCGCCCGTTGCAGCGTCTTGAGTCCCTCGCGGACCTCGGCGCACAGCGCGGTCACCACGAGGTGCTTGTCCTTGTCGACGGCCTCCAGCTCACCGGCGAGCGCGTGCCGGTAGGTCCGCAGCTCGTCGGCGAGGCCCGCCGGCAGGTCGGCGGTGTGCTCGCCGCGGAACCGGTCGCGGACCTCGGCGGTGACGGCGGCGAAGCGTTCCTCGCCGGCCCACCGGTCGACGCGGTGGACCTCGGCGGCGAGCTGGTTGCGGGCGGCGGTGACGGCCTTGTCGGCCGCCTGCACCGCCCGGCGCGCCGCGCGTCCCGCTTCCCGGGCGGCGTCGACGTCACCGTCGAACGGGGGCGCGCCGGCCGCGCCGCGCTCCCCCAGGTCCGCCTCCAGGTCGTCGGCGAGCCCCTGGAAGTCGGCGGCGCGCCGGTGCTGGAGCTCGGCCGCCTGCGTGGCCGCGGCCTGCCGCTCCCGGGCGACCCGGGCGGTCCCACCGGCGGCGTCGAGCTGCTCCTGCAGGTTTTCCGCCGCCGGTACGACCCGTGGCAGCTCCTGCGGTGCCGGGCGGGCCGCGGTCCGGTCGGTCAGCTCCCGGCGGGCCGCGTCCCGCTCGGCCTCCGCCCTGGTGGCGGCGGCGCGGGCGGCGAAGTGCGCCTGCTCGGCGAGCTCGGTGTCCCGGGCGACGAGCGCGGGGTCCGCCGCCTCGGGGGTGGCGGCGAGCCCGGCGGCGGTCTCGTGCTCCTCCGCCGTGTACTGCCGCAACTGCCGGTCCAGGCCGTCGAGGCGCCGGCCGATCTCGCTGATCGTGGCCTCGAGCGCGTCGCCGGACGAGCGGCGCGTGTAGGCCTCGTCGGCGGCCTGGTAGGCGCTCATCGCCGCCGCCAGGCTCAGCGTCGTTCCCGTTCCCGCGGTCTTGCCGTCCGCGACCCTGCGCAGCTCGTCCATCCGCGCGCGGTGGCCCCTGGCCGTCGACCGGTGCTGTTCGGCGTCGGCGGTGCGGCGGGCGGCGACGGTGGCGTACCCGCGCTCCTGCTCCTCCGCCTGGTCGAGGTGGCCTTCCAGGTCGGCCCGGCGGGCCGGGAGCTGCCGCAGCTCGGCCCGCTGCCGGTCGGCCTCGGGCGCGCGGCGGGACAGGTCGTGCAGGACACCGAGCCGGGTGGCGAGGACGCGGCGCAGCTCGGCGAGGCGGTGCTGGGTCTCGCGGAGCCGTCCGGCGCGCGCGTCGAGCTCGCCCCGGGCGGCCTCGAGGGTCCCGGCCCGGTCGCGGGCCTCGGCGAGCTGCTCCTCGACCCGCCGGTGCTCGGCGTCGAGGTGCTCGCGATGCCCCGGCGGGCACCGGTCGGCGAGGTGCCGCAGCTGGTCCTTGAGCCGCAGGTCGTGGTCCCGCGCGTCGAGCAGCTCCTGCACGCGCTCGCCCCGGTCCCGCCGCCCGTCCGCCCGCCGGTCCGCCTCCCGCGCGGCGGCGGTGCGGTCGAACATCGCCGGCGCGGGCGCCAGGACGAACCCGTGCCCGGTGTCCGGACCGGCCGCGGGCCCGCCGGTGGCGGCGTCGAGCTGGGCCGTCGTGGCGATCTGGACGGCGCTGGTCGGGAACAGCCGCGCCCCGTCGAGGGCCTCGCGGGCCGCGGCGTCGAGCTGGGCCGTCGTGGAGATCTGGACGGCGCTGGTCGGGAACAGCCCCGCGCCGTCGAGTGCCTCGCGGGCCCGGCCGAGGTCGGCCCCGTCGTGCAGCAGCAGGCCACCGACGAGGTGCGGGACCCGGTCGACGGCGGCGGCCCACCGGTCCTGCGGCACGTTGTCGGCGAGGTGGTGCCAGCCCGTGCTCGCCGGGATGCGGGCGGCGGCGAGCACGTCGGCGGCCCGTGCCAGGTCCAGCGACGCCGGCAGCAGCCCGCGCGGCGACGCCAGGGCCTGCACCGCCCGGTCGTCCTCGGCGTCGGCCACGGCGAGCTGGATCCGCTGCCGGTCCGCGCCGACGATCGCCTCCGAGAGCTGGTCGACGAGCAGCCGGTGCTCGCCGACCGGGTCGACGGCGTCCCGCTCGGTCAGTGCCGTCAGCCGCGGATCGGTGGCGAGCGCGTCGATCTCGGCGAGCAGCGGCGTCCGCACGCTGTCGAGCGTGGCCAGCTGCCTGGTCAGTTCGGTGACGGCGGCGTGCACCGCGGCGCGTTCCCGCTCGTGCCCCGCCCGGTCCGCGTCGAGGCGCTCCGCCTCCGCCGGCAGTTCCTCCGCCAGCTCCCGCGCCGCCTCGGTGTCCTCCTCCCGGGCCGCCTCGAGCGCCGCTCCGAGGGCCGCTCCCGGATCCTCCTGGGAGGTGTCGTCGTCCCGCACGGCGGGCGTGAGGTGGCCGGCGGTGGCGGCGGTGCGCAGGTCGTGGTCGAACGCGGCGAGGTGCTGCTCGACCGCGCGGTGCCGGCCGGCGAGTCCGCCGAGGTCGGCGCGGAGCCCGTCGGCGAGCGCGCGGGACTTCGCCTGCTGTTCGGCGGCGTCCGCGGCCTGCCCCGTCAGGGTCGCGATCGTGTCGTCGAGCTCGGCGCAGGCGTCCCGCAGCGCCGCCAGGTATCCCCTCGCCGCCTCGGACCTGGCCTGGCGCAGCGGGGCGGCGCCGGCCTCCGCCTCCAGCTGCCGGCCGCGGGCCGCGGCGAGCCGGGAGGTGAGCTGGTCGCGGTCGACGAGGACGGGGACGAGCTGCCAGGCGCGGTGCAGGCGGCGCCGGGCGAGCACCAGCGCGGCGGCGTCGTCGACGGCGGCGAGCGCGTCGGTGTGCCGGCGGAACGCGGCCTGCCACTGCTCCTCGCGCAGCAGCACGTCGAGGGCGGCGGCCCGCGAGTCGGCGGCGCCGGCCGCGTCGGCCGCGGTGCCGGCCGCCGCCTCGTGCGCCGCGGCCTGTTCCGTGGCGCGGCCGGCCGCGCCGGTGAACGCGGCGGCGAGGCCCAGCGCCGACCCCCGGGTCGCGGCGGCGCCGGTCGTGGCGGCGGTGACGGCGGCGCGGGAGCGGTCCAGGACGGCGAGGAGGTCGACGGCCTCGTCGCAGAAGGCGACCTCGGCGCGCAGACGCGGCTGCCGGGCGAGGCGTTCGCGGGTGCCGCGCAGGATCGCGGCGACCTTGGCCGCGGACGTCGGCTCGGTGACGAGGCTCAGCAGGTACTGCACGAACTCGTCGGACGTCTTGAACTTGAAGTGGTGCTCGATGCCGCCCTCGGAGGCGTTGATCCGCAGGATGGCGGTGAACAGGCCCGGGTCGAGGCCCCGGTCGTGCAGCGCCTGCGCCCACCGGTCCTGCTTGGTGGTGATGATCGGCTCGGCGTCGGCGGGCAGCGCCTCGACGGCCCGGACGAACTCCTTGAGATCGGCGCCGGCGAACGGCAGGCTCTCGACCTCGGGCCCGGGGGTGTAGGCGTACCAGGTCTGCTTCAGCCGGTCGTGGCCGGCGTTCGGGTCGGCGGGCTGGACCCGGTCGGTCCACTCGTAGACCGCGCCGGTCACGAGCCGCCGCCCGGACGGGTCGGTCCACTCGACCACGACGTGGCCGGTGTCGGCGCCGAGGATGCAGTCCTCCAGGTGCCGGCCCGTGGTCGCGGTGGCGAGGAAGTCGCGCCGGTCGGGGCGGATCAGGGCGCAGACGAGCGCGATCAGCGTCGACTTGCCGCCGCCGTTGCGCATCCACAGGATCGTGTCGAGCGGCCGGCCGTCCCGCCCGGTGAGGTCGAGCCACACGTCGCGGAACCGCGCCGCGGGTGAGCCCACGCGGTCGAGGTACACCCGCCGCATCTGCCACAGTCGGGCCGGTGCCGGCATCAGTCGGCCTCCCGTCGCACCGAGCGGAGCGCCTCGAGGGCCTCGCCGCCGGCCACGTCGGCGACGAGCAGCCGGAAGCGGTCGGTCAGCTGGTACGAGGTGGCGCCCATCTGCGGCAGCTGCCGGGCCGCGCCGCGTTCGACGAGCCAGCCGAGGACCTCCAGCACCGCGAACTGGGTGCAGCCGCGCGCCGGCCCCGGCAGGCGGTCCTTGGGTTTGAAGGCGGCGGTCCGCCGGTACACCTCGGCGGCCCGGCGGGCCTGACCGTCCACCGTGTCGGCGTCGCCGGGCAGGGCGAGGACCCGGTCGATCGCGTCCCGGACGAACTTGTCCAGCGCCGCGACCTCGACGAGCTTCACGTCGGTGCCGTCGAGGTCGACGTCGTGCGGGAACGCGTACGCGGCGATGCCCAGCACGACCAGCCCGGCGATGAGCTTGTCGTCGGCGGTCATGCTGCCGCCGCGCAGGTCCGCCATCCGCAGCGCGAACACGCTGCCCGGCTGGGTGCTCAGGACGAGGCCGGTGCGCGGCGGCGCGCCGAGCACGACGAGACCCAGGCCGCCGGCGACGGTGTCGACGGCGTCGCGGAAGGCGGTGTTCGTGCGGTACCGCTCCAGCAGCTGCCCATAGGCGTTGCCGTCGGTCGGCCGGGCGCCGGTGCGCAGCCCGAACGCGACCAGCTCCGCCGCCGACCACACGTCCTCGATCGGGACCGTCACGCGTCCGGGCCTCCCTTGTAGTTCACGAGCAGGTCGTCGCCCCAGGCGAGGGGGTGGTCGAGGCGGCCGCCGGAGCGCTCGGCGGACAGCGCCGCGGCCAGGGCCCGCTGAGTGTCGGGCGTGGCGTCGGGGTCCGCGACGTCGGGGGCGTAGGACCACAGGGCGGTGAGCAGGACCAGCTCGCGCAGGTCGTCCTTGGTGAGCTCGCCCATCAGCTCGGACAGCGGCCGCCCCGAGGCGCGGCGCAGGACGCGGGTGGCCTCCTCGACCACGGCCGGCGGGTAGGCCTGCAGGTCCACGCCCTCGACCTCGCCCGGCGTCTCCGGCTCCACCTCGTCGGGCCCGGCCACGCGCGGCGGGGCGAGCAGCATGTCGACGAGGCCGTCGAGGTGCAGCAGCCGCGGCACCCGCAGCCCGAGGACCCGGTCGCCGAACGCCTCCGCGACGACCCTGGCCTGGTCGGCGGGCGCGTCCAGCACCGGATGGAACAGCTCGGACTCGATGTTGAGCAGCCGCAGGTGGACCCGCCGGGCGAACACCTGGCTCAGCTGGGCCTGCAGGAACACGCCCCGCGCCCCGGCGACCCGCTCGGCGAGGTCCAGGTGCACCCGGCGGATGCGGCGCAGGGTCTCCACCAGATCACCGGACGCCTGCCGGACGGCGCTGTCGGTCTCGGTGTCGATGCCGGCCGCGACGTGGTCGAGGACCTCCGCGTCGGCCGCGATCCGGGCCTCGACGTGCTCACGGGCCCGCGCCAGCCGGTGCGGCACGTCGGTGATCCAGTCGAACGCGCGCACGTCGCGGCGGGTCGCGTCGAGCACGTCGGCCAGCGACGCGGACATGGCCACCGAGACCCGCTCGGCCTGCGTGGCGGTGCGGGCGGCGGCCTCGAAGCGCCGGTCCCGCAGCTGCCGCTGCAGCACGACGGAGAACGCGGCCTCGGCGTCGTCGACGTCCAGGTCCAGGCCGTTGAGGTACAGCATGACCGCCTGGTGCGAGGCGAGCACGACCGCACCGTCGGGGCCGTCCTGCAGCTGCAGGAGCTTGAACGCGTACTCCTCGCGCCGCGGCGGGGACGCGTGCGCGTCGACGAACTGGTAGACGAACGCGCCCTGGTTGTCGGCGTCGTTGAGCAGGCCTTTCACGACCCAGCGGGCCGCGTCCTGATGGTCGGCGTGGGTACCGCCGGGGTGCATGACGGCGGCGAGCTCCGCGGTCGACTCGATCAGCTCGGCGAGGGTGACCTGCCTGGCGAACCCCATCGACGCGACCGCGATGTCGACCGCGGCGAGGGCGAGCTGCCGCAGGTCATAGGCCTGGTGGACGCTGACGTGGGCGGCGTTGCGGACCAGCCGGGCGACCGGGTCGGTGAGGATCAGCGCCCGCCAGCGGGCCCGCATGGAGGGGTCGGCGGCCGGTGAGCGGACCTCGGGCTGGTCGGAGCTGGTGACCGGGCCGGCGTCGAACAGGTCCGGCTGCCACTCCACGCTGTGCCGCCCCTCCCCTGGTTGCCTTCGCCGCGGTGACGGTTGCCTTCGCCGCGGTGACGGTTTCCTTCGCCGCGGTGACGGTTTCCTTCGCCGCGGTGACGGTTTCCTTCGCCGCGGTGACGGTTTCCTTTCGCCGCGGTCCGGTTGCGTTTGCCGCGGTCCGCAACACTATCGGCGGATTCGGGTGGCGGCCAACTCACGGCGCCCGCACGTCGGGGGGATACCCTGCTGCTTGTGCTGGTCCTCCTGTTCATCGCCGTGGCCTACACGGTGCTGATCGCCCTCCACGCGTGGATGATCCGCCACCACCGCCTCGCGGGCGCGTACGAGCCGCGGGCCGCCCGCTGGCTCGCCGCCAGGTTCGGCCCGCTCCCCCCGCCCTATGCCGCGCGCCTCGCGCAGCGCGAGGCCAAGGCGTTCGACCGGCTGCTGACCGGCGACCTCGACCCCGCCGCGTACCGCGACCTGATGGCGTCCCTCGCCGCCCAGGACGCCGTCGAACGCCCCCTCCGCGTGCCCCGCTAGCCGGGCGGGCCCACGCTGATCGTCGAGCGGGCGGCGACGCTGACCTGCGTGGTCGCGGTGACGGTGCCGTCGGGGGTGAGGCTGAGCACGTTGCCGTCCTTGGTGGCGAGCAGCAGGTCGGCGGTCACCCACACCGCGGGCGCCGGGAAGTCCGCGCTCTGCCCGGTGGTGACGTCGTAGAGCCGCCAGCCTTCCACCACCCCGGGCGTCGGGGGGCCCGCCAGGACGTACCGGCCGCCGGGCGACCAGGAGAACGGGCCGGACGGCGCCGCCGTGACCATCAGCTCCACGCCGGGCGCGCCGGTCGTGGCGTCGAAGGTCTGGAGGTGGTCGACCCGTTCCTCCGCCTCGCCGCCGGAGCGGTCGGCGATGGGGAGGACGACCTGCTCGCCGTCCCGCGTCCAGGTGAAGGTGCACTGGCTGCAGTCGTACCGGTCGTGGTCGATCCATTGCCTGCGCACCGCACCGGTCTGCGCGTCGATGACGGCGAACCCGACCTTGGCCGGTTCCTTCTGCGTGATCCCGCCGACCAGCCGGTCACCGGCCGCGTTCCAGTTGAAGTCGCCGACGAAGCCGGCCGTGTCGACGGTCACGGGGCGCGTACCGCGCACGTCGACCAGCCGCACCGTGCGCGGATTGTCGATGACCAGGACACGGTTGCCGGCCGGCGCCGGGGACACCTGTCCGCTCATGCTGACGTACTCACCGGTCGCCCGGTCGAGGATCGAGCCGCCCATCCTGGTGACGACCCAGCCGCCGGGCAGTGCGTTCTTCGTCCCTGCCGCCGTCGGGGTGGTGGACGTGGCGGGGAGTACCGGCGCCGCGTGGTCCGCCCGGGGCAGGACCAGCCACGGCAGGGCGACGACCACCGCCGCCGCGACCGCACCGCCGACCGCGGCGAGGCGCCGGGTCCTGCGGATGCTCCGCCCCTTGGCCATGCTGCGGGCGGCCAGCCCGGCCGCGGGCCCGCGCAGCTCACCGGACATCTCGTCGATCGTCTCGTGGAGCAGCTGTTCGAAGCGCATCAGTGCCGTCCTTCCACGAGGTCTTCGCTCCAGTCGAGCTGCGGCACGAGCTCACGCAGCTTCGCCAGCCCGCGCGACGCCTGACTGGCCACGGTGCCCTGCCGGCAGGACAGGACCGCAGCGGTCTCCTCGACGCTCAGGTCCTCGAAGTACCGCAGGATCAGCACCGCCCGCTGCCTGGGCGGCAACGCCTGCAACGCGTCCCGCAACAGCAGCCGCAACGCCGTGTCCGCGTCCATGTACCGCGTCCCCGCCCGCTCAGGCGGCTCCGCCACCGTGACCTCCGCCTGCCTGCGCCGGCTCCGCCACCCCGACGCAAACTCGTTGTAGATCATCCGCCGCAGATACGGCTCCGGCTCCTCGATCCTCCGCCACCGCGAAAACGCCTTGGCCAGCGCACTCTGCACCAAATCCTCAGCAGCGTGCCGGTCCCCCGTCAACGCGTACGCCGTCTTCAACAGCGCATGAGCACGCTGCTCGACGAAGGCCGAAAACTCAGCCTCCTCAGGTGTCATCACGGCGGACACCTCCTTCCTCCCTCCCTGACGCCACCACCCCCGAAAACTTTGCATCCCTCTCCCCCACAACCACCCCGCCGCAGACAAAGTTCGGCCGCGCTCGGGATCCGCCGGTCCGCGCGCCCCCACCACCACCCGCCGCGCAGATCTTCCCCCACCACAAACCCCGCCCACGACCGGCACCGACCGCCGCCCGCACATCGACCCACACCGCCACAGCCCCAACCGGAACCATCCGCCACCCACCACGCGCCAAGTGCGCCTAGAGGCCGCCCCGCAACAGACCACCGCGCCGAGAACGCACTGCGCACGCACGGCCCCAACCCGCGCACATCAGGGATCCCTCGCACCCGCCATCCACCCACGCACCGTCCCGCTGAAGGGCACCGGACAGTGGGGTTCGGGCACAGCGGTGGACCCACCCGCACTCAGGACCGCCCAAGACCGCACGCCCCCGCCCGGATACGTAGAGTTCGTGCAGTCACCCCCGCACGCGCCCGGGACCGCCCACCACCCGGCGCGCAGGACTTGCACCGCCACACTCTCGCGCATGCCCCACGACCATCCGGCGCGGGACACATCGATCTCGCACCGCCACAGACCGACGCGCGCCTGGGACCAACCGCTGCCCGGACGCGGCATATGGACCTTGGGTGTCGCCGGTTTCGTGGCGGTTGGGTTGCCGACGGCGCGGAAGGGTTCGAGGTAGCGGCGCACGGTGCGTTCGGTGCCGTGGAAGCCTTGGTCACGGATTTCCTGGGTGAGGCGGACGGCGTCGGTGCAGCCGTCGTTCCAGCGGGTGTCGAGGTGGGTCTTGAACGGGTCGAGTTTGCTGACCCGGTGCCGGGCGGTCAGCAGTTCCTCGACGGTGGTGGCGTTGGCGTAGCGGGTGACGGTGTCCGGGGTCGAGGCTGAGCAGACGGGCGGCGACGACACGCGCGACGCCTTTGCCAACGACCAGGTCCGGAAACGGCGGCGAACCGTTCGCGGACTCGGATGGTTGCAGGGGTCTCGGCGCGTTCCGCCGGTGGACCGTAGGGGGCTGCCGGCTCCACGGCGGCGGGCTGCTGGTCTTGGTCGGGTTCGGGCAGGCAGTGCCGGTGGCGGATGACGACCTTCTCAACCGCTTCGACCAGGTTGTGCCAAAGATGCCATCGGTCCGCGACCTGGATCGCTTGCGGTGCACCCGTTCGGGCGCCTTCGGCGAATGCCCCGGCGCGGTCCCGGCAGATCACCTCCACGCCGGGGTTCCGCTGTAGCCAGGCGGCAAGGGTGGCGGCCTCGCGGTCGGCGAGGACATCGATCGGTTGGTGGGTCTCGAGGTCCACCAGGACGGTGCCGTAGACCCGCCCCCGGCGCAGCGCGAAGTCATCGACGCCGACGACCCGCGGGGAAGTCACCTCGGGCATCGAGAGGCCGCGGATCAACCGGATCAGGGTCATCCGCCCGACGGCGACGTGCAGGCGGTTCGCCAGCCGAGCCCCCGGCCGCCAGCCGCGACCGCGATGTGCTGCAGTACCTGCCGGGCCAGGACGCTGTGACGACTGTGCCTGGCCGTCAAACCCGGGATCTGCTCCGCGAACGTCTGCCGGACACAGCGCGGTTCCAAGCAGAAGAACCGGCGGACTCGCACATGCAGTCACACCCGACGGCCAGCCATTGCAGGATGACTGACCCGCCGTTGGTACCGGCTGTGGACACGGCGAGCAGTGACGCCGCAGTCGGGACAGACACCGAAACCCTCGACCGACTCGGCCTGAACACGCACGCCCCCGGCCTCGACAGAGACCCGATCGACACGCAGCCCGTCGAGGTGCGGCAACACAACTGTCAGGAGCTCCGCTGTCGACACGGGACATGATCAAACCCACATCACGGAATTGATGCTGTTGGTGATCTTGGATCTAGTCGTCGGTCATAGCGCGGAAGAGTTGCTGAAGACGGGTCCGTGGTCGTCGACGCGGGTCGGGCCGGTGT
>NZ_JBVJIJ010000055.1:0-42146 GCF_055586325.1 Dactylosporangium sp. NPDC051087 | reverse complement strand
GGGCGCGACAGTCCCGTTGGGGCAGGTGACGTGCTGCTGATCGAGGTTGATGTCGAAGCGGTCCTTGGCGAACTTCCCGGTTGGTGCGACGGGCGCCTGTACCTTGGTCCTGCCCGTGATCCCGGCGGTGTCGAGCAGTTGCAGGACCTCGCCGGCGCCGTAGGCGGAGTCGCCGTAGAGCACTGCAACACCTTCTGCGGCACCTTCTGGGGGGCCGGTGTTGGTGAGGTCGGTGATGAGGTCGGCGACGGGTTCGACGTCGCCGGTGTTGCCGGCGGTGACCGCGGTCGCGGTGACGATTTCGCTGTCGGGGTCGACGGCGATATGGCCTTTGTAGCCGTCGAAACCGCGGTGGTTGGTCTTGTGTCCGTGCCGGGCCTCGGGGTCGACGGTGGAGATGACCCGGTCCGTGGCCACCCGCTGGGCGATCCGCAGCGTGCCGTCCGGTCCGGTCTCCAGGTCCTGACCCAGAATGGTGGCGAGCAGCCGCATCGCCTGAGCGACCGGAGAGCCGCCACCATCGAACGCCGGCGAAGTGCTCATCAGCGGCGAGCTGGTCGTCGGTGGACACAGCGTGGACGCGTAGATGACGCTACCGGCAGCCGTACTCAGCTGCTGCCACCCGCACTGCTCGTAGAACGCGACCGTCTCAAGGACCGCAGCCGGTCCGACGTGTGATCTCGTGCGTGGACGGTGCGGGCGGGCGCCGCGACGTGGGGCGCCCGCCCTGAATGCGGGTCGTTAGTTGCCGCGTACTTCGGCGGCGGCTGCGACGAGGTGCCGCAGTGATGCCTCGACCTCGGGGTAGTCGCGGGTCTTCAGCCCGCAGTCGGGATTGACCCACAGGCGGTGGGCCGGGACCCCGGCGGCGGCGAGGCGCACCGAGGAGGTGACCTCGTCGTGGGACGGGACGCGTGGAGAGTGGATGTCCCAGACGCCGGGGCCGACGCCGCGGCTGTAACCGATGGCGGCGAGGTCGTCGAGGACCTCCATCTTGGAGCGGGACGCCTCGATGCTGGTGACGTCGGCGTCCAGCGCGTCGATGGCGGTGATGACCTCACCGAACTCGGAGTAGCACAGGTGCGTGTGGATCTGCGTGCCGTCGTCGACGCCGCTGGTCGCGAGACGGAACGAGCCGACGGCCCAGTCGAGGTACGCCTTCTGGTCCGCCTTGCGCAGCGGCAGCGTCTCCCGCAGAGCGGGCTCGTCGACCTGGATGACGGTGATCCCGGCGGCTTCGAGGTCGAGGCATTCGTCGCGCAGGGCGAGGGCGACCTGGTCGGCGGTGTCGGCGAGGGGCTGGTCGGTGCGCACGAACGACCAGGCGAGGATCGTGACCGGGCCGGTGAGCATGCCCTTGACCGGTTTCGGCGTGAGTGACTGCGCGTAGGTGGACCACTCGACGGTCATCGGTGCCTTGCGGGCCACGTCGCCGTGGATGATCGGTGGGCGGACGCAGCGGGACCCGTACGACTGGACCCAGCCGTGGTCGGTGGCGGCGAACCCGGACAGTTGCTCGCCGAAGTACTGGACCATGTCGTTGCGTTCTGGTTCGCCGTGCACGAGGACGTCGAGGCCGAGGTTTTCCTGCAGGCGGATGACGTGCTGGACCTCGTCGCGCATCCGGTCGGCGTAGCCGGCGGCATCCAGGGTGCCGGCGCGCAGTTCGGCGCGGGCTTTGCGCAGGTCGGCGGTCTGCGGGAACGACCCGATCGTGGTGGTCGGCAGGTCCGGCAGCCGCAGCCGTTCCTGCTGGACCCGGGCCCGGACGGCGTACGGGCCGCGGCGCCGGTCCGCCGGGGTGAGGGCAGCGAGGCGGTCGCGGACGGATGCGTTGTGCCAGTCGGCCGGGATCGGCGGTAGCGGTGCCGGCAGGTGGGCGGTGCCGTCGCGGACCGCCCTGCCGAGCAGGACGACCTCGTCGACCTTCTGCCGGGCGAACGCGAGCCGTTCGTGCAGCGAAGGGTCGAGCCGGGTCTCGACGGACAGGTCGACCGGCACGTGCAGCAGCGAGCACGACGTGGACACGGCGACGTGGTCGGCCAGGGCGGAGACGATAGCGCCTCGGACTGCGGCGGTACGGAGGTCGGTGCGCCAGATGTTGTGACCGTCGACCAGTCCGGCGACGATCGTCTTGCCGACCAGAGGCCCTGACGCGGCGAGGCGTTGAAGGTCACCGGGGCCGGCGACAAGGTCCAGACCGATCGCCTCGACAGGGGTGCTCAGCAGCGCCGGAAGGGCGTCGCCGAGTTCGCCGAAGTAGGTGGCCACGAAGAGCTGCGGCCGATCGGTCAACGAACCGAGGCGGGCGTAGGCGCGGCGCAGCCCGTCGATCTCCGCCGGGGTACGGTCCGCCACATACGCAGGCTCGTCCAGCTGCACCCATCGCACGCCGGTCGAGGCCAGGACGGCGAGGATCTGTGCGTACACCTCGACGAGGTCGTCGAGGCGGGCGAACGGGTCGGCACCCTTCGCCAGAAGCAGGAACGTGGCCGGGCCGACGAAGACCGGGCGGGTGGCGATGCCGAGGGCGCCGGCCTCCGCGACCTCGCCGAGGGCCTTGACCGGGTTGGCCTCGAACACGGTGTCCGCGTCGATCTCCGGCACCAGGTAGTGGTAGTTGGTGTCGAACCACTTGGTCAGTTCCAGCGCCGGTTCGGCGTCGACACCCCTGGCCATCGCGAAGTACGTGTCCAGGTCGGACAGGCCGAGCCGGGTGAACCGGGCCGGGATCGCGCCGACGGCGACGGCGGTGTCCAGGACGTGGTCGTAGTAGGAGAACGTGTTGGACGGGATCGCGTCCAGCCGGGCGTTGCGCAGGGTCTGCCACACCTCCGCGCGCAGCCCTGCCGCGGTCTCGTCCAGGGTCGCCGCGTCGATGCGACCCGCCCAATATGCCTCGACGGCCTTCTTCAGTTCCCGGTTCCCGCCGATGCGCGGATAGCCCAGGACGGTGCTCTGCCCGAATGCGGTGCTCACCACAGGGATTCCTTCCCTCGAAGTCGCGGCGACGTTCGGGAAGGGGAAGACAGGGCACACCCGGCTTCCGCCCTGACCCTCCCGAGGGGTCGCCGGCGGCGCACACCGGCGGTGTACGCAGTGCGGGCAGGTCTTCGGACTCGCGGGCGCGGCACCGACAGGTGCCTCCTACTGGCCGTCGCTTCCCAGACCTCGCGGTCCAGTGCTTTGTTGACGGCGGTCGTTCCCACTCACCGCTGCGGGGCAGTCCCGGTCTTGCACCGGGTTCCCTCTTACGACGCCCCGTCCTTGCGAACGAGGCGAACCAGCACTGCCGGCCATCGTACGGGTGCCCGGCGGCGTGCGGGACCGGGGCATCCAAGATCGTCCGGCCGCGACATGGTCGCTGCTGTCCTGCACGGTGGTGCCGGACAGGACAGCAGCGCACCCGCGGCTCAGAAGTCGTCGTCGAAGGTGACCGTGCCCGTCACGCCCACCTGGTACGCCGACACCCGGCGTTCGAAGAAGTTCGACAGTTCCTGGACGTCCTGCAGTTCCATGAACGCGAACGGGTTGCGGCTGCCGTACAGCGGCGCGATGCCGAGCGTGGCGAGCCGCCGGTCGGCGACGTGCTGCAGGTATTCGCGCATGTCGGCGAGGGACATGCCGGACACGCCCTGCTCCAGGAGGTCCGCGGCGAACTGCACCTCGCACTCGACCGCCTCGGACAGCATCTGCCGTACCTGAGCTTCCAGCTGCGGGTCGAACAGGTCCGGTTCTTCCGCCCGTACGGTGTCCACGACGTCGAACGCGAATGCCATGTGCATCGACTCGTCGCGGAACACCCAGTTGGTGCCCGAGGCGAGGCCGTGCAGCAGCCCGCGGGAACGCAGGTAGTAGACGTAGGCGAAGGCGCCGTAGAAGAACAGGCCCTCGATGCAGGCGGCGAAGCAGATCAGGTTGAGCAGGAACGCCCGCCGGTCGTCCTTGCTGCGAAGCTCCTTCAGCTCGCCGAGTGAGTCGATCCAGCGGAAACAGAACTCCGCCTTGCGCGCGATCGACGGGATGTTCTCCACCGCGGCGAACGCCTCGAACCGCTCGGTCTCGTCGGAGACGTACGTGTCGAGCAGGTTCAGGTAGAACTGGACGTGCACGGCCTCCTCGAACAGCTGCCGGGAGAGGTAGAGCCGTCCTTCGGGGCTGTTGATGTGCTGGTACAGGTTGAGCACGAGGTTGTTCGCGACGATGGTGTCGCCGGTGGCGAAGAACGCGACCAGCCGCGACACGAGGTGCCGCTCTGCCGCCGACAGCTTGGACAGGTCGGCGAGGTCGCTGTGCAGGTCGACCTCCTCGACCGTCCACGTGTTCTTGATCGCGTCTTTGAACCGGTCGAAGAACTGCGGGTACCGCATCGGCCGCAGGGTCAGGTCCATGCCGGGGTCCAGCAGCATGTGCCGGGTCCCGATGCGTGGGGCGGGAATGGTCGTCACTGGCATGCCTCGCAGCTTTCGGGGTTTTCCAGGGAGCACGCCAGGGCGTCGGCGTCGGGCACCGCGACAGCGGGCAGGACGGCGGGAAGGACGGACGCGACGGGTTTGACGGCCACGGTGGCCTGCTGGATGCGGGTAGCAGGGCGGGACCGCAGGTAGTACGTGGTCTTCAGGCCGGCCTTCCACGCGTACAGGTACATCGAGGAGACCTTGCCGATCGTCGGCGCGCTCATGAACAGGTTCAGCGACTGCGACTGGTCGATGTAGGCGGCGCGGGCCGCGGCGAGGTCGATCAGCGCCCGCTGCGGCAGCTCCCACGCGGTGCGGTACAGCTCGCGGACCTCGGCCGGCAGCGCGGCGACGTCCTGCACCGAGCCTTCGGCCCGCTTGATCTGCTCCCGGATCTCGGTCGTCCACAGCCCGCGCGCCTTCAGCTCGCGGACCAGGTACGTGTTGATCTGCAGGAACTCCCCGGACATGGTTTCGCGTTTGAACAGGTTGGACACCTGCGGCTCGATGCACTCGTAGCAGCCGGCGATCGACGCGATCGTCGCCGTCGGCGCGATCGCGACGAGCAGCGAGTTGCGCAGCCCGGTGGCCGCGACCTTCGTGCGGAGCGCGGCCCAGCGCGCACCGCTGGTGGGTGCGCCCCACAGGTCGGGATGCAGTTCGCCGCCGGCGGCGCGGGTCTCGGCGTACGCGGGGTGCGGCCCGAACCGCTCCGCCAGGTCCGCCGATGCTTCGAGGGCGGTGAGGTAGATCTCCTCCTGCACGCGGGTGGACAGCTCGCGGGCGGCGGGTGAGTCGAACGGCAACCGCAGCGTGAAGAACGCGTCCTGCAGGCCCATCAGCCCGAGCCCGACGGGTCGCCAGCGCGGGTTCGACGCGGCGGCCTGCGCCGACGGGTAGTAGTTGATGTCGATGACCCGGTCGAGGAACACCACGGCGGTGCGGACGGTGGCGCGCAGCTTGTCCCAGTCCACGCCGTCGGCGCTGTCGGTGGTGAGGTGCGCGCCGAGGTTGATCGAGCCGAGGTTGCACACGGCGGTCTCGTCGTCGCTGTTGACCTCGAGGATCTCCGTGCACAGGTTCGACAGGTGGATGGTGTTGCCGGGCGTCCCGGTCTGGTTGGACAGCGCGTTGGAGCGGTCCTTGAACGTCATCCACCCGTTGCCGGTCTGCGCGAGGGTGCGCATCATCCGGCCGTACAGGTCACGGGCCTTGACGGTCTTCACGGCGTGCTTCTCCGCCGCCCGGTACGCCTCGTCGAACTCCGCACCGAACAGGTCCGGCAGCTCGGGCGCGTCGGACGGGTCGATGAGCGACCAGTCGGCGTCGGCCTCGACCCGGCGCATGAACTCGTCCGGAATCCAGTTGGCCAGGTTGAGGTTGTGGGTGCGCCGGGACTCCTCGCCGGTGTTGTCCCGCAGCTCCAGGAACTCCTCGATGTCCGGATGCCACGGCTCCAGGTACACGCACGCGGCGCCCTTGCGCCGGCCGCCCTGGTTCACGGCGGCGACCCCGGCGTCGAGCGTCTTCAGGAACGGCACGATCCCGTTGGACCTGCCGTTGGTGCCGCGGATGAGCGCGCCCCGGCCGCGGACCCGCGTCCAGGAGATGCCGATCCCGCCGGAGAACTTCGACAGCTTCGCGACCTGGTGGTACCGCTCGTAGATCGAGTCCAGCTCGTCGCGGGGCGAGTCGACCAGGAAGCAGGACGACATCTGGGTGTGCGCGGTGCCGGAGTTGAACAGCGTCGGCGAGCTCGGCAGGTACGCGAGGGACGACATGAGCCGGTAGAAGCCGATCGCCTCGGCCGGCGTCGTGGACAGCCCGCAGGCGACGCGCAGCAGCCAGTACTGCGGCGTCTCCACCACCAGCCGCGTCTGCGGATGGCGCAGCAGGTACCGGTCGGCGACCGTCCGCAGCCCGAAGTACTCGAACCGCAGGTCCCCGTCCAGGTCGACGGCGTCGTCGAGCTTACGGGCGTTACGGGCCACGAACGCCGCGGTGGCGTCGCTGATCAGGCCCTGCTGGTGCGCGTACCGGACCGCTTGGCTGAAGCTGGCGACGCCCTGGCCGCGGACCTCCTTGTCGACGTACGCGGCCAGGAGCCGGGCGGCGAGCCGCGAGTACTGCGGCTCCTCACCGATCAGCTCGGCCGCGGTCTGGATCGACAGCTTGTCCAGCTCGGCCGTCGTCGCACCGTCGTACAGGCCGCTGATCGTCTTCGTCGCCACGCGCAGCGGGTCGACCTCGTCGAGGTCGGCGACCCACCGCTCGACCGCCTTCACGATCTTGTTGACGTCGACCGGCTCCAGGTCGCCGTTGCGTTTGCGCACCTGCATCGCGTGCCGCCGCTGCTCAGGCGCCCGCTGACCGGCCTGGTCCTGCGTCACCGTCATGTGTCCCCCTCGTCACGAACTCCGACGACGTCGGACGAGCGCAGGGGAAAGCCGCCACAGAAAGGCGCACGCGAGGCGCACCCGGCGATGGCGTCAGCCGTCCCGCGCGGCATCCGACCACCGCACACCGGACGGCGTGCGGTGCGCTGGCAGGTCTTCGGACTCGCGGGCGCGACGCCTTCCGGCGCCACCTACTGGCCGTCGCTTCCCAGACCTCGCGGTCCAGTGCTTCGTTGACGGCGGTCGTTCCCACTTACCGCTGCGGGGCAGTCCCGGATTCACACCGGGTTCCCTGTTGCCACGACCGCCCCGAAGAGCGGCCGAACCAGCTGCAGGGAACACCATATATGGGTGCGGTGCTGAATGCGCAACACCAGATGGTGTAGCGGCGTGTCGCCTGCACCACTACGCCGCGGCGAAGGCGTCGATGGCCGTGTCGCTCGCGACGTCCCTGAAGCGCTGGACGAACTGCTCTGCGCCGGCCCACGGGGCCAGCAGGTCAGGCTTCTGCTCGCTCGGCGTCCTTGCGGTGACGGACACCGTGAGCTGCACGCCCTTGCCTCGTACCGCGATGAGTTGGAACGTGTCCGGCATTGCGTGGCGCACCGTCACGACCTGCACGCCGTTCGGCCACTCCTGGTAGACATCCTCCGGGAATCCCAGCGTGAGGTCCGTGAGGTAGATCGGCGTCTGGAGTTGCTGCACGGTGACGGTGAGCTGCACAGCCCCGGTGCCGAACTTCGCCGTTGCGGCCTGGAGGTCCGGGTACTGCTCTGCCGAGAGACGCTTGCTGCCGGTCGGCGCGATGCGCTGCGCGAACGCCGTCACCCGATCGACGAGACGACCGCCCGCCTCGCTGCGCAGCGAGGGTACGGCCATCGGTGCCGTGACTGCGGCGTCGACCTCGGGGCGCGCGCCCCTGAGCAGCCACGGCGGCACTGACTCGGCCTGCGCAACCGAGTTGGCTTGCGTGCGGTCGGCACGGTCGGAGTCCATCGGGGCGATCGTAGTTGCAGCAGCCACGAGCGCGAGGGCAATTGCCGCAATGCCTCTTGCAGTGAATCCAGTCCCCCAGCCGACCCAGGGGCTGTTCCCGTGACGACCCCTAAACGCAACAGGAGCCGCTAGTGGTAGCAGGCCGAGCCGGCAGACAATGAGATCGGCAGCTCTGGGGTCGGTTGGCTCTGCCCGGCAAGGGTTCGCTGACCTGGGTGCAGCGCGGATTTCAGCGACCGGTGGTCTTCATAAGCCGAGGGCGATCGGGGCGGAGGGTGTCCCGAAGGTGAGCAGGTCGGTCAGCGGTGTGGCGAGGTCACGGGGCGAGAACAGGTCAGGTCCGGTGTAGCCGGCGATCTCGGCGAGCCGCCACCATCGAAAGCCGGCGAGGTGCTCATCAGCGGCGAGCTGCTCGTCGGTGAGCTGGCCTTGCGGTTCGAAGTGGTCGGTGCGGACGAGGAAGTAGTCGTTGACGACGCCGTAGAAGCCCGGCGCGTGATCCGCGCTGACGATCACCTGATGCCAGACGTGCGGCGGATCGGCGGCGGTGACCAGGCCGGTTTCCTCCCGCAGCTCGCGGCGAAGCGCGGACAGCCCGTCCTCACCTGGTTCTATGCCGCCGCCTGGGGCGGCCCACACGGCCTGTGCTCCGTGCGGGACCGCCGGGTGGGGGAAGACGAATCGACAGAGCAGGACGCGGTCGTCCTCGTCGAGGATGATCGCGCGGGCGGAGGCACGAAGGTTCAGCGGCACTGCTCAGAGTCCGCGGCTGCCGTCGATGGCCTCGCGGATGATGTCGGCATGGCCGGCGTGGCGCGCTGTCTCCTGGATCAGGTGCATCGCCAGCCAGCGCAGGTTCTCGTCGACCAGGTCCGACCGTGCGCATCGCGTGTCGAGGTCGGCGCCGGCGAAGATCTCCCGGGACGCCGCGATCTGCTCCAGGTAGTACGCCACGACGCTCTGCACCGTGTCGTCGTCGCTGAGCGCGAAGGTGGCGTCCCGGTCTTCGTCCGCCACCGCCGGCCACTCGTGCGGGAAGTCCCGCCCCGCGAAGATGATCTGAAACCATCTCCGCTCCCAGACGGCGGAGTGCTTCAGCAGGCTCAGCAACGACAGTGAGCTCACGGTCGAAGTCGTGCGCGCGTCCTGGTCGGACAGGCCGTCGACCTTGCGGATCAACGCGTCCCGTGCCTGGTCGAGGAAGCCGGACAGCGCGTCGCGCTCGGTCGCGGTCGAGAACGTGTCGGTTGCCACGTCGCACACAGTATCGACAGTGGACGGCGGTTCGCAGGTTTCTTCCATCCGCATCGATGATCCTGTAGCTTTCTTGCCATCATTGCATGTCGATGTCTGGATCGGAGCTCGCCATGAAGCTTTCCGCCGTGCTGTCCCGTGGGGCGGTGGTGTTCGCGCTGCTCGGGGTCGTCGTGCCGTTCGGTGGCCCGGCCGCCGCCGCGCTGCCGGTCGTCGACATGGAGCAGGTCATGCTCGCCGCGCAGGTCGACCCGCCGAAGAGCGGCACCGGGCAGACTCCCGGCGCGGCGGCGAGCGTGCTGGAGGTCGAGCGGGCGTTGTCGGCGAAGGGTTTCCTGGCCTCCGGTTCGGTCGACGGGCACTACGGCACGTCGACCGTCGCGGCGTACGCGGCCTGGCAGCGCTCCCTCGGATACTCGGGGCTGGACGCCAACGGGTACCCGGGGCCGTCCTCGCTGACCACGCTCGGCAGCGGCCGGTACACGGTCACCAGGCCGATCAGCACCGGGTCGCGGACCAGCTCGTACGGCGGCGAACGGGTCAACGCCAGGACCCGCGACATGCTCGCCGCCGCCGATGCCAAGGTGTCCTGGAGCATCACACTCAGCCAGGGGTCCTACACGTCGTCGAACCCGAGCTCGGCCGGTACACATGACGCGGGCGGAGCGGTGGACATCTCGGTCGCGAGCCTGAGCACCACGCAACGGTGGCAGACCGTCCAGGCGCTGCGGACCGTCGGGTTCGCCGCCTGGCTGCGCAACCCGTCGCAGGGAGATTGGCCGTACCACATCCACGCCGTCGCGATCTCCGACACCGACCTGGCCACGGGCGCGGCGAACCAGGTGCACGACTACTACTTCGGCAAGAACGGGCTGGCCAACCACGCCGCCGACGACACGCCGTCGGCCTACCGGGTGGCGTTCACCTGGTGGGAGAAGTACCGGCGGTAGCCGTCACGACGCTCGAGTACCGTGGCTGCCCGTGACTGAATCCGAGATCGAGGTCAGCGAAGGCCTGGTCCGCGACCTGCTGCGGGAGCAGCATCCGGACCTGGCCGACCTGCCCATCCGCGAGGTCGCGGGCGGCTGGGGCAACCAGATGTGGCGTCTCGGCGACGACCTGGCCGTCCGGATGCAGCGGATGGACACGAGCTTCGACCTGCAGCTCAAGGAGCGGCGCTGGCTGCCGCTGCTGGCCGCACGCCTCCCACTGCCGATCCCGACCCCGGTGCGCAGCGGTACGCCGTCCGAACGCTTCCCCAAGATCTGGACGGTCATGACATGGGTTCACGGCACTCCCCTGGACCACGGTTCGATCGTCCGCGGCGACCACGCGGCCGGCACACTGGCGGACTTCCTCACGGCGCTGCATGTGGAGGCGCCCGCTGACGCGCCGGACGCCTCGGGCTTCGGCGCTCACCCCAAGGAGTGCACGGCCGGGTTCGAGGGCTTCCTGGACGCGGTGGACCTCGGCGCGTTCGGCTTCGCCGAGGGCGACGTCCGGGCCGTGTGGGACGACGCGGTGGCGACCCCCGAATGGCCGGGGCCACGGGTTTGGGTGCACGGTGACCTGCATCCCGCGAACGTCGTCGTCGCCGGCGGTACCTTGGCGGGCGTCGTCGATTTCGGGGCGCTCTTCGCCGGTGATCCGGCGTGGGACCTCGGGGCCGCCTGGCTGCTGCTGCCCGAGGGAGACGCCGCGCGGTTCTTCGACAGCTACGCCCGGGCGGACGAGGCGACGGTCCGGCGGGCGCGCGGGCTGGCCGTCATGAAGAGCCTGTTCCTGATGCTGATGGGCCAGAACGGGGACCGCGGCCTGCCCGGCGGCAAACCGCACTGGGGGCCCGCCGGCCGGTCGGCACTGGGTCGTGTCCTGCAGGGGCTTTGAGGCCCCCGCGATCGAGGCGGGTGTGCCATCCTCCTCCTGTCGAGATCCACGCCACGGGGAGCCCGCCTTGCGCACGCGCCGAAGACTGACCGCCCTGACCCTCGCCCTGGCCGCCGCCGCGACGCTCGCCGGCGGCTGCTCGGGCACCCCCAGCACAACCTCGCCCGCCGCGAGCACGGCCGGCTCCGCGAGCGCGGCGTCCGCCGCGAGCAGCGCACCCGCGGCAAGCACCGCGCCCGGCGTCACCGTCGCGTCGGTGTGCCAGGCGATCGACGACGTCTACGCGCCTGAGCGGGTGATCCTGACGAGCACGTGGGGCCAGTACGTCACTGCCACGAACCAGGGCGACACGGCCAAAGCCGCCGAGTTGAAGGCGAAGCTCGAGGAAATGGTCCCGCGGCTGAGCAAGGCGGCGCGTGCCGAGGTCGCGAAGTCGCCGGACGCCGGGCAGCGGGCGGCGCTGGAGCAGTACCTGGACGCGGTCGACGCGTGGTACACCGAGCCTTCCGCCGGGGACGCCGTCACGCGCCTGGAGAAGGCCGTCGAGGCCGCGCAGAAGTACTGCCCGAAGATCCGCTGACCTCCACCGCCGGCGCGCCGAACCTTCAGGCGGCGTGCGGCAGGCGGCGCACCTCCAACACCACCCCATCTTCGGCGGCGTTCGCCACGACGGTTGTCCTTTGCCGACACTGCCCGGCTGGGTCGGCGCGAACACCTACAGCGCCATCTGGCAGCGCATCCTGGAGCAGGTCGACATCGGCGTGCGCCGGCGTCGCCGGCTGCCGCGTCTACCGCGACGACGAACTCGTTGCCGACATCATCGGGAACATCGCGTCGTTCTTCGACCGGCAACTACGCCCGTTGCGGTGCCGCGGACGGTGCCACAGGCTGGCGGCAACTGAACCGTCCGAACCCCGAGGGCGGGTCCGCCCGTCTCTGGCCCGAATGTCGGCCCGGCCGATCATGATGGTCGGCATGAGCCTCGCAACCTCGCTGGAGCAGATCGAACAATGGTTGCAGCAACACGCACCTACGACCGCCGCGCTGCTCGCACCGCCGGCGACCGCCGCCGAGATCGCCACGCTGGAAGAGGTCCTGGGGTTCCGGCTGCGGCCCGAGGTCGAGGCTCTGCTGCGCTGGCACAACGGCTCGACCGGATTCGACGGCGCGTTTCCGCTCGCCCCGGTGCACCGCATGCTCGACACGAGGCAGATCGCCGAGCGGTGGCGCACCATCAACGACGTCACGCGGGACTCTCGCGTCGAGTGGCCCGACCTCTGGCGGCCGACCTGGCTGCCGCTGACCACCGATGAAGGACTTGCCAGCATCATGGTCGACCACAGCCCCGGCGCCACCGGCGAGGTCTTCTACTGGGACCACGTGGACACGCGAAACCAGCAGGTCCCGCCGTGGCCGAACCTGGCAAGCGAGGTCACCGACCTGGCCACCGCCCTGCTCACCGGTGGTCGGATGTCCGGCAGTGCCGCCCATCCCGGTCTGCGCCCGGTCGTCGCCCACGACGGCGAACTCGGCTGGGACGACTGAGCGGGCCGGGCGCCGCCAGTGCCTGCGGCGGCAGACGCGTCGACACTCTCGGTGGTTTCTGACGACACGGAGGATTGTCCTGGTGCGCCGCGGATAACGGCCACTGCTCGAACCACCCGCAGCCGTCGAGGTCACACCCCGCTACGCCGATAACGCCACCGTGACGCACCCGGTCGGCGCAGTCGTTGAACACCGCATCCCAGGACAATCGCGATGCATCGGTGAACTGCGAACCCTAGAGTTGCACAGCGTGGAGCTTTCCCATCTCGGTACGCCGACCGGGCCGATGATCCGGGTCCACGGCGGGTACGCCAACCGGACCTACCGGCTCGACACCGATCAGGGGTCGTTCGCGGTGAAGGAGTTGAACCTCGCCGACCGCCGCGCGACCTATCACGTCGAGGACGTCTTCCGGTTCGAGCGGGCGGCCTTCGCCGCCGGCGTCCCGATGCCGGAGCCGATCTCGGCCGGCCAGGAGGCGCTCGTGCACCGGTGGGTCGAGGGCGAGAAGGTGCCCGAAGCACCGGTGTCGCCGGAGTACGCGGCCGAGATCGGTGAGATCCTCGCCCGCATCCACGCGCTCGACGTCGACTGGACCCAGCCGTCGATCGAGGAACCGACGCCGCGGGACTGGCCCGAGCTCGCCGAGCGGGCGGCGGCGACCGGGCAGCCGTGGGCCGGCGACCTCGCCGCGAACGTCGAGACGTTCCTCGCGATCGCGCACCTCGTCGACACCTGCGAACGGCCGGGCCCCACCGTGCTGACCCACCGGGACATCCAGCCGTGGAACCTGCTCAACAGCGGCGGCCGGCCCGTGGTGCTCGACTGGGAACTCTCCGGGATGCTCGACCTGTCCGGCGAGCTCGGCTCGACGGCGCTGAGCCTCGCGAAGGGGCCCGGCTTCGACGACATCGAGCCCGCCGTCTTCCGCGCGGTCCTCGACGGGTATGTCGCGGCCGGCGGAACGCTGCCGCCGTCGGGTCCGAGCTGGTTCGTCTTCATGATCGGCGGCTGGCTCGGGCACATCAGGTGGAACATCGTTCGCTGCCTCGCCGGTACCGAGGCGAGCACCGGCCCTGAACTCGCGCTGTCGCAGGAGGTCGTGCGCGACGGCGTGCACGGCCTCCCCGACATGTACGGCCGGCTCAAAGACTTCGAAGCGCTGCTCCCGTAGTGGTGCTCAGATGCCGAGGAGCCGGTCCTTCGCCCGGTCCACCAGCGTGGGCTCGCGCGTCGGCAGGCGCCGGATCAGGCCGCGGTCCCGCTGCTTGAGCCGTCTGGCGACGAGGTCCGTGCCGACGAGCAGGACGAACCCGACGATGAACGCGACGACGCGGGCGGTGGTGGCGTGCTCCGTCCCGAGCTCCACGCTGACGCCGCCCTTCGAGTCCGGCACGAACGCGCCCATCAGCGATGACGCCGCCGTCAACGCGGCCAGGGCCCACATCGCGAACCCCAGCTGCCAGCGCACGATGCGCACCACCCACAGCAGGACCTTGCCGCGTTCGGCGTACAAGACCGTCGCCCGGTAGACGGCGGTCGGAATCGCCAGGTAGAACAGCGTCAACGGCACCAGAATCGTCCAGAAGTCGGCACTGTTCTTCACGATCGGATCGCTCACGGACGCGCTGTTGGTGACCCTGAACGGCGACAGTTCCGCATTCCACCACCGGTACTCATGGAATCGGTACAGATCGAACGGCGCGCCGTACACGAGTAGGACGATGCCCGCGGTCGTCAATACCGCGTACAGCACCGATTCAGCGATCAAGCCGGGGACTTTCCGGTACACCACAACGAGGACGAACGGCAGCAGCGGCCAGATGAACTTTGCCAGATAAGGTGCCACCGCACGAATTGCGTCAAACATGCGACTCCTTGTAGGCCAAGGGAGAGCAGGAGTGCGACACCGGTGCAGCGGAAGCGTAGCAGCGCGCGACACAACCAAAGAGACAGATACATCGACTGATCGGCCAACGGAATCCGCTCCGAATTCTAGCCGGCAGTGCCCGGCCGGTCATCTCCGCTGCCGAAGCAGCACCAACACGGTGCCAGACACACTTACGACTAAACCCGAGGATTACGAGACGGTTCACACAAAGCGCTCATCCGGCTGATTGGCTACTACTTCTGAGACCAGCGACGCTGCAGGATGCTCGGATCAGGTGGCCCTTCCACGGCGGACAAACCGGCGCCGGCGCCTATGTGCGGACGAGTAAGTGTTTCCCGGCGGGCAACCTGCCCGCGACGAGGCCGACCATCTTCGTTTCGGCGCCCACGGCGCCGATCGAACTCGTCCGCACTTTCGCCGCCGAACCCGCCCTCGCGGGTCGCCGTGCAGCGGCTCAAGGTGCTACAGCAGGTTGGTCATGGCCTGGATCAAGGCCGACGCCGATTTCTCCTGCAGGAGGAACGTCCGATCGTCCACCGGCTCTGCAAGAAACCACGGCACCACGACGGGCAACTCCACCGCCGTCAGCTCGATGCTCTCGTCTGTGCCGTCCGCTTCGGCGAACCGGTGAATCAGGAGGCCGATCGTCGGCTCCCTGGTCTGGACCACCAGCGGTTCCGAGCGATGCCACCGCTCGTACTGGTCGCCGCTGTCCCCGTCGACGCCGTAGGCGGTGCACGCCGAACGCGTGCACCAGTCCGGGTGCTCCTGCTCATCCAACTCGTACTCCTACCGCCGAAGGGTTGCGGAATGGAGCGCTCTGCCCAACCCGGGAGCATTTTCGTCGGCAGCTCCGAACAACACGTTGCCAGTCGATGCGGGACGGTGAAACGTCCCTCAGGACGTATTGTGGGACGTCTCTACGTCCCTGGAACGTCCCAAGGCGTCCGGTAACCTCCAGATATGGCCAACACGCGCCTGCACACGGCAATGCTGCGTACCGGTATCGGATCCCGCGAACTGGCCGCCGCCGTTGGCGTCGATACGAAAACGGTCGATCGCTGGATCGGTGGTCGGATGCCCCACCGACGCAGCCGGCTCGCCGTAGCAGAGGCGCTGGGCGAGGACGAGGCGACACTGTGGCCGTCTGCCCGACCTGATCGAGTCGTTGGCGCGCCCGCAATCTCGGAGGTGGTCGGCGCCTACGCTCACCGTGCAGACATCCCACAAGACCTGTGGGTGTCCCTGCTGACCGGCGCACGGACACGTATCGACCTGCTCGGGTACGCCTATCCGTTCGTCCTGGAGCTGATGCCGGACGCGGCTCGCCGCATCGCCGCGAAGGCCTCCGCCGGCGTCTCCGTGCGCATGGCGTTCGCCGACCCCGACTGTGCACACGTCGAGGAGCGCGACGCACTGGAACAGCTCAACGGGTCACTCGCCGGCAGGATCCGCAATGCCCTGAGCTCCCTCGGCGACCTGACCGATGTGGACACCGTGACCATCGGCCTGCACCAGGTCCACCTGTACAACGCCTTGTTTCGTTTCGACGACCAGATGATCGTCACGCCGTACCTCTACCGAGCCCGCGGCTATCAGCATCCAGCACTGCACCTGCGAAAACTGACTCAGCACGGCATCTTCGAGTCGTTCGCCGAGCAGTTCACCGAAATCTGGGCAACCGTCCGTCCTCTGGAGGCGAATACGCATGAGTAGCCGCAGAACCGATTACTACCGCGACCCCACCGCACCACGCGCAACCCGGATCGTGCCCGGCGCCCAGGTCTTCGTCACCGACGAGCAGGGCCGGGTCCTGCTGCAGCGACGCGCCGACTCTGGAAATTGGTCCGCGCCCGGCGGCACCATGGACATCGGCGAGACCCTTTCACAGGCCGCCGTCCGTGAAGTTAAGGAAGAGACGGGGCTCGAGGTCGAAATCACCGGCCTACTCGGGCTGTATACCGACCCGCAGCACGTCATCGCTTACGCCGACGGCGAGGTGCGACAGGAGTTCGTCGTCGCCTTCACCGGTCGGGTAATGGGCGGCAGCCTAGAGATTTCCGAGGAGTCGACGGAGCTACGGTGGATCGACCTGGCTGACGCACGCGACCTGCCCATGCACGAAACTGCGCGCCTGCGCCTGCATCACTTCGTCGACGGAGGGCCGTCCCCTTATCTGGGCTGAGGCACAGCGGTAAACACGTGGTGTACGTCGCCGAACTCGACGTCGCCGGGAACGGACCGTCCCCGGATCCGCGGGGAGCAGGTGTTCGGCGGTGAACCCGATGGTGTCGCGGATCGGACCATCCCCGCGTCCTCGGGGCACCCGGTGTTTGAGGTGTCGCACCATGGTGCGGGGACCATCCCCTCGTCTGCGGGGAGCACCGGGGCATCGCGAACTGCAGGTTGGTCACGTCGGGGCCATCCCCGCGTCCGCGGGGAGCACGGCCACTGCGGCCAGGTGTTGCGCTCGATGACCGGACCATCCCCGCGTCCGCGGGGAGCACAGGATCTTCCCGCTGCAGCCGTCGACCGGGCACGGACCATCCCCGCGTCCGCGGGGAGCACCCGTCGCCGCGGTGCAACTGGTCGTAGCGCTGCGGACCATCCCCGCGTCCGCGGGGAGCACGCACCGGCGCCGGTGACCTGGAGGTGCGCGTGCGGACCATCCCCGCGTCCGCGGGGAGCACCAGCTGGACCTTCAGCGGGTTGAGCGCGAGCAGGGACCATCCCCGCGTCCGCGGGGAGCACGGTGGGCGCCCAGATCTCGTGCGGCATGTCGAGGGACCATCCCCGCGTCCGCGGGGAGCACAGTACTGCACTGCCATCCCTGTCCCTTGCGTTCGGACCATCCCCGCGTCCGCGGGGAGCACGTCCTCCTGTCGGTGCCGGACAAGGGCGTCTTCGGACCATCCCCGCGTCCGCGGGGAGCACAGTACTGCACAGCCATCCCTGTCCCTTGCGTTCGGACCATCCCCGCGTCCGCGGGGAGCACTAGAACGGCTCCCGCTCGAGCGGCACGCGATGCGGACCATCCCCGCGTCCGCCGGGAGCACGGGTTCGGCTCGCCGCTCTGGAACGTGGCGTCCGGACCATCCCCGCGTCCGCGGGGAGCACGATCCGGTCGTGGAGTACTTCTGATGTCTCTTCGGACCATCCCCGCGTCCGCGGGGAGCACTCACTTTCCGCTGCCTGGCACGACCTCAATCTGGGGACCATCCCCGCGTCCGCGGGGAGCACGGCCCCCGCCGCCCTCGGCACGCAGGGCGACCTGGACCATCCCCGCGTCCGCGGGGAATGGTCCGGCCGCACGGGTGCGCGGTGCTGGGGGACGGACCCTGCTCCCCGCGCACGCGGGAATGGTCCCGGTTCCGTGTACCGCGAACAGGGCGCGATCATCTGCTCCCCGCGCCTGCGGGGACGGACCCGACGACCCGCACTGGCTGCTCGACAGTGTCGCTGAAGCCGGCCTCGCCACGGCCGCATCACTGCCACATCGTGAGAAGTGTGCCTCTGCCTGGACGCGGCACCAACCTCCGACTCACCTCTTGATTGGCCGGCCCGCCTCCAACGAAAAGGGTGATGCCAGTGGTGGAAGGCAGGCGCGAGTGGTCATCCGGCACCGGCAGGTACATCCAGGGCCGGCGGGTAGTGGCCAGCCGTGCAGACCGTGTCCGAGGGTTCACAAGGTCGTCACGGCGACGTCTCCGCAGGCGGGGGCGGCCCGTGGTGACCAGGTTCCGTGCCTGGCTCCTGTCCGGCATCAACGACCGTTCGCTGCAGCACGCCGGCCCCGGCGCGAAGCCGGCCGCGGACCGCCGTCACCCGTGGTGGAAGGTGATGTGTCTGACCGGTGTGGACTACTTCTCCAGCCTGGGCTACCAGCCGGGGATCGCCGCCCTCGCCGCCGGCCTCCTGTCTCCCGTCGCGACGGTGGTACTGGTCCTCGTCACCCTCCTCGGCGCGCTGCCCGTCTACCGGCGGGTCGCCGCGGAAAGCCCGCACGGTGAAGGCTCGATCGCGATGCTGGTGCGGCTGCTGCCGTTCTGGCAGGGCAAGCTGTTCGTGCTGGTCCTGCTCGGGTTCGCCGCCACCGACTTCATCATCACCATGACCCTGTCCGCGGCGGACGCGACCGCGCACCTGGACGAGAACCCGTACTGGCCCGCGGCGCTGCACGACCACGAGGTCCTCGTCACCCTCTTCCTGCTCGGGCTGCTCGGGGCCGTGTTCCTCGTCGGGTTCACCGAAGCGATCGGCATCGCGGTCGGGATCGTCGGGGTGTATCTGACGTTGAACGTGATCGTCGTCGCCGACGGGTTGTGGCGCATCGCGACCCACCCTTCGGCGGTCACCGACTGGTCGGCGGCGTTGACGACGCAGCACGGCAATCCGCTGCTGGTGGTGGCGATCGCGTTCCTGGTGTTCCCGAAGCTGGCGCTTGGCCTGTCCGGGTTCGAGACCGGGGTGGCGGTGATGCCGCACCTGCGCGGCGACCCGGACGACAGCGAGGAACGGCCGACCGGCCGGATCCGTGACACCCGGAAGCTGCTCACCGCCGCGGCGCTGATCATGAGCGGTTTCCTGCTCACCAGCAGCGTCATCACCACGGTGCTGATCCCGCCGGACGAGTTCAAGTCGGGTGGGAAGGCGAACGGAAGGGCGTTGGCGTACCTGGCGCACGAGCATCTCGGGCCGGTCTTCGGCACCGCGTACGACCTGTCGACCATCGCGATCCTGTGGTTCGCCGGGGCGTCCGCGATGGCCGGTCTGCTGAACCTGGTCCCCCGGTACCTGCCCCGGTACGGGATGGCGCCGCAGTGGGCGGGTGCGGTCCGGCCGCTGGTGCTGGTGTTCTTCGTCGTCGCGGTGCTGATCACCGTCGCGTTCGACGCCGACGTCAACGCTCAGGGCGGTGCCTACGCGACCGGTGTCCTCGTCCTCATGACCTCCGCCGCCGTCGCCGCAACGCTATCCGCGCGGCGGCATCATGAGCGGCGCCAGTTCGCGGTGTTCGCGTGCATCGCGGCCGTCCTCACGTACACCACCATCGCCAACATCGCCGAACGGCCTGACGGTGTGAAGATCGCCGGGTGTTTCATCGCGGGGATCGTGCTGGTGTCGGTGCTGTCGCGGATCGGCCGGTCGTTCGAGCTGCGGGTGACCGATCTGCGGTTCGACGCCATCGCGCACACGTTCATCCATGACTGTGCGCGGCGGACGATCCGGCTGGTCGCGAAGGAGCCCGTGCACCGGTCGGTCACCGACTATCAGCGCAAGACGCGGCAGGTACGGGCGGACAACAACCTCCCCGACGACGCCGACGTGATCTTCGTCGAGGTGGCCATCACCGACGCGTCCGATTTCGCGTCCGCGGTCGTGGTCCGTGGTGAGGTCATGCACGGGCGTTACCGGGTGCTGATCCTGGAGAACCCGGCGGTCGCGAGCGCCATCGCCGCGGTGCTGATCGGGATCCAGGAGCGCACGGGGCGGCGGCCGCACATCTACTTCGAGTGGACCGAGGGCAACCCGGCCGCGAACTTCCTCCGGTTCCTGATCTTCGGGCAGGGTGAGATCGCGACGGTGACCCGTGAGGTGCTGCGCCGGCAGCAGCCGGACCGTGACCTCCGGCCGCACGTGCACGTCGGGTAGCGGCCCGGCGAGGGTTCAGGTGGTGGCGAGGCGCAGCAGTTGCGGTGCCAGCCAGGGCGCGACGACGCGGCGTACCCCGTCGGGGGTGAGGTGCAGGCCGTCGCTGCGGACCTGGACGCCGCCGACCCGCCAGGTGAAGGCGCCGTCGGGGCACAGCACGCGGTTGAGGTCCAGGACCACCTGCCGGGCCGGGTGGCTGCCGGCGACCTCGGTCAGCAGCCGGTTCCACGCGTCGGCGCGGGCCGGGGTGTCCTCCGGCCACAGGCCGCCGTCCGGTCGCTCCTGGCGGCGGGTGTACGGCGCTGTCAGCAGCGCGACGCGGGCGCCCCTGGCGGCGGTCAGCTCGACCGCCCGGCGCAGTTGCGTGGTGAGGTAGGCGTCGTAGTCCGGTTCGCCGACGTGCGTCCACCGGCCGTCGAGTTTGCGGTCCATGAGTTCCCAGCGGTCCAGCAGGACGACCACGACGTCCGGGTCCTGTTTCGTGGTGGAGCTCCCCCACCGCGACTCCCAGGTGCCGCAGTAGGGAAGGTTGGTGTGCGGGTCGCCGCCGTACCGCAGCTCGGGCAGCACGGCGATGCCGCAGCCCTGCACGCCCTCGTTGGCGAGGGCGAAGCCGGTCGGGTCGGTGGGCCAGTACGCGCCGAGGGTCCACGACACGGAGTCGCCGATGACCATGACCCTGGGCGGTCCGGGCCGCCGGCCGGCGCGGCCCACCGGCGGCGTCGTGGGCGCCGCGGACGGTGCCGGCCCCGAGGGTTGCGCGGCGGGCGCGGCCGTCAGCACGGGCGGCGCGACGGGCGGGGGCGGCGGCGCGACGGCGGCGAACGCGGCGGCCGTCGCGGCGGTGAGACCGGCGGTCAAGGCGGCCGCCCAGCGCAGCCGGCCGGTCCGCGGTCGTCGCAGAGGTTGTTCGACGAGGTAGAAGCTGGCGGCGGCGACGGCGAGGGTCGCGGCGACCCGCAGGGCGAGCAGCCGTGGCCCATGCAGGCTGGTCCGGCCGGCGTCGAGGACCGCGAACAGCGGCCAGTGCCAGAGGTACCCGCCGTAGGAGATCCGCCCGATCCACGCCAGTGGTGCCGCGCCGAGCAGCCGTGCCGCGGGTGTGCCGGGCGCCGCGGCGAGTTCGGCGAGGACCGCGGCGGCGGCGATCGCGGTGAGCGCGAAGCCGCCCCGGTACAGCCATGCCCCGGCGCCGCCGGCGAGGACCGCGAACGCGGCGAGCAGCACCACTCCGGCGACGGCCGCTGCCCGCCGTACCGTGGGATGCCGCGCCACGACGGGCGACGCGGCGGCGAGCGCGCAGCCGGCGAGCAGTGCCGCGGCTCGGGTGTCGCTGCCGAAATACGCCCGGCCCGGGTGCAGCGGGTCGTAGAGCACGGCGGCGGCGACCGTCGATGCGGCGAACCCGGCGGCGCACAGCGCGCCGATCAACGCCCGGGGCCGCCGCGCCCGCAGCGCGAGGAGGATCAGCACCGGCCACAGCAGGTAGAACTGTTCCTCGATGGCGAGCGACCAGGTGTGCTGCAGCGGCGATGCGGCCGCGGTCTCGGTGAAATAATCGCCGCCGCGCAGGATCATCCGCCAGTTCGCCCAGTAGGTGAGCGCGGCGACCGCGTCGGTGCGCAACGCTCCCGGGTCCTGGCCCGGCAGCAGGTACGGGGCGGCGAGGACGACGGCGAGGACCAGCACCGTGAGGGCGGGCAGCAGCCGGCGGACCCGGCGCGTCCAGAACCCTGCGAGGGACACCCGGCCGGTCAGCTCGGCCTCACGCAGCAGCAACGTCGTGATCAGGAACCCGGACAGCACGAAGAACACGTCGACGCCCAGGACCCCACCGGGCAGCCAGGCCGGCATGCCGTGCACGACCAGCACCGCGCCCAGCGCGACGGCTCGCAGCCCGTCCAGCGGCGGCAGGTGGCGCAACGACACGCGCCGGACACTGCCCACCGGCGGCCCGCCGCATGCGATGGGGCGCCGGTGGCCGGCCGGGTGAACCTGCGGCCCGGCCCCGGACCGACCGCCGCACCGGCCGTCGGGCGGGCAGGCGGGATCGCGCTGGTCAGCGGCGGATGAGACCGAGGTTGGTGGCTGTGGCGACCGCGGAGGTGCGGGAGTCGACGCCGAGTTTGAGATAGATGCGAGCCAGGTGCGATTTGACGGTGCCTTCGGTCAGGTGCAGGCGGGCGCCGATCGCCTGGTTGGACAGTCCTTCGGCGACCAGGGTGAGGACTTCGGTTTCGCGGCGGGTCAGTGCGGTGTCCGGTTGGCGTAGGCGGTGCATCAGCCGGTCGGCGACGGCGGGGGCGAGGGTGGTCCGGCCGGCCGCGGCGGTGCGCACGGCGGCGGCCAGTTCTTCCGGTGGGGCGTCCTTGAGCAGGTAGGCGGTGGCGCCGGCGGCGATGGCAGGCAGGGTGTCGGCGTCGGTGTCGTAGGTCGTCACGACCACCACGCGGGGTGCGTCCGGGCGTGCCGTGATGGCGGCGGTGGCTTCGGCGCCGGTCATGCCGCCCTTGAACTGCAGGTCCATCAGGACGACGTCGATGTCGCCGTCGGCAGCCCGGGTGACGGCCTGCTCGGCGGTGGCGGCTTCGGCCACCACGACCAGATCGGGTTCGGTTTCCAGGACAGCGCGCAGCCCGGCTCGCACGACGGGGTGATCGTCGGCGATCAGCAGGCGGATCGTCGATCCGGTCATGCGTCGGTCGCGGTGCCTGTGGGGACCTGGACGGCCAGCGCGGTGCCGGCTCCGGTGGTGGCCTCGACGGTGAGGGTGCCGCCGAGCGCGTCGGCGCGGGCGCGCATCGCCGCGAGCCCGAATCCGCCGCCGCTCTGCTGCGTGGCGGCGAGTGTGGCGGGGTCGAAGCCGGTGCCGTCGTCGACGATGTCGAGAGCTACCTGGTCGCCGAGGTAGCTGAGGGTGACGTCCACGGTGCCGGCGTCGGCGTGCCGGACGACGTTGGACAGGGCGGACTGGGCGATGCGCAGCAGCGCGACCTCGGTCGCTGCGGACAGCGGGACCGGGTCGCCGGTGCGGTGCAGGCGGGCGGTGATCCGGTGCCGTGCGGTCGTCGTGGCGCACAGCTGCTCGAGGGCTTCGACCAGGCCGGCGTCCTGCAGCGCGGGTGGGGTGAGCGCGGCGACGAAGCGGCGGGCCTCGGCGAGGTTGTCCACCGCTGTCTGCCGGGCCTGCGCGACGTGCCGGGCGGCCGTCTGCGCGGTGTCGGGCAGCGCGCGTTCAGCGGCGCGCAGCAGCAACTGGATGCTGGACAGTCCTTGGGCCAGCGTGTCGTGGATCTCGCGGGCCAGCCGTTCCCGCTCGGCGAGCACCCCGGCGGAGTGCTGGGCCGTGGCCAGTTCCGCGCGGGTGGCGGTCAGCTCCTCGATCAGCTGCCGGCGCCGCTCGCTCTCCCGGTACAGGGCCTGGTAGCCCCGCACCACGGCGATCGCGACGGCCGCGCCGAGCAGCGGCCCCACCGTGATGGCCAGCGTGAGCGCCCCGGCGTGAGCCGCGAAGCCGGTGACCGCCACGAGCGCGGTGGCCAGGACCGCGACGACACCGGCTCGGCGCGGTAGCAGGTGCAGCTGCAGGAAGTACAGCGGGAACGCCACCCACACACCGTCGGCGGACACGGCGAGCAGGACCAGCCACCCCGCGACGAGCACGGCCAGCCACACCCTGGCCGCCCGGCGCGACGTGCGGACGCGTGCGAGCCCGACCCCGGCGCCGTAGGTCAACGCGAGCACGCCTGCCGCCGCGACCACGAGCAACGTGTGCGCGCCGCCGCCGGCGACCGCCCGGGCGGCGGTCAGCGCCAGCAGCCCGGCGAGGAGCAGATGCAGGCACCACTGCAGGCCACGGGCTGTGCGGGGCAGGTGGGACTCGGTCGAAGACATGATCTGTTCAGCGTACGGACGGTCACCCCCGGGCGGCCTCTGTCAAAAGTTGCAAGCCGCATCCGGTCTTGCGGCAGATGCCCGCACCCGGGTCCGGCGGCGACCGTGGACACAGCCGTATCACGTCAACGGAGAAGGGGCGGAACACCGTGTTCGTCGCATGGCGCGATCTGAGGTTCGCCAGAGGCCGGTTCGCTCTCATGGGCGCCGTCATCGTGCTGATCACCCTGCTCGTCGGGCTGTTGTCCGGCCTGACCGCCGGCCTCGGCCAGCAGAACGTCTCCGCGATCACCGGCCTGCCCGCCGATCGCATCGCGTTCGACGCGCCTGGGCGGGGTCAGGACCTGTCGTATGCCAATTCCACCGTCACCGGCGAGCAATGGCAGCGCTGGGCCCGCACCCGCGGCGTCACCAGCGCCGAACCGCTCGGCATCAGCACCACCCGCGCCACCGCCGGCACCACGACCGCCGCCGTGTCCGTGTTCGGCGTCCAGCACGGCTCCCCGCTCGCCCCGGCCACCGACCGCATCGATGACCGGTCCGTGGTGCTGTCCACCGCCGCCGCTGACGACCTCGGACTCCGCGCGGGCGGCACGCTGACCCTGGCCGGCCGGAGCCTGACCGTCGGCGCTGTGCGTGGCGACGCCTCCTTCAGCCATACCCCGGTCGTCTGGACGAGCCTGGACACCTGGCGCCTCACCATCCCGCCAACCAGCGAGCCGGGCAGGGCGACCGCGACCGTGATCGCCCTGACCACCACGAACGGAGCCGATATCGCCGCCGGCGACCAGACCGCCGGCACCCGCACCGTCACCCGCGGCGACTCACTGTCCGCGATCGGTTCCTACACCTCCGAGAACGGCTCCCTGCAGCTGATGCGCGGCTTCCTGTTCGCCATCTCCGCCCTGGTCATCGGCGCCTTCTTCACCGTCTGGACGATCCAGCGCAGCGGCGACGTCGCCGTCCTCAAAGCCCTCGGCGCCTCCACCGCCGCTCTGCTGCACGACGCCCTCGGCCAAGCCGTCGTCCTCCTCACCATCGGCACGCTCACCGGCACCGCCCTCGCCGCCGCGGCCGGCGTGTTCGTCGCCGGCACCTCCGTGCCGTTCCTGCTCACCCCGGCCACCATGCTCGTCCCCACCGCCGTCATGATCGGGCTCGGCGGGCTCGGCGCGGCCCTGTCCATCCGCCGGATCACCTCCGTCGACCCGCTGACCGCCCTCGGGAGCGTCCGATGAGCCTGACCCTGACCGACGTCACCCTCACCTACCCCGACGGCGACACCCGCCTGACCGCCCTCGACCACATCAGCCTCGAGGTGCCCCGCGGCACCATCGCCGCTGTCGTCGGCCCCTCCGGATCCGGCAAGTCCAGCCTGCTCGCCGTCGCCGCCACCCTCATCACCCCCGACAGCGGCACCGTCACCGTCGACGGCACCACCGTCACCGACCTCAACCGCAACGACCAGGCCGCCATACGCCGCCGCGGCATCGGCATCGTCTTCCAGCAACCGAACCTGCTGCCCTCGCTCACCGCCGCCGAACAACTCCAGGTCATGGCCGTCATCGACGGACGCCGGCCCGCTTCTGCCCGCCGCCGCGCCGTCGACCTGCTCGACGCCGTCGGCATGGCCGCCCACGCCGACCGCCGGCCCCACCAGCTCTCCGGCGGTCAACGCCAACGCGTCAACATCGCCCGCGCGCTCATGAACGACCCCACCGTCCTCCTCGTCGACGAACCCACCAGCGCCCTCGACCACGAACGCGGCACCACCATCATCGACCTGATCACCCGACTCACCCACCAGCGAAGCACCGCCACGATCCTCGTCACGCACGACCGCACCCACCTCACCGCCGCCGATCAGATCACCGAGGTCCGCGACGGCCGCCTCCTTGGCATGGCAGGTCGCGACAGCTGACCCAGCGAAGACAACAGCGGGCGTCACGGCCGTCAGAGTGCGGGGTGCTGATCGCGGACCGGGCTCAGCGTCTCCAGCAGCGACGCGAGGTGCAGGATCGTCGACTCCGAGAGCCAGCCGGCGGCCAGTTGCACACCGATCGGCATGCCGTCGCTGCTGGTGCCGAACCGCATGGACAGGGCCGGCAGTCCCGTCAGGTTGAACGGGACAGTCGTCGACGACACGTGGAACGCCTCCACCGTCTTGCCGTCCAGGGTGAACTGTCCGAGGTGGTGCGCGTGCGCGGGGATCGTCGTCACCGGGAGCAGCAGCGCGTCGTACCGCTGGAAGTACTCCGCGAAACCGTCCCGGAGCCGTTCGATGCCCTGCTCGGCCAGGACGTAGTCCTGCACGGACGTGTCGGGTGTGGCGAGCATGGTCCTCGAGTAGTCGAACATCTGCTCCTCGTGACCGGCGGTGGCCTCCCGCATCACCGGCTTCATCTCCATGACGTGCCGCCGGGCGAACAGTTCCAGCGGGTTGTCCCGTTCCAGGGCCGGGATGCTCACGGCCTCGACCCGGATACCCACGGTCTGCAAGGCTTCGGCGGCCGCCTGTACGGTTGCCGCGACCTCCGCGTCGACCGGGCCGAGCCCGGAGTCGACCAGCCAGCCGACACGGACGGGCCGGTCCGGTGCGGCGCCGAGGCCGGCGTCGAACCCGGGCGGGACGGTGGCGAAGCCGTCGGCGCCGTCAGGACCGGCCAGCAGCGTGTACGCCAGTGCGAGGTCGCGGACCGTGCGGGCCATGGGACCGGCGTGCCAGTCACGGCGCGGTTCCCGTGGCCAGACCCCGGTCATGGGGATGCGCCCGTGCGTCGGCTTGAGGGCCGCGATACCGGTGTCGGCCGCCGGGCCACGCACCGAGATGGACAGGTCGCTCGCGAGACCGAGCGGCGACATCCCGGCCGCGATCGCCGCGGACTCCCCGCCGCTCGAACCGCCGGCGCTGCGGTCGAGGTTCCACGGGTTGTTGGTCCTGCCCGTCAGGAGGTTGTCGGACTCGATCCAGTACGCGAACTCCGGGAGATTGGTTTTCGCCAAGAGGATCGCGCCGGCGCGCTTCATGCGTGCCACGCTGGTGGCGTCCGTGGCCGGGACGCGCCCCGCGAAGATCGGCGAACCGCGTTGGGTCAGCACTCCTGCGGTGTCGAACGAGTCCTTGACCGTGAAGGGAACGCCGTGCAGCGGTCCCACCTCCGCGCCGGCCGCGAGTTGCTGATCCGCGGCGCTCGCGGCCTCCAGCGCGCCGTCGGCGAGCGTGACGACGGCGTTGAGCTTCGGGTTGATGCGCTCGACGCGATCGAGGTGCGCCTGCATCACCTCGACGGCGGAGGCTCTCCTGGTGCGGATCAGATGGGCGAGTTCGGTGGCGTCGCAGCGGTTGAGGTCAGTGGTCATGCCGCAGTCCCCTCTCGGTCCGGTCCGCGCCGGTACGCCGGCACGAGGAACTGCCCTGTCCCCCGGCCGGGAAACTCGTGGCGGGCAGCGGGCCGTTCACCCGTCGTAGGTGCGTTTGCGACCCGGCCGCTCGGGAAGACCGCGTCGCCGTGGGGTTCGACAGTGGGGAGGGATCGGGGCATGCCGGGTGCGCGAGGGGCGTTGGCGGAGCACACGATGGTGCGGCTGGACATCCCCACCGGGATGGACTTCGACGCGTTCACGGCCGCGTTCGAGCAGGCGGCGCCCGCGTTCGACGCGGACGCCGCGCTACGGGCCGGGCGGTCCCCCGGCGGGTGGGACGCGTTCCGGGCGGTGGTCGCCGCCAACGCCCCGAACGAGTTGATGATCTTCGGAAAGATCGACGCGACGCAGCTGATGGCCGTCGCCGGGCACCGGGCCAGGTACACGGAGTACCTGCTGGGCAATCCGGTGATCGCCGAGCGCATGCTGCGGTATCACCCGGCGGCGTTGCTGTATGCGCCGCTGCGGGTCCTGGTGCACAGCGACGAGGACGGCCGTGCCGTGTTCACGCTCGATCAGCCGAGTGTGGTGTTCGGCGGGCTCGGCATCCCGGAGGTCACCGAGGTCGGCGTCGGTCTCGACCGCAAGGTGGCCGCCCTGCTCAGGCTGATCGGCGTCGAGCCGCCCGAGGTACTGACGGGCCGGGCGTCCCGGTAGCGGCCGGCGGTCCGCTGCGGGACACGTTCATGAGTGGCGCGACAATTGGGCCGTCGTCTCTCCTGGTTGGCCGGACGACCATTCGGTGCGGTCGGAGCGGCGCGACGATTACTGTGCACCGCTGCGCGGTCGGCGGCATGTCCGGAAACGCGGCAGGTGAGCACCTGGTTTTGACGCGGCCGTCACTCCCGAACAGCGTTTGATCAACCGGTATAGGCCCACAGAACGATGGCGCCGGGGTGGCTGGTGTGGCGCGGCTCGATGAACCGGTCGGTTGGGTGCAGCGACAGGCATTGCTGGTCCCAGGTGAACACTCCGCGGACCTGACGGCAACCGTCGTACCTGTCGCTGCCGGCGGTCATCGGCCAGCCCCTATCGCGGAAGGCGGCAGCGGCGCGGGCCATGACCTGCGGGGCCGGCGCGCCGTGCCGGCTCCACACTTCGTAGAAGCGTGTGCACGGGGTATGCGCGCCGCTGCAGTCGGGTTTGAACTCGTGCACGGCCAACTCGTCCGGCAACGGCAGGAAGTCAGCTTCCCGGACCTCGATCGCTGGGCGGCCGCCGGACGGGTTGAGCGGGACGACGAAGAACGTCATCTCCAGTCATCAGCCACCCATCCGTGCCGAGCGCGCGGCCACACTCCGGGCGGCATAAGCGCGTACGTGATCAAGCGTTCGCGCTCGACCTCGCCGTGTCCGTTCGCCGGCTACCCGGCACTCGGTTACGTCCGCTTTGCTGCAACTGAGGCACTGGGCTTCGGACCGGTCGTCAGACGCTGCTGCAGTCGAAGCGCATGTCGTCCATGAACGCGGACGTCTGCAAGCCGTACCGGTCCGGGCCGTACACCGCGACCCGGAAGAACACCTGCGAGGCAGTGAACCGAGGGGTGGTGAACTTGCTGTAGCTGCCGTCGGTCCAGCGCAAATTGGTCTGCTTCACCGCCAGGTACGTCCACGTCGCCGGGTCGATCACCTCGACCCAGACATACAGGTTGCCGTCACCGCGCTGCAGCAACGGCGCAAGGTAGACGCTGGCCGTGCAGTGTGGTGTCGCGGCGAGGATGTTCACCGTCCGGCCCAGTGACGACCAACCGCCGACGACGTTGGAGTAGAGCAGGCCGCCGACGGTGCCGAGCCGGCCGTCACCGTCAACGAACAACGCGCCGCCGCTGCCCACACCGTCCTCGATCCACCGGTTCTCGGGATCGTCGTCCAAGTCGTCCCTGGTCACCCAGCCGAGCGCGGCACTGGCAGGTCCCGCCGGGACGGCGAGCAGGCCCATGGCCGCCAGCAGCGCCGCGCACAACCCACGGGCCATCAGTCGCGCCGGTCCGGTCCGAGTCATGCGCGGACAGTACGGCCCCCGTTGGTCGCGGTCGAACGCCGCGGACCGTGCACGCCCGCGACCAGGATCCGGTCCGACGAAACTTCCACCGACGTTCGGCGGTTACCGCCCATCGGCACGATCGAGCACCGCGACCGCCGTTCGGCGCATAGAGCTGCTGTCACGACCGGGGCGCTGGAGCCGATCCCATGGGGTCCACCCGCGGCCGTAGATCTCCCGCAATCCGTGCGCTACGACCTCGCCGCGATCGTGCACGATCTGGCCCTCGACTGGTACCAGTCCATCGAAAACCGCACCGGCGGCCGGGGCGTGCCGGTCGAGCACCTACGCGCCACCGTCACCGCATACCCGATCCCGCTCGCCATCCCACCGCAGCGCATCCCGCCAGATCTGACCAGCACGGTCAACGAAGCGCACCGGGTCAACCGCATGTCGCTGTGGGACACCGTCTACGGACCCTCCCGCCTACGGCTCGAAGTCGTCCACGACGCGACCGGACCCAAGATCACCTGGCTCGGGTTCGGAGAACCCTGGCGGACCAGAGCCATACACGGGCCACACGGCTGCCCACTCTGCGACACGACAGCGCGGCTGATCTTGGGTGCGTTGGGGTTGGTCCATGCCTTCGAGTGGCAGGTGCCGACCGCGCGCCCGGTTCGTCAGTAATGAGCGAGTATCTGGGCGATCGGATGGCCGAGCAGCGCAGCCAGCTCGTCGAGTTCCTCTGCGTCGAGTTCGTGCCTTGCGCGGCTCGGGTTCATGGCGCATACCTCGAACCGGGCGAACCCGACCGGCCAGTCGTACCGCAGCGAGTCCAGGGCAACGACCGCGGCGCAGCAGGGCACCGAGACGTTCAAGCTGTCGAAGCTCTCGCCGTTCTCCTCAAGCAGGTCGAAAAACCAGTACACGTCGATGTCCCCGGCACAGTTCGGGCAGGAGATCCGGGTGGTGTTCTCGCCGGCGTCGATCACCGTGATCCGGTCGTAGAACTCATGCTCGACCTCCTCGACGTCGTCCTCGGGGCCGGAGAACAGCCGCGCCACGTAGGCCGTTGCCGCAGCGGCGTTCTCCTGCGTCGGCTGCCACTCCCGATCGGTCGGGATCAACCGGATGTACCCATCGCTCACGGCACCCAGCATGCCCGATCGACGTCAGACATGATCGATCAGGCCGCGTCTGCGCTGACGCCGACCGCGGCCGCCGGTGCATCGCGTAGATGCTGCGCGCCTCCTGGCCCTACTGGCCTGATTGCTGCTCGGAGGTCGGGAGCAGCACGCGGAACGTGGTGGCCCGGCCCGGGTCGCTGTCGACCTCGGCGGTTCCCGCGTGCGCGGTGACGATCGCCGCGACGATCGCCAAGCCCAGTCCGGTGCCGGTCTTCTCGCTGGTCCGGGTGCGGGCCGGGTCCGCGCGGTAGAACCGCTCGAAGACGTGCTGCGCCTCGTTGGGGCCGAGCCCGGGCCCGGTATCGGTCACTTCGACCACGGCCTGCCCGGGGCGGCGCGACAACCGCACCGTCACGTCGGCGTCGACGCCTGTGTGCGTGAGGGCGTTGGCGACGAGGTTGGCGATGACCTGGCGCAGCCGCTGCTCGTCGCCGGTGACGACCAGCGGCGCCGGCGTAGCGACGTCCAGCGCGAGCGATCGGTCGCGCGCCACAGCGTGGAAGCCCTCGAGGACGTCGGAGGCCAGCCCCACCAGGTCGACCGGCTCCACGGCCACCGGGCGCTGCCGGTCGAGGCGGGCCAACAGCAGCAGATCCTCGACGAGCACGGCCATCCGCCGGGCCTGGTCCTCGATGCGCCCCACCAGCCCGGCGGCCTCCTGCGGGTCCTGGACGGCGCCGTGGCGGTACAGCTCGGCGAACCCACGAATGATGGTGAGCGGCGTGCGCAGCTCGTGCGAGGCATCGGCGACGAACCGGCGCATCTTCTCCTCCGACGAGCGGGCGGTCGCCTCGGACGCCGATCGGGCCGCGAAGGCGTCCTCGATCTGCTCGATCATCAGGTTGAATGCCCGGCCCAGCCGGCCGACCTCGGTGCGCGGGTCGAGTTCGGGCGCACGCTGGGACAGGTCGCCAGCCGCGATCACTGCCGTGGTCTGCTCGATCTGGGCGAGCGGCCGCAGGCTGGCCTGGATTAGCCAGACGGCCAGGACGGCCACCGTCGCGACGATGCTCAGCCCAACCAGCAGCACGAACCAGACCAGCCGGCCGACGGTACCGTCCACATCGGACAACCGAGCGCCGATGACGATGTGCTGGTCGCCCGGCGCGCTGACGGAGAGGACCCGCCACCGCATCGTGCCGTGCAGGCCGCGTACCGTGAACGGCCCGGTCCTGGACAGGTCGGCGTGCTTGAAATCGGGCGGGTCCGCGGGTAGCCGGCGCGGCAACGAGCTGACCAGCCGGCGGTCGGTGTCCAGCGACTCGATGAGGAACAGGTCGGGGAACTTCAGGCTCTCTTCTTGATCCTCCGGTACCGGAAGTTGCAGCTCGTTGTGCCCGGCGGCGATCTGCTTGCGGGCCTGGTCGCCGAGGTCGGCGAGCTGGCGGTCGATGCGGCCGGTGAGCTCCTCGCGTAACGCGGTGACGGTGGCCGCGCCCACGACCGTCACCGCGCTGGTAACCAGCCCGAGCACCGCCACGACGAGCTTGACGCTCAGCGGCGTCCGGCCGAGCACGTCGGCCATGTCCGGCCACGGCGCGACCCGCTGGCCGATCCCGGGCCTTGCCTGCGATACCAAACGCATCCAACATGGTGCAACCGGCAACCTTGAGCCCGGCTGCGAACCACCAGGGGATCTGCTGGGACCCAGGGTCACGGCCCCGGTCACCTGGGCGCCGTCTGACCAGCCGACCGGCGTGCAGCGCCCGGGGCCGGAGCACAGGCGCCGTTGTAGGGGTCGTCGTCCAGATGATCACCTGCACGCAATTCGGCACGAGAGCGCACCGACCGCGGAGGTAGCCGCGGAGGCGGCATACGGAGCGTGACGACGCGGCAGGCCGCACTACACGGTCGGCGGCAGATCCGGACACGTGATCAACGCGATCGGTGGCATTAGTAGCGCTCAGATCGCGAGGCAGCAGTGTCTGCGGAAGATTCCGGCGGGGGGTCAGGCGTGGCGGTCAGTTACGACGAAGCCGGAGTCTTCCATGAGCTTTTGGGTTATAGGGCTCATCGCGTGGGTGTGATCGTAGGACCAGCCGGGCTTGGCCGCGATCAAGATGCCCCGTCCTGGGCTATCGGCGCGGATCATCGTCGTGGCGAGCAACTGCCGGAACCGCTCGTGATCGCTGTCGACAACGGCGGTCGTGAACTGTGGCTGACGGCCGGCGGTTGTCCATGCACAAGCCGCTGCCCGCGCGCTCGGTGCGTCGATCTCGACGGAGCTCCAGTCGGGTGTCCCGAGCAAGTCGACGGCGGCCGGTAACGGCGACCAGGCCCGAGTTAGCTGCACCGGCGCGACGGGGGTGAAGAATGTTGTCCAATCGGCGTCCAGCGGCAACACCCGCCCGGTCCACTCGGCCTGCTCCTCGATGTCGTACTGGTAGGACATCGAGGATGAGATCGCGCCGGCGGCGGCACCAGCCAGCTCGGTGACGGTGCAGGGCCCGATCCAATACGCAAGGCTCGTCAGCCACGTTCGGTCGTCTCCCACAAGGTGCTGGAAAGACAACGCCAACGCTTCGGGCACGACATGAGCCTATCCTTTTGGCAGACGCGATGTAGCACGTAAGGCACCGGCAACGCGATGACGTCGATGCGCGCGACCGGGCGGCAGCGAGCGAACCACTGAGCCACCTCCAACGCGTGACCGACACAGTAAGCCAACGCGCTCGACCTGCGGCATGAGAGCGCACTTGGTCTTGCAACGGTGAGAATACATAGTCGTGCAGACTGGGCGACGTGCCAGACAACGGGGTTGTGCGTGAGTTCCATGTGGACGAGGGCTGGGGAGTCATCGACGGACCGGCCGTCCCGGGCGGTTGCTGGGTGCATTTCTCGGCGATCGTGATGGACGGTTATCGGCAATTGGCTACGGACCAGCACGTACGGTTCCAGGCCGAAGCGGCCGAGCAGGACGGGTTCAGCTTCCGCGCGGTGAAGGTGTGGACGGAGGGCGTCGAGCCGACTGCTTCGCCGAGGTCGAACCGCTCGTCCGGATGCGCCTACGACAGCCACTTGATTCTCACGTTCGACGAGCCGGAAGAGGCTGGCAAGCCTGACAACGAGTGACCTGGCCGACAAGCGGACAGCGGCAGATCCGTGCGCCTGGGTTCCAGGTGAATCCACCTGACGGTCGCGGTAACGTCCGAGGCCGACAGCATCAGAAAAGTTGCAGGCGTGGTTCGCCATGACCGGGCGCTTACCATGGTTGCAGGGAGCAGACTCATCGAAGCCTCCGACACGATCACCCTGTGGCGACCCAGCAGGCAGGCAGAACTCGATCTGGTCGCTGCGTCCGAATGGCAGGCTTGGCCACCACGCCTGCCGGACCAGCCGATCTTCTATTCAGTATTGAACCGCTGGTACGCCACAAAGATCGCCCGCGAGCGGAACGTCCCGGCCGGCGGCGTCGGCTACGTAACTCGCTTCGAGGTCCAGCGTGCGCACCTGGACCGTTACGAGGTTCATCAGGTCGGTGGCCGCGACATGGCGGAGTACCGGATCCCCGCAGAGGAGCTTGCCGACCTCAACGCCCACATTGTCGGCGCGATCACCGAAGAAGCCGACTATCGCGGTCCCGTGAGCGACCAGGAGTTCACTGACGCACACACCGCGCTCGGCACACCGCTACCAGCCAGATGGCGGGCCTACCTGCAAGGCGCGTCCTGGTTCCGACGAGGATGGATGACAAGCGGGACCTATGTGTGGCTCAACACGCCACGCGAGATGCTGGAGCTGCACCACGCATGGGACGAGAGCATCGATGCCCACCCCGGCATCGCGATCATCGGCGGTGACGGATCCCGCGAACAGCTCGTGCTCGACCTGCGCAGCGATCCCGCACCGGTGCTGCTGGTCGACATCACCAGCAGTGGATGGGACGACGCCATACGGCAAGCCGATGATGTCGGCAAGCTCGTCGACCGCATCGAGGCGGGCACCTTCGCGTTCAACTTCGGGGATCAGTGAATATCGACGAATGGCCGAATGCGCACCTCGCGGCCATGAGTAAGCGTGATCGAGCAGGCTCGGCGCCCGGGGTCGCGCAGTCTGCTTACATGACCTTGGACCCGTTGATGGGCCGCAGGGTGGAGACAGCGTTCGATTCGTCGACGTGGTCTACTGACAATGCCTGGCTGCCGCCGAGGCGATCCTCAGACGCTGCTTCGGCGGTACCTCGATCGCCGTATCCGGCGCCACAGCAGGTATCCGGCGCCCAGGACGGCGACGCTGACCGCGGCGTACGCCAGCGTCGGCCAAGGACCGCGCTGCGGCCGGCCGGCGCTGCGGACGGTCAACTCGGGCAACAGGCCGGTAGCGAGGTGCAGGTCGAGGACCTGGCAGGTCTGGTCGCCCAGCTCGCAGGTACGGCCGGTGTCGAAGCGGGACAGGATCCGGCGGGTGCCGGTTCCGAGCTGCACCTCCATCAGCAGCACGTGCCCCGCCGGGTCGATGGTCGCGACGACCACGGTGTCCGCCGAGCGCCAGCCGAGCAGTTGCACGACGTCCTGGACCGCCGCCGGTGGTGAGGGGCCGTCCGTGACCGGCAGGAAGTCGACGTCGCCGACCTTGTACAGAAAGGTGCCATGGTGGCCGGTGTCGCCGCCGGTGGTGCCGTTGAACGGACCGTCCGAGATCCATGGCACGGTGGCAAGGAATCGGCCGTCCAGGGACCAGCCGACGTCGGCTGCCAGTTCACGGCCGACCGTGATCGGGACGTTGCCGTGCTCGCGGCCGTCCAGGTCGATGAGGTGGGCCGTCTGGCCGACCTGCACGGCCAGACGGCGGTTGTCCGGTGCGAACGCCGCCGTCCACGCCGGCTTGATCGTCGGTACCTCGGTGCTGCGCCCGGTTGACAGGTCGAGCAGCCTCAGCGTGCCGGTGCGGGCCACTTCGGCTTCGACGACATTGATACTGCCGAACTCGCCGGAGCCGGTGAGCGGCGCCGCGCTGTACGCGACGTGACGGCCGTCGGGGGACCAGGCCAGCAGCCGCACGCCCACCGGTTCGCCGATCGGGATGGATCTGCGCCTGCCGGTGGTCAGGTCTTGCAGGATCAGGTCGCCGGTCGCGCCGCGGTCGTCGCCGAGCAGCACCTGGGTGCCGTCCGGGGCGAGCAACGCCGACGCGCCGTCCCGCTGCTCGATGGCATCGACCCGCCGGTACGTGTCTGCGTCGGCCCCGACGACCAGGGTCTGGAACATGTTGAACGTCTCGCCGTTGCCGTAGCCGTACAGGGCGATCGCGCGGCCGGGTGGAGCCTTCGCGACGGTGCTGGTCAGCAGCGAGTAACCAGCGAGACGGTCCGGCAGGCTCGGCTGCGTCGATGGGGCCGTCGGCTGGGCGGGAAATTTGACCCCGGGCACGACCAGGACGGCCAGGATCAGCAGGACGACCGCCCACACCGAGGCGGTGCCGAGCCGTCGGCGCCGAACCGAGCGGCGGGCCCGGACGAGCACGGTGTCCAGGTAGCCGGGCGGCGATGGCGGTGGATCGTCCGGCAGCGTGGCGAACATTTCTCTCACGGTGTGTCCGAACCCTCCGGCTCGTAGTTCGGCAGAAGACGGCGCAACGCCGCGATGGCGTACGAGGTCTGACTCTTCACGGTTCCGGTCGAGCAACCCAGCGCCGCCGCGGTCTGCGCGACGTCGAGGTCCTCCCAGTACCGCAGGACCAGTACCGCACGCTGCCCGCGGGACAGTTTCGCCAGCGCGGCCAGCAGATCGATGCGATGGTCGGCGCCGGCCAGCGGCGCTGTCGCGGGTCCGACCACATCAGCCACGGGCTGGACCCGGCGAGTCCAGGCCCGCTCCCGTTCGGCCAGGTAGGCATGGACCAGCATCACCCGGACGTAACCGTCGATGGAGTCCGCCGCCGACGCCTTCCGCCAATGCCGGTACAGCGCGACAAGGCAGTCCTGCACCAGATCATCGGCGGCCGACCACTGCCCGCACAGCCGGTACGCCAGCCGACGCAGCCACGGTAAGCGTGCCTGCACGTACTCAACGTATTCTCGTTCATTCCGCAACCGTGCCTCCCACAACACATTGAGCGGCCTGGAACCCGTTTTGGTTGTGACGAGTTGCTGTGGACCCGCCCGCCTGACGACCAGTGCACTCATCTCGGCAAGACAGGAAGCGTCGGGGTCACCCGGGCGCGTCGCACGCCGTGACGACCACGGTGCCGGCGCCGCGCGGGACCTGCGGCAGATCAGTGCGTGAAACGGCCGCGGGTCGTGGCGGCGCAGTAGTTCGACCGATCTTTGCGCTGAAGCCGGGGCTTTAAGATCCGCTCCTATGGTCCGCACGACACCCCCGCGCCCCCTGGACGTCACCAAGCTTTTCCCCGAACTGAGGGAACACTCGACCACCGCCACCCGCCTGCACCCCCGGCCCGGCGCGCCGACCGTCACGGACAGCTCGGTCGGCGGACCGCTGCTGTGGCCGGCCGACGAGGTGTGGCCGGTCTGCGACGACGCCGGGGCACACGAGCCGTACAACTTGACCACCCCGGCCGCCGAGCGCCGCCGGCGGGAGATCCTCGCGACCGCGAACGCCAGGGCGCCGCTGCCGGACGGGGAGTTCCTGACCGCCGAGGAACGGGCCGAACTCGACGCGGCCGACGCCCCGGACCTGGACGACCTGATCCAGGATCCCATCCCGCTGGTCCCGATCGCGCAGCTGTACTGCCGTGACATCCCGGACTATGTCGGTCCCGCCGGCACCGACCTGCTCCAGGTGCTGTGGTGCCCGGTGGACCATTCGGACCGGCACTACAGCCCTCGCGTCTTCTTCCACTGGCGTGACAGCTCCGCCATCGGCCCGCTGCTCGAAGCGCCGCCCGAGCCGCCGGTGATCAGTGACATGTACCTGCCGGTCCCGTGCGTGGTGCGCCCCGAGCAGGTCCGCGAATATCAGTACGCCGACCTGCTCCCCGACGACCTACGCGAACGGCTCAACGAGTGGGACGACGACAAGGACGAGGAACGGGGTGCCTCTTACCAGAGCGACCTGTCGCTGGCACCCGGATGGAAGGTCGGCGGGTACGCGAACTGGTCGCTGACCGACCCGTACCCGATGAATTGTTCAGCCTGCGGCACCGCCATGACGTTGACGTTCACCGCGGCCTCCGCCGACTGGAACGGCATGGACTGCAGCTGGCGCCCGATGGAAGAGGACCCGGACGCCTCCCCGGACACCGTCGGCGTGCAGATCGGCCGCGGCTACTCGCTGTACGCCTTCCACTGCCCCGAGTCCTTCAACCACCCGCCGGCTACCGCTATGCAGTGACGGGTCCGCCGCATGGCTGATCGGCCTCCGAACCGCGCTCATTTCGGCAGTTCAGCGCGCCGGTCGCCGCGGGACCTCATTACGCGACGTGTCGGACGCCGTCGGACTCGCACTCGCACTCGACGGCGTGAGCGTGCGCCGTACTCGGTTGGTCCCCGTTGTGGCCAGGCACCATAGGACCGGCATGGAAGTCGTTTGAGCGGAGGCGATGATGGACGTGTTGCACTGGCCGGGTGGCCGGAACGTACGCGACCTGGGCGGTCGAGCGCTGCACGCCGGCGGCTGCACGCCGTTCGGGAAGGTGTTCCGTTCGGCGGCGCCAGAGCACCTGACTGATGAAGGGTGGGCCGCGGCGAAGGCGGCGGGCGTGCGCACGGTGGTCGACCTGCGGAATGCACCGGCTGAGACACAGCGTCGAGCGGAACATCCGGTCATCAGCGCCGAGTCGCTGCAGGGCCTGGTCTTCGTGCCGGTGCCGACCGAAGACCCTGACGACACCGAGTTCCTCCGGGTCTGCGGGCCTTTCCTGGATCATCCGAGCTGCTGGGCCGACAATGCCCGGCTTGCCCCCGACCGGGTCTCCGCCGCGCTGCGCGCGGTCGCCCGGGCAGACGGGGCGGTGCTCGTGCACTGCGCGGGAGGCCGGGACCGCACCGGCATGATCTCCGCGATGCTGTTGCACATCGCCGGCGCGACGGACCAGGCCATCATCGATGACTACGCTGCAGGGTGGCGTGGCGCAGCAGCGCATGCCGGGCACGCCTGGGTCTATGACCCCGACCAGGGCAACTGGCGCCAGCACCAGCAGGAGCCGACAACCGCGGAGGACGCGGAACGCCAGTTGGCGAACAGGACGCCCGCGCTCCAAGAGTGGATCGTGACGTTCGACGCGACCGACCTGCTGGCACCCGACGAGCTGCCCGCGATCAGAGCGGTGCTGACTCCTGCTGCTCCATAGGCGGCACGGAATCCAAGCAACGATCGCCACCAGCATGCCGTGCGATCGCTCCGCGGCCAGCAACAACGCACGAGTGCACAGACCGGATGCCCGCTCATCGGCACGATCGAGCACCGCGACCGCCGTTCGGCGCATAGAGCTGCCGTCACGAAGCGTTACGATCTCCGCGGCGACGGCCGCGGTCGCTCGGCGGCAGATGAGTGTGGGGCTATGTCGAGGACCTCGGTGGCCGTCTGGCTGGACGAGATGCCTCTCAACCGCGCGGGCAAGATCGATCGTCGAGCGCTCGCCAAGATGCTGGATTCCGCACTCTCCCACCCGGACGCAATACGCAACCCTCACGTTGTGCCATTCACTTGCTGGGGCGGGACGGATACGGGAAGCTGTCCCGATGCCTGCTGAGTACACCCAAGGTGACCAGTTCCGTGGTGCCCGCATCCATCTGTGCGACCTCTCTGGTCTCGAGATTCGCGATTGCGACGTCACCGGTCTGAAGATTGTGGACTGCTATGGGGGCAACGTCTCCCTTGGTGGCGGCTTCGAGCGTGTCGTTGTCAATGACGTCGACGTGACCGCCTACGTCGAGGCCGAGCTCGATCGGCTGCATCCCAACCGGGTGCTGGCCCGTGAGGCCACGTCCGTCGCCGAATACCGGGCCACTTGGGATGCCATCGAGAAGCAGTGGGAGGAGACGCTTGACCGTGCCAGGCGCCTACCGGAGGCGAAGCTGCATGAGCAGGTCGACGGCGAGTGGTCGTTCGTCGATACGCAGCGGCATCTGCTGATGGCCAGCGATGCCTGGATCGGTAACGCCGTGCTCGAGGAGGATGCGCCGTACCACTCGTTGGGCCTTCCTGGCGGCTGGATGCCGGCCGAAGTATCGGCGAAACTCGGGCTCACCCTCGATGCCATCCCGACGCTCGACGAGGTGCTCGCGCCGCGGCTCGCCCGCATGGCCACGATACGCCGGGTCGTCGACGAGCTCACCGAGGCCGAGCTCGACCGGGTATGTGGTCGCAAGCCGGCCGACCCCTACCCGGACAAGGACTACGTCGTACGCCGCTGCCTCAGCGTCGTGCTCAAGGAAGAGGCCGAGCATCACCGGTACGCGGTGCGCGACCTCACCGTGCTCGAGGCCGATACCCGAACCGAGTGAAAACGACGCGAGGTCTTCCTCGATGTCACGCCGCGGTGGACCTGCGAAGGCATCTACCAGTTCGTGAAGCAGATCACGCCCGGAATGGACTGCATCCGCAAATCCGGCCAGACGGCCGGGAGCATGCGGCACTGGGTGATGTCGTCATCGGAATCGTCTCCTGAAGTATCTCTGGCCAGTGCGGCAACCCGACCTATCCCACCATGAATAGGAATGCTTCTCAGCACCGAACCTGGATAAGCGGCAACGTGGGGAGGTTGCCGGCGGTTCATCCACCTGCCTTCAGCCGGAACGCGAGGCGGCGGGGCGCCTGCACGCGGTAGCTGTCCGTCACCAGCTCGGCAACCTCGACCCAGTCCGTCTCGTCGTCCAGCACCATTCCCACGACGTTCGCTGCCCAGTCGGCCCGGAAGAACGGAGGGCCGGCATGCGCCAGTGCGGCCAACTCCCCGGGCGGCACCCGGAAGGTCATCAGGATGGCCGGACCGTCCAGATCGATGTACGCCGACCCCCTCTCGTCGGTGGTGTAGACGTGCAGGAACGTCCGCCGGCGAATCCGCCACCGCAGGCCGATCCACGCCGGCTCCTCGTACGCCTCTGGCAGTTCCCCGCAGATCACCCGGAGCCGGCCCACAACGGCGGGTGGAACGTCCGCGATGTCGCTCATCTGTACCTCCCGCGCCCATCCTCCCCGCCGGATAGGACATCAGAGTCTCCGGGGTTGGCGGGGCCGCGCCGACGTCATAGGACTATCGGGCCCGGCTCGGAGGACCTGTGTGCCTACAGGTCACGTACCTCGATTACCCGCGTGGTGGGCACGGCATCGCCCTGGCGACATCTCGACGATGGCGACCAAGAGCAGCTCTCCGGACAGTTCCGTCTCACTCGGCATCGTCACGCCCCGACCGTATTCCATCGAAGACAAGGGATCATGCTTGGGATGGATGTACGACGTACTCAATTCGGCAGATGCGCGCACCGGCGCGCGCGCCGAGTGGCTTTATCGCCGTTGATCAGTTCGACGCGAAGTTCCACTGCGCGGGCAGGGCGCTGTCGCACTGGGCGCAGATAAAGTCGTTGTCCCGCACGACGTTGCGCTCGCCGCAGGCGGGGCAGCGCCGGAATATGACCTTGTCGGTGAAGTCGTCCGGATGCCGTACGCCGATTCGGTCGAGCGCTTCGCCGACGGCCTGCCAGGAGTCCGGGTCGGGGCAGTACCCGGTCGACTGGTTGGTCACCTCGACCGCGTGCCAGCCGGAGTCGGCGGGCGCGAAGGCGATTTCGCCGGCCGCGAGGACGTCGTGTCCATTCGCCAGCGCGACGTGTTCGGAGCGTCGGGGTGCCAACCTGAGTTCGCCGTTGGGTGCCACGACGAAGGTGAAGGGCTCGACGAGTTCACCGCGGTCGCGCCCAGCGAGCCAGCGCGCGATGGCGGTAGCCGTATCGACAGCGACGGTGTCCATCCTCGCCACCGAGTCGCGCAGCTCAGGCGGCCCAACATAGCTGTACCGCCTGGCATGCCTCACCGGGCGACGGTATCCACTGGCAGCCAGAAACGTCCACACGAAATCCGAGCCTCCCGCGCATTGGCGCGAACCGCGGATTCGGCCTGCCTCAACACGCCGTTGTCCAACGCGGTCAACGCGCGATGTCAGCGGCATGCGCGGATACGTGATCGGGGAGCGATGCTCCAGGTGGCCTGCCTCGTCCGAACAGCTCGCTCGCGCAGTTTGCGAACGTTGACCTTGCCGCAGGCGGCAGGGTTGCACGATGACCGGCATGAACAGCACCGCACCGCAGAGCGTCAGGATCGTCGCTGTCACCGGAGCCGGCACCGGCATCGGCCGGGCCACCGCCCGCGCCTTCGCCGATGAGGGCGCCCACGTAGTCGCGATCGGACGGCGAAGCGAACCGCTCAGGGAGACTGCGGCCGGGCATTCCCGGATCACGCCGCTGCCCGTCGACATCACCGCCGAGGACGGGCCGCAGCAGATCATCCAATCGGCGTCGGAGACATACGGCAGATTGGACGTGCTGGTCAACAACGCCGGCATCGTACGCGGCGGCGCCCTCGGCAAGTTGACGGGAGTTGACCCCTGATCTTGGACACCTGGAACCTGGATCTTGAGTGGTTCGGGTGGATGGGAGTCCTGGAAGACTATGGCTATGAAGCATTAC
>NZ_JBVJIJ010000054.1:45165-46515 GCF_055586325.1 Dactylosporangium sp. NPDC051087 | reverse complement strand
TACCGCATACCCCCAGCACACCGCCGCCACAGGCCAGAGCGATCACCCACAAAGAAGGAGCAACCCAAACCCTGACCCCGAATGGTCTCTAGCTGGCCAGCCGCAGGCATCCACACGGGGAAGCCGGGGTGCCACACACAGGGAAGCCGGGTGCCCCACGCAACCGCTTCACTGCGTTCCCTGCGAGTCAGCACGACATCATCACCGCTCACACTGCTGGCTACCAGTGGGTGAGCGGCAAAATGCTGCCCGTGGACGCACCGGAGCCGGCGGATTGGTTAGCTGGACGACTGCCGGGAACCACCGTTGTGGTGTCGGTGGAAGGAAGCAACGATGACCCAGGACGACCTGCAGGACCCGCGCATACGGTTTCCCCGCGCCGAGGATGTGGACGGCGGTGAGCAGCAGCCGCCCGGCCTGACTGGGCAGATGCCCGACCAGCCCGACCATGGCGAGCAGAGTTACCGCGGCAGTGGACGGCTGACCGGCCGGCGGGCGGTGATCACCGGCGGTGACTCGGGCATCGGCCGTGCCGTCGCGATCGCTTATGCCAGGGAAGGCGCCGACGTCCTCATCTCCTGCCTCCCGGAGGAGGAACAGGACGCGCAGGAGACCCTCCGCTGGGTGCGTGACGCCGGCCGTACCGGTATCGGCGTGCCCGGCGACATCCGCGACGAGGCGCACTGCGCCCAGATCATCGAGCGGGCGGTCGCGGAACTCGGCGGTCTGGACGTTCTGGTGAACAACGCCGCATATCAGATGGCGCAGCCGAACGGGATCGCCGACATCACGACCGAGCAGTTCGACCGGGTGTTCAAGACCAACCTGTACGCCATGTTCTGGCTCTGCAAAGCAGCCCTGTCACACCTGCAACCCGGTTCGGTGATCATCAACACCGCGTCGGTCCAGGCGTTCCAGCCCTCGGCGCACCTGCTGGACTACGCCACGACCAAGGGCGGCATCGTGGCCTTCACCAAGGGCCTCGCCCAGGATCTCGCCGAGCGTGGCGTCCGCGTCAACGCCGTCGCGCCAGGCCCGATCTGGACCCCGCTCATCCCGGCGACCATCCCGCCGGAGCAGGTGAAGCAGTTCGGCTCGGACACGCCGCTCGGCCGGGTCGGCCAGCCCGCCGAACTGGCACCGTCGTATGTGTTCTTCGCATCCCAGGAATCCAGCTATGTCACCGGCGAGGTCCTCGGCGTCACCGGCGGCAAACCCGTCACCTGACATCGCCGCAGTGGGGGGGGGGGGGGGGGGAAAAAAAACAAACACCATGGTGTTCTTTGTGTCAAAACCCACACCCCCCCACCCCGGGGCCCCTCCCCCCCCCCCCAACCCCCCCCCCCCCCC
>NZ_JBVJIJ010000054.1:0-45155 GCF_055586325.1 Dactylosporangium sp. NPDC051087 | reverse complement strand
GGAACGTTCGCTGTTTCCGGGGGTGTGCCTCTGGACCCACCGGAAGAAACCCCCCCCCCCTCACTCCTCCCGGGGGGGGTGTCCCCCCCCCCCCCCCCCCCCCACCGCGCTGGTGTCCTTCGGGTCAACGCTCAAACCCTGACACCGTGGGTCCCCGCCATCCTCGCCGAGTCCGTACCCGCCATCGCCGAGGTGGCCGTGCCAAACCTGGCGATCACCTCGCTGTTGTATACCGACGGCGTCATTGAGGCTCGCGCCGTCATCGGTGACTTCTTCGGCGCCGACCAGCTGGCCGAGTTCGTCGCCCGCGCCCTCGCCGACCGGCTCCCCGCACCGCAAACTATGGGCCGCCTCGTCTACGCCATCCTCGAGCACCAGCACGAACGGCCCCAGGACGACGCGACAGCCGCCCTGATCACCTACCGCTCGACGATCACCTACGCCGATCTCCCAAGCTAGACCACCTGGCGGTTTAGTCACTACAGCGGCGCGGCAGCATCGACTTCCATCGAAGTGATCGAGGCGGCTACTGGCGCCTGGTAAGAACCGCACGACGGGCCAGCAGACCACGACCGGCGACCTGATCGCGACGGGCCGACAAGGTGCGGCCCGGGAAGGCATCGTCGGTAACTGTCCGGCGTGGATCATGTGTGCTGCCGGCCGGGGATGGGCACCCCCTTCAGTATGCGAACCAGTCGGTCGATGACGACCGCCACTGTTATCGCGGTCGCGATGCTGATGACCGGGTGCACAGCCGACACATCCCGGCGGGATGCCGCCGCGGACGCGGCGGTGCAACTGCTGACCTCCGTCGCTGACGGCGACGGCGCCGCAGCCTGCACCGTCCTCGCCCCGGACACCGTCGCGGAGCTTGAGCATTCCGCGGACGCGTTGTGTCCGGGCGCGATTCTCGATGAGGATCTGCCGGGGCCAGGTGCGGTGCGCCGGGTGGATGTGTACGGCCAGTGGGCGCGGGTCGTCCTGGACGACGACACCGTGTTCGTGGCGGCGTTCCCGGGCGGGTGGCGGGTCGTCGCGGTCGGCTGCCGCCCGCATGGTGAGCGGCCGTACGACTGCATGCTGCAGGGAGGCTGAGATGCGGACGCTGTTCGTGCTGTGCCTGGCCGTCGTCGGCGCCGGGCTGGGCTATGTCATCGCGCTCGGGCTGCTCCACCGATGAACGCACCTAAGGACGCACCGATGAGCCGGGGTGCCGCGATGCGCAGATTCGTCCGGGAGCATTCCCTCGGGCTGGTGTTCGGTGTGCTGTTCCTGCTCGCGCTCGTCGGGCAGATGTTCGCCGGGCATGCCGACTACAACCAGCAGCAGGTCGTCGACGGCCTGGAGCCGATATCGCTGGGCCGGTACCTGACGTCGGCCAGTTTCGCGGTGGACGTGGCGGAGAACTGGCAGTCGGAGTACCTACAGTTCTTCCTCTACATCGTGCTCACCGTGTGGCTGCTGCAGAAGGGCTCACCGGAGTCGAAGTCCCTGGACCAGGCCGGCACCGAGTCCGATCAGGACCAGCTCGTCGGACCGCACGCCCGTGACGACTCACCAGCCTGGGCGAAGGCGGCCGGGTGGCGGCGGCAGCTGCTGTCCAACTCGCTCGGTCTGGTCATGGGCGGGATCTTCCTGCTGTCGTGGCTCGCGCAGTCGCTCGCCGGCGTCGCGGCGTTCAACGAGCGGCAACTCAGCCAGCTGCAGACCCCCGTGTCCTGGCCGGGCTACCTGCTCGAACCGGACTTCTGGAACCGCACCCTGCAGAACTGGCAGTCCGAACTCCTCGCCGTGTTCTCCATGGCGGTCCTGTCCATCTACCTGCGGCAGCGGGGATCCCCCGAGTCCAAGCCGGTCGGCTCGGCACACACCTCGACCGGCGTCGAGGGCTGAACCAGCCAACACCCACCTCCACCTGCTCCGCCGACCGGACGGCACAAGCCGGCGAGGCGATCCGACGCCGTTTCACCCGGCCCAGACCTCCGGCCCCGCCGCAGGTCCGTGTAAACATACCGACGGTTACATGCGCTGGGCTTCGCTCTGCGTATTGAGCCGGGCGCGGATGTCGGTCAGCCAACCGGTGAAGTCGGTCGGTGGGCAGCGCATGCCGTCCGCGACCGCCTCTATGACGCGCACAACGGTGTAGCCCATCGCCGTGATGTGCTCGGCATCGTCCAGGATCAGAGCCACGGCGAGCTGCTCCCAGGTCGACCAGGCCAAGTTGGGACGTCCACTGTGTGAAACCCGGGCCCATCGCGCCCGGTCCAGAATGGCACGTGCCGCAGCGTCGGGTTCGGCGACAGGGTCGCTTCCGGCCGTCGCAGCACGTCCCCTTTGTCGTTGTGAGGTGTGCACAGCCGCCCGGCGGGGCGAACCACCATCATCGATCCCGGCGCCGGTGGGCGTCCACCACGGCCGGACTCGCCGCCTGGGGAACCCTGCTGGTCCCAGACGAGGTCCAGATGCCGAGTAGGTAAAGACGGTCGGGTCGTAGCAAGTGTTCGCCTGCACCAAAAGGCCGGTCAGTCGTCGGTCAGCAGGCCGGTGCGGAGTTTGGCGAGCGCTGCGGCAAGGAGCCGCGACACGTGCATCTGGGAGATGCCGAGATCGGCGGCGATCTGGGACTGGGTGCAGCCGCCGAAGAACCGCATCGAGATGATCTTCTGTTCGCGGGCGGGAAGCCGGGTCAGGAGCGGTCGTAGTGCTTCCCGGGTTTCGGCGAGTTCCATGTCGTGGTCGGCGCCGCCGAGCATGTCGCCGAGTTCGGTGACGCCGTGCTCGTCGCCGCGGACCGGCACGTCCAGCGACAGTGCCCGATACGCCGAGCCGGCCTCGAGCGCTTCGATGATCTCTTCCTCGGTCGCGTCGATACGGGCGGCGAGGTCGCTGACGGTGGGTGCCCGGCCGAGGGTGTGGGTGAGGTCTTCGGTGACGCGGTTGATCTGCAGCCGCACCTCTTGGACGCGGCGGGGGACGCGCACGTCCCAGCACTTGTCCCGGAAGTGCCGCTTCAGCATGCCGGAGATCATGGGAATGGCGTAGGACGTGAACGCCGCGCCCCGGGATGGGTCGAACCCGTCGACCGACTGGACCAGACCTACGCAGGCGACTTGGACGAGGTCTTCGAGAGGTTCACCGCGGTTGCGGAACCGCTGCGCCAGATACCGGGCGAGGGGAACGTACAGCTCGATGAGCCTGGCCCGTACCCGCGCCCGGTCCGGGCTGCCGTCGGGCAGGTCCGCCAGCAGCGACAGCAGGGACAGGGCTACCGCATCGGTCTGCTCCCGCGACGCTGGCTGCACCCGCAGGAGCTCGACAGCTTTCGCCTTTACCGAGACCTGCTGCTCGGCCTGCGGGACGACGGCAGTGGCAGGGTGTGTGGCGGTGACGGACATCAAGTTCACCCTTCCGGATCTTCATGCCTGGTCGTAGCGGTACGACACCGTTCGCGGACAGTCAGTCTCGCGGTGCCTGCATCTATACCCAGAACATCGAAGAAGCATCATCGTTGTAACGCCAGCTCACCTCGGCAACCCGACGTACTCCGGGGCCCGTGCCGGTGCAGGCATCTCCCACGCAACTCTACCGAGCGCCTCTTCCCGCTGGGTCAGGTCGTTCGGAGGAGGCCGGCGAATTCACCGAGAGGCGTTACGCCGAGCATGGCGGCTGCCGCCGAAAGCGGTGAAGTCGCCGATCCCGTGCACCGGCACCTGCGCGGGATCGGCGACAGTGCCCGGGCGGCGGGCGGCGTCGACGCGGGCACCGGCGCCGCCGACATGCTCGGCCTGCTGGACGCCCTCGACATCGACCGCGCCGAGGTCGTGGCGATCGACGCCGGCGTCCCGGCCACGTTCGTGCTCGCCGCGCTGCATCCGGCGCGGGTACGCCGCCTCACGCTCATCGAGGCGACGCTGCCCGAGCTGGCCGGTGGATTCGCGGCGCCGCCGTGGTGGTTCGACTTCCACTCGGCGCCCGGGCTCGCGGAGAGGGTCCTCGAAGGACATGAAGGCGAATATCTGGACTGGTTCCTCGCCGCCGGCACGTACGAGCACCGTGGCGTGCCGAGGACATCCGGGACACGTTCGTCCACGCGTACACCGGCCGCGACGCCTTACGGTGCGGCTTCGGCTCCTACCGTGCAGCGCAGCACAGCGCGGAGGCGGTGCTTGCGGCGGGTCGGTTGACCGTGCCGACCGTCGCCGTGGGCGGCAATACCGTCGGCGACCTGCTGCACCGGCAACTGCTGCCGGTCACCGACGACCTCACCGGAGATCTCGTCGCCCGCAGCGGCCACCTCGTCCCCCTGGACCGCCCCGACGCCGTAGCGGAGCTGATCCTCAGAGAGCCGCCAGGAGCTTCCTGGTGATGTCGTCGAGGCGGGCGGCGTCGCCCGGGTCGGCCGCGAACGGGATGCGCCTGCCCTCCAGCACCGCCGTGAGCCCGGCGGGCGGCGCGTCGAGGAACGGCAGGATCTGCGCGACCGCCTCGGCGACCGGCTTGCCCGAGTTCCGTAGCCCGTCGACGTGGCTCGCGGTGGCCGCGTCGTACTCGCCCGCGAAGCTGGTGGCGACGACCCCTGGATGGTTCAGTACGTAGGGGATGCCGTACTCCTCGGCGAACCGAACGCCGAGGAGGTCGCAGAGGGCGGCGCTGTGCCCGAGGGCGCCGGTGCCTGGATAGTCGCGGCGCAGCTGCAGGTCGTCCCAGCGGACCGGGCCGGTGAGCCCTGCGCCGCCGAAGTTCAGCACGACCGGCCGCTCGGCGCGCCGCAGCGGCCCGGCCAGGCCGTGGCTCAGCAGGTACCGGCTGAGGTAGTAGAGCGCGAAGTTGCTCTCGAGGCCGTCCGCGGTCTCGACGCGGGTCGAGCGGTGGAAGCGTACCCCGAGGATCAGTACGTCGATCGCCGCATACCGCTCGGTGATCCGGTCGATGACGTCGCGGTTGCCGGCGACGAGGCTCAGGTCGGCGCCCAGGAACCACGCCCGGTCACCGGCGCCGGCCTCGTCCGCGGCCCGCAGGAACGCCGCGCCCTTTTCCTGGTTGGTCCCGATGACCACGACGTGGTGGCCGCGGCCGAGGTACGTCCCGGCGAGCGCCCGCCCGATCCCGTCGGTGCCGCCTGTGATCACCGTGGTGGCAGTGTGAACGGGCTGCAGGAGCTTCTCGAAGCAGAACGAGTACGTCCGCGTCTCGTACGGCGGGAAGATCGGGATGCGGGTGTAGCCGGTCTTCTCGTACAGGCGGACCGCTTCCGGCTGGCGGTCGCCGGTCTGCAGCAGGAGCCGCCGCCCGCCGAGCCGGGCCGCGGCCGCCTCCACGGCCGCGAGCAACGCGGTCGACACGCCCGTGCCGCGGTGCGCGGGGACGATGTACATGCGCTTGAGCTCGAGGTCGGCGCCGAGCCGCCGCAGCGCTGCGTGCCCGACCGGCAGCCCGTCGGCGGTGTAGGCGACGCCTGTGTAGACGACGTCGCCCGCGTCGACGCCGTTTCGATCGTTGAACCGGTCCGGGTAGCGCAGCCGCACCTCCTCGGCCATCGCCTCCCGCAACGCCACCGCGGCGACATCGTCCCAGTCGACGCTCTCGATGTGCACCGCCCGATCTTGCCATGAAAGCGATGCAAATTACTAGTTAGCCCATAGGCTTTGACGCCAATTGGACCGGCGCTTACGCTGCGCCTGTGACCGTCGCAGACACGGAGGCCGCGCCGGCGCGGATGGGACGGGCCGACCTCGGTTTGCTGGCCTGCTGCGCCGGCGCCGGGTTCGCGACCTTGCTGGACTCGGTGGTCGTCACCTATGCGGTGCCGTCACTCGGCACCGCCCTCGACGCGCCGACCAGCGGCGTCCAGTGGTTCCTGTCCATCTACTCGCTGACCTTCGGGCTCGGCCTGGTGCCCGGCGGGCGGCTCGGCGACGCTCACGGCCGGCGGACCCTGTTCATCGTCGGGCTCGTCGTGTTCGCGGCCGGCGCGCTCGCCGCCGCGGCAGCGCCCGGCATCGGGTGGGCGGTCACCGGACGCGCCGTGCAGGGGCTGGGCGCCGGGCTCATCAGCGCCCAGGTGCTCGGCATCATCCAGGACCGGTTCACCGGACTGCGACGGGTCCGCGCCCTCGCCGCCTACAGCGCCGCGGGCGCGGCCGCCGCCGTCGTCGGGCCGCTCGGCGCCGCGATCGCGCTCGACGTGCTCCCCCACCACCTCGCGTGGCGGGCGGTGCTGGCGCTGAACCTGCCGTTCGTCGCCGCCGTCGTCGCGCTGACCGTCCGGTTCCTGCCGCGCCGGCCACCCGCGGCGCGGCGGATCAGTCTCGACCTTCCCGCGATCGTGCTCGTCGGCGCGTTCGTCGTGCTGGTCACCGTGCCCGTCATCGACCCGGGCATCGACGGTGGCCGGCTCTGGGCCGTCGTCGGCGCGTGCGCCGGCCTGGCGGTGGCGACCATCGCCTGGGAGCGCCGCTACGCCGCCCGTGGGCGCACGCCGCTGTTCGTCTCGCAACTGCTGGCGTCCCGCGGCTTCGTGGCCGGCAACCTGATCGCGCTGCTCTGGTTCGGCGGCCTGCTGGCCCATTCGACGGTGCTCACGGTGTACCTGTTGCAGGGGCTGGGCTGGAGCCCCCTCGTCGTCGCCGCGGTGCTGGTCCCCGGCGCGCTCGCACGGGTCGCGGCGTCCTCGGTCACCTCCCGCGTCTTTGCCCGGCTCGGGGCCCGTACCCTGCCGATCGCGCTCGTCGTCCAGGCCTCCGGCACAGCCGTCCTCGCCTCGATCAGCACCACGGTCACGGGCGCCGGGCTCGTCGTCGCGATCGTCGCGATCGAACTGCTCATCAGCGGCGCGTCGGCGGTGTTCGAGCCGGCGCTGCGGGCGATCACACTCAGCTTCGCGCCGCCGACGCACCATGGCGTCGCGGCGTCGTTCCTCCAGCTGACGCAACGCCTGTCGGCGACGTTCTGCATCGCCCTCGTCACCGGGGTCGCCCTCGCCGGCGACCTGCGCACCGTCACCGCCACCGGCCTGCGCCAGGGCCTGCTCATCTGCTTCGGTCTCGGCCTCGTGGCCTGCCTGCTCTCCTTCAGTCCGGCCCTCCGAAACACCCCGAAGGCCCACGACGCCCCGGCCGAGTCCGCCGGTCCCGGCGCCATGCACGAATGACGCGCCGGGCGCTCTGCGTCGGCTCAGCGTGCGGCGGACACCGGTTCGAGGGACGGGGTCCAGCCGAGTGCCGGGGCCACCGTCCGTGCCAGGTCGGTGAGCAGGCGGACGTTGTCGGCGAGGCCGAACGCGGGTGGCAGGAACAGCACCAGCTCGTCCGCCGCCGACAGGCCCGGATCGGCGAGGATCGCGGCGGTCACGGTGTCGGGGTCGCCGTGGTACACCGGGCTCATCGCCATCCCGGGCGGCAGGTCCGCGGACAGTGCCGGCGGCAGGGCGCCCGCGGGGCGGGACGCGCCGGGGCCCTGGGTGCGTCGCTGCCGGTCATAGGCGGCGTACGTGGCGCGCAGCGCCTCGGTCGGCCCGGGCAGGACCGAGGCGGCGACCGCGACCGGCGGCGCGGGCGTGCCGTGCGCGACGGTCCAGGCCTCACGGTAGGCGCCGATCAGCCGCGCCTGGTGGTCGGGGAACGTCTCGCCGGCCGGGACGTCGTGCAGGATCGTGCCGGTGATGAGCCGCAGCCCCTGCCGTGCGGCGGTGACGGCAGAGGCGATGCTGCCGGAGCCGTACCAGATCCGGTCCCGCAGCCCAGGGTCCGGCGGGGTGACCCGCAGCTCGGTGCCGACCGGCGGGCCGGCGAGGCCGTGGCGTTCCGTCACCGTGTGCAGGGTCTCCCCAGAGACCGCGGACAGGAACCGGGCGAGCCGCCGCTGGCCCTCGGTGCGCGCGTCGGTGCCGGCCGCGCCGAACACGGAGTCCCACACGTCGGTGCCGCTGGAGAACGCCAGCTGCAGCCGCCCTCCGATCAACAGGTCCGCGGTGCAGGCCGCCTCGGCGAGCAGGACGGGCTCCTGATAGCGGGCGGGGATGACGGCGCTGCCGAGGGTGATGCGGCTGGTGTGCTGGCCGGCGGCGGCGAAGAACGGGATCGGTGAGGACAGGTAGTTGTCGAAGTGCCGCTGGTAGGCCCAGCCCGACTGGTACCCGAGCGCCTCCGCCGCCTGGAAGAGCTCGATGCCCTCACGGAGGCCGCGGGCCGCCTCGCCGGTGGGGAACGACACGCGGGTGTTGAAGCCGAGCCTGGTCATGGGTTACCTCCTGTGCTGTGCCATGCCGCGACGAGGTCGGCGTACGGGCCGGGCCGCCCGGCGAGGTCGGTGTGGTGGCCGGACTCGACGAGGCGCCCGGCGGCGAAGACGAGGACCCGGTCGGCGGTCTCGGCGGTGATCATGCGGTGGGCGATCGAGACGGTGGTCCGGTCGCGGGTCAGGACGGCGAGAGCGCGCTGCACCGCCACATCGGTGGCCGGGTCGACGCCGGACGTCGACTCGTCGAGCACCACCAGGTCCGGGTCGACGAGGGCCGTGCGGGCCAGGGCGACGAGCTGCCGTTCGCCGACGGAGAGCCGTTCACCGCGCAGGCCGACCTGGGTGTCGAGGCCGTCGGGCAGGGTGCCGAACCAATCTGCGAGGCCGAGGTCGCGCAGGATGCGCACCGCGTCGGCGTCGGTCGCGGCGGGCACGCCGAGCCGGATGTTCTGCCCGAGGGTGCCGTCGAACAGGAACGGGTCCTGCGGGACGATGACCACCCGGCCGGCCAGCGAAGCGGCGGCGAGCCGGGGCAACGGCACCCCGCCGAGCCGGATCGTCCCGCCGGCTGCCTCCAGGCGCCGCGTGAGCAGCTTCGCGAATGTGGACTTGCCCGATCCGGTGCGGCCGACGACGGCGACGTGCTCGCCGGGTGCGATGCGGGCCGTTACGTCGCGCAGGACGAGGCGGTCGTCGCCGTACCGGGCCGATACCTCCTCGACGCACACCCCGACCGGGCCGGGAGGCAGCGCGACGCCGTCGGCGACCTCGGCGCTCGGCGTGCTGACCAGCTCCAGGGCCCGTCGCCAGCCGGTGAGTGCGTTCTGCGCCTCGCCGAGGCTCTGCACGAGGAACTGCAGCGGCCGGACGAAGAACCCGACGAGGAACACCATCGCCACGACCTGCCCGGCGGTGAGGCGCGGCTGCGCCGGGTCGCCGGCGAGGGCCCACCAGACACCACCGAGCAGGACCGCCACGGTCATCGTGGAGATCGCCAGCTCCCCCAGTGACGTGTTGCTGTGCAACGGCACGAGGGTCCGCATGAAGCTGTCCCGGGCGCGGTCGACGGCCTCGTCGAGCTTGCCCCGGGCGCGGGCGGCGGTGCCGGTGGAGCGGATCACCGGCGCGCCGAGCACGGCCTCGCTCACCGCGGTCTGCAGGCGCGACACGTCGGTGCGGGCACGGTCGTACCGGCGGGCGATCACCCGCTGCATGCCCAGCATCGCCCCGAACGCGAGCGCCGCGAGGACCAGCACAGGCAGCGCGAGCAGCGGGCTGTAGGCGAGCATCGCGGCGGTCGCGACGAGCAGCTGGGCGGCGCTGGTGAGGAACTGGATGCCACCGCCCTGCAGGAACGTGGTCACCTGGTCGACGTCGCTGGTGAGCCGGGCCGTCAGGTCGGCGGCGGGCACCCGGTCGGCGGTGCTGGCGGCCATCTCGTGGACCCGGCGCAACCCGGCCCGCCGCACGTCGGCCAGGGCTCCTTCGACGCGGTCGTGCAGCCGTCGGTTGAGCAGGACGGAGGACGTGCCGGCGACCAGCACGGCGCCCGCGCCGACGGCGACCGCGGGCCCGACGGTGTGCGGCGCGAGCCCGGCGTCGATCGCGTGCTGCACGGTCAGCGGCGCGATGACCCGACCGGCACCCGCGAGCAGCGCCAGCAGGCCGGTGAGGGCGAGGCCCTTGCGTAGCCGCGGTGAGACGCGCACGGCGGCGGCGATCAGGGCCCGCGGGCCGGCCTGTGCGAGGCTGGCGAGTTCAGCCGACATGGGAGCGGTCCTCGTAGGCGGTGACGAGGCGGCGGTACTCCGGCACGTCCAGCAGCGCGGTGTGCGCACCGGCTGCGGCGACTCTGCCGGCGTGCAGGAGGACCACCCGGTCTGCGAGGGTGACCGCGGCGGGGCGGCTGGTGGCGAGCACCACCGTCGGGCGGTCCGGGCCGTCCCAGGCGGCGGCGAGCCCGGCGAGGACCTGGCGTTCGACGCGCGGGTCGAGCGCCGACATGGCGTCGTCGAGCACCAGCAGCCGCGGCTCGCGCAGGACGGCGCGGGCGAGGCAGATCCGCTGCCGCTGGCCGCCGGACAGGGTCGCGCCGCGCTCACCGACGACGGTGTCGAGCCCGTCGGGCAGATCCCGCACGATGTCGTCCGCCGCGGCGATGCGCAGGGCCCGCCAAAGCTCCTGTTCCATGTACGGGCGGCGCCGCCACGGGTGGCCGGAGAGGCTCAGGTTGTCGCGGACGGACTCCGCGAACAGGAACGACGTCTGCGGCACGACCGCGACGTGCTCCGCGACCGCGTCCCGGCCGAGGTCGCGCACGTCGACGCCGTCGAAGCACACCGTGCCGCCGGTCGGGTGGTCCTGGCCGCCGGCGACGTCGAGCAGGGTGCTCTTGCCGGAGCCGACGGCGCCGACGACGACGGTGACGGTGCCCGGCTCGAGGTCCAGGTCGACGCTATCGAGGAGCCGGTGGCCGTCGACGGTGACGCCGACGCCGCGCAGCCGCACCCGCAGCGCGCCTCGCTGATCGGCGAGCCTGCCGCCGGACGACGAGGTGCCCGGGTGCTGCAGCACCGCCTGCACGCGGGCGCGACCGGCGCCGGACATCGGCAGCATCGACAGGAAGCGGCTGATGACGTTGAGCGGGATGGAGATCGTGATGAGCAGGTACACCACGCCGACCAGGTCGCCGACGGTGAGGCCGCCGGGCGTGGCCTGCGGCGCCCCGACGGCGAGGACGGCCAGGACCGCGACGGTGGGCAGCAGCTCCAGCACAGGGTCGAAGACCGAGCTGACCGCGGCGATACGCAGGTCCGCGGCGCGCAGGCCGTCGACGGCGGGCGCGAATCGGGCGTCCTCGGCCGCAGCGAGGCCCAGGCTGCGGACCACGGGTCCGCCCTCGATCGACTCGTGGGCGACGCCGCTGACGGCGCCGCGGGCCGCCTGCGCCGCGCGGGCGCGCGGGGCGAGCAGTCGCTGGTAGCCGATGTTGACGCCGAGGACGAGGACGACGAGCGCCAGCCCGACGAAGCCGAGGGCGCGGTCGCGGACGAACAGCTCCGTCAGGGCCAGCAGCAGCATGAAGACCATGCCGGCGGCGAAGTACGCGAACTGCATCGGCGACCACAGTGCGTCGACGTCCGACACAGCGTGGGCGAGGAGCCGGCCCGGCGAATGGCGGCGATGCCAGCCGGGGTCGAGCTCGAGGTAGCGGTGCACGACGGCGCGGCGGGTCTCGGCCTGCGAGCGGTATTGGACCCGGCCGGTGGCGACGCCGCGGACGAAGATGGTGACCCATCGCAGCGCCGAGATGCCGAGGATGAGCAGCGCGCTGACCCACCACGCGGACGCCGGCACGGTACTGCCGGACAGGGCGGGCACCACGAGGTGGTCGGTGGACCAGCCGACGGCGGATGCGCCGAACACCATCGTGGCGCCGTTGAGCAGCCCGGTGACGGTGGCGAGGGCCGCCGGTCCCGGGTTGGCTCGCGCCCCGGCGAACTGGGCCACGAGCGCCGACGGCCGCCGGGTGTCCGGAAGTGGCGGGCGTCGCGCCATGGAAGGTTCAGCCATGCACATCCGCCGTCGGCCGGTCCGCTGACGGCGTAGCCGGTGTGTCCACCGCCGGCCGATCGGCCGCTGCGCGGCCGGGGACGGCATCGATGAGCTCGCGGGTGTGCGGCGACTGCGGGTTGGTGAAGACCTCCGCGACTGGCCCCTGCTCGACGACCTTGCCGCCGCTCATCACCGACACCGTGTGCGAGATCTCGGCGACGACGCCCAGGTCGTGCGACACGAACAGGTACGACAGCCCGAGCCGCTCCTGCAGGTCGACCAGCAGCCGGAGGATCTGGTCCTGGACGAGGACGTCGAGCGCGGACACCGGCTCGTCGAGCATCAGCAGCTGCGGGCTCAGCGCGAGGGCCCGCGCGATCGCGACCCGCTGCCGCTGCCCGCCGGACAGCTCGCTCGGCAGCCGGTCCAGGTACGCGACGGGCAGCGCGACCTGGTCGAGCAGCTCCCTGGCGCGGGTCTCGCGGCTGCGCCGGTCGCCGACCTTGAACGACACCAGCGGCTCGGTGATCGACTGCCGGACGGTGAAGGACGGTCGGTGCAGGTGCCGCAGGGCGTCGGCGAGCGTTACGGTGCACAGCGCCGTCTCTAGGTCGTCCGGCCGGTGCCGGGTCGCCAGGTCGGTGACGTGCCCGGCGAGGAGGTGCTGCGCGTCATGCGGGGTGTTGAGGGCGATCAGGGTCCGGGCGAGGTAGCGCACGGCGGTGTCCTCGTCGCGGTCCAAGATCGCGACGCCCTGGTCGGCGGCGGCACGGAACTCGGTCAACAGTTGATACGCCTGGTGGTAGCGCTCCCCGGTGTAGCAGCCGATCGCCTCGTCGAGCAGCCCGCGCAGTTGCTGCTGCGCCGCCGGATCCGCGGCAGGGGCCCGGTGCCACACGGACATACGGGCTCCCTCCTGCCTGGTCGGTGTCATGGGATCGGATCGGTCGGGATCAGGCGGCGCTGGTCGCGGCACCGGCCGGCGCCTGCTGGCGGCTGGTCAGAGCAGATCGAACACGATGAACGGCTCGTGTTCGCCGACCGCGTTCTGGGGCGTGCCGGCAGCGCTGCTCCGGCCGTCAGGAACTGCTGAGCGGGCTGGTCCGGTGGGGTTCCTGGTGTGGCGTGTGCAGACGCCGGCGTGGTCATCCAGGGCGAGGGGCTGCTGCGCCAGCAAGCTGAGGACGACAGCTACGCGGCCGTGCTGGTTGAACGTGGCGATGCCGGCATGGATGCGTGACCGGGCGAGGGCGATCAGCGGCGCGGCGTCGGCGACGCGGTGGCACGCGCGCAGCATCGCCGCGACGACGATCAGCTGGCGCAGGCCGATCGGATCGACCCGGCCGACCCCCTGCTCCCAGTCCCGCCAGGCGAGCTGCGCGGCGGTGACGCCGTCGTCGCAGCGGCCGAGCGCGTGCAGGGTGCAGCCCAGATCGAACCGGACCTGCACCGCCTCGAGGGGGTCGTCGAGGCGGGTGTAGCTGTCGATCAATGCCTGCCGCACGGCGGCGGCCGCGCTGTGGTCACGGTCGAAGTCGAGTTCCGCGGCGAGCTCTTGGCCGGCGGCGAGGGTGTCGGCATGGTCGTCGCCGTGCAGGTGCCGGGCCGTGTCGTAGGCGTACTGCGCCCAGGCCCGCAGCGGTAGCTGCGGGTCACGGCTGCTGTACAGCCGCAGATACGCCAGGCACACGGCGAGGAGGTCAGGGTCGTGCGGCGCGGTCAGCGGGTCGCGGTCGCGCAGCTGCCGCGCCAGCGTCGCCGCGGCCCGCTCCCGGGCACGCCGGTGCCACCAGCCACGCAGAGGTACCGTCACCCCGCCGAGGACACGTCGCCGGTAATCACGGCGGCCGGTCTTCATGGCGCCTCCAGGCGATTCAACAGATTGGGCTGGTGTGCGGAGGGTGGCGACACGTCGGGGCAGCGGCGCCCGCCGAAGGCGGCCCGCCGGATCGTCGGCGATCTGCCGTCGGCTGCCGCCGGTGCCCGTCGCTGGCGGTCGGCGGGTCAACTGCGTTCCAGGTGGGCCCAGTGTTGGACGAGGTGGTAGTGGTGCGCGGTCGTCGGTGTCGGCTTCCACACCGGGTCGGGTGGGACGGGCTCGCCGCGGACGTGCCGGACCGCGGCCGTGAGCACGTCAGCACCGGCGTATGCGCCGAGGTAGGCGGCGGGGTCCAGCCACGGCAGGACCTCGGTGATGACCGGTGCGCTGCCGTACACGCCGACTCCGGCGAGCCCGACCGTGGCCGGGCCGGTCCACCGCAACCCGGCAACGACCGCGGTGACCAGCTCCCGGGCCGGTGCGGGGAGCGTGACGACAGTGTCGGTCCCGGCGACGCCGCTGCTGCCCTGGTTATCGGTAGTGCTGCCGGTGTAGGGCGGGCCGGTGCGGCGGGCGAGGACGGCGATGATGCGGCCGGCGTCGGCGACGAGGTCGACGGTGCACCGCCCGGCGTACGGGTCGTCCGGGTGGGCTTCGGCACCGGGCACGGGGCGCACGACGGCGGTGGCGGCGCCCGGCGCGGGGTGCGGGGCGTGGTCCAGCAACGCGGTCACCGCCGCCAAGGGCAGCCGCCGGCCCGGGTCGGTGAATCCGGCGTTCGCGCTCACGGTCCACACGGTGTCGTCGAACACGTCGTCGGACATCACGGTCAGGTCGGTGTCCGGGTACCCGAGGTCGGTGGCGGCAGCGAGCAGGTCGCCGCCCCGCGAGACCCGGACGGTCGGCACGACCGGCAGGTTCAGGTCACGCAGGTGCTGAGCCAGCTGCCATCGACTCCGCGTGAGGCCGATCATCGGGTCCGGTGGGCAGACCAGATGGAGGTCGTCGTACCCGGCACGTTCGCGCATCTCGGCGCTGGTCACGGTTCGGACAGCGGCCGGGGTCAGCGGCAGGATCGTGTCGCAGCCGCCGTCGGAGGCCGCGTTGTCCAGCGTGTCGACGGCGTTGCTGTCATACGGTCGGCCGTCGACGATCCAGGTGATGCCGGGCGGTGGTGGTGGCAGCGGATGCCGGGTGGAGCAGCCGGTCAGGTGCGCACGTCGGCATGCCTTCCGCAATACCTCGGCGATCGCCGGCACCGCCGGGTGTCCGAGGTCGGTGACCAGCAGCCGCAGGCACCGCGCCCCGGGATGCCCACAGTCCGGCTGCGCACGCAGGTCGGGCGCGACCTGCACGCTGGTGTAGTCGACGCCGCCACCCCTCACCGGCGTGCTCCGGAGAATGCCGCACCGATGGTGCAGACGGTGCACGGTCGGTGGTGCCCGCGCGGCCGGTGCTGCATCGCGGAGCGTTCAGGGCGGGGAGAACGGGCGGGGGCAGTGGATCGCAGCATCGGAGTGCGCCGTTTCAGCCAGGACCGGGCAGGTCGGTGGTCAGCAGTCGTGGTGGTGTGGCGCCGGGCTATGACGGTGTTGCGCTCACGCCGATGCCTGGACCGGCGGTGATGGTGGTGGTGTCACGGCGTTCACTGCTGAGGAACAGCAGGTACAGCTCGGTGCGTGGGTAGGTGCCGCCGCGGTAGCCGCCGGGGTTGCGCAGCAGCTGCAGCTCGTAGGCCAGCACGACGCCGGTACTCGCGTCGACGATGAGGGTGTCCCGGACGGCGGGTGTGCCGTTGTCGACGGTGGTGACGGTGATCGCGATGCCGGGTCGTCCGGCGCGGTCGGTGGCCGGGCCGCTATAGGTGGCGTCCATGTTCGCCAGGACATTGAGAGCCGCGGCCCGGACCGGGCAGGTCAGGTAGGTGGCCATGGCGGTGCTGGAGATGGCCCGCAGCCCGGCGAACGGCCCGTCGTCCCACGGCTGGACCTCGTTGACCTGCCCGGCGAGGATCGCCGGGTCAGCGCGGGGGGCGGCGATGCCCTCCCACACCCGGCCTGCCGGGTGCTCCTCGGTGGTTGTCGTCGCACCCGGCGTGCCCGGACCGGGGTTCGTGGTCCCGGCCGGGTAGCGGGTGATCACGTCGGAGCCGGAGTTGTCGGCGGCGATCGTGCGGACATGATCCTCGACCACGGTCGTGCTCGTGCCCGGCCGGCCCCGGTCGCCGGTCATGTCACCGGCCCACAGCCGGTAGCTGATGACCGTGGACCCGCCGCTGCTGTGATCCGCCGGCGCCGGGACGAGCTGCCCGGCGAGGCGCTGCAGCAACGCCAGGCTGTCGGCGCCGTCACCCCCGGCCACACCCGACGCGGACACCGACCCGGGGGCGGCGGGGACCAACGGGTTCGTGCAGAGATCGGCGGGCCGGGACGGCACGCCGGTCGCTGCCGCGGGGACTGCGGTGTCCTGGTCGGCGTCGGCCGTGCGGGCGGCGCGTGCCGTCACAGCAGCCGCCGCCGGGAGGGCAAGGGTCGCGACGGCGATGCCGGCGAGGGCGAGCCTGCGTCGGCGCAGGGAAGCGGTACGCACGAGGGGTTTCCTTCCGTGGTGCCGGGAGGTCCGGCCTGGGGGGTGGAGGGGCGAGCGGTGACCAGCGGGTCCCGCTCGTCCGGAGGGACTGCGCCACACGCTGCGGTGCGGGCGTAGGTGGGGGGTAGGTGTGGCCACGCAGCCGCGCCGATGCCGGCGGCTTCGGCCGGGTCGGGTTAGGTGAGGACGGTGCGGTAGCCGGCGTCCAGGAGCAGGTCGGTACCGCTGTACGGCGACTGTCTGACAACGCCGTCGACGGTGGTGAAGGAGGTCCAGGACTGCGGTCGCCAGGTGCGCCGGTCGAGGATGAGGACGCCGTGATCGACGACGCCGTGGCCGTAATCGTGCTCGGCGCGGACCGCGATACCCGGACGGCCGGCCTGATCGACCGTCGGCCCGTCCAGCCGTACTCCGGGGGTGGTGCACAGCACGGCGAGCGCCGCGGTGTGTTGCGCGAGGGTCGGCAGGGTGCGCCGGTACCGCAACGCGAGCACCAGCAGCACGTACGTCGCCCGCCGGTCGTCGGGGTCCCACATGGCGAGCTGCCCGGCCAGGGTGTCCGGGTCGACCGACCAGGCCGTGAACGCCAGCCACAGGTCATGCCCCGGGTCTGCCGGATTCGACGGATCGGACCCCGCCGCGCGGACGACCGCGGGCCGTACGAACGGGTAGGGCTCTCGCTGCGGCCATTCGGGCACGTCCCAGGTGCGTTGCCACAGCCCGTATGTCGGCCCGCCGGACGTCTCCCAGGTCGTGACGTCGGTCTGTTCCAGCGGCTTTTCCACCAGTCCGGTGCGGGCATCGCGATGCCAGAAATCGTCGGGACGGACCGTGCGGGTGGCGAAGTACGTGTACCGGCCGGGCGGTGTCACGACCGGCCGGCCGGTCAACCCCAGCGGCGGCGGACCGGCTCGCAACTCGGTCACCTCCGGCGCCACCGGATTCCCGCCCACCGCCGGCACCGCAGCAACGCCGGCGGGCATCGCACCGGGCCGCGGTGCCAGGCCGGGGCAGAACGCCGGGCGGGGCCGCAGCTGTGCCAGGGTTGCCGCACGATCCGGATCCGCCTGGGCAGGACCGGCGGCAGCACCGGCGATCGCTGCGACAGCGGAGAGGATCGTCGCGGCGGCGGTGATCCGGGTCCGTGTCCGGGCGGGTCCCCGGCTGCGGGGAGAGCCGGCCGAACGCGTGGACGACGGTGCTCGGGCGGGTCCGCCGTCCGGGCGGGTACCGCGACTGGTCATGTGCTCGACTCCAGAAGGAAAAGGTCGTCGGGGAGAGTGGGTCCGGCCGGTCGCACCGTTGCCAGATGACCCTGCTACCGGTCGCCCGGCAGCTGGGGTGGCACCGGCTGATTTGAGGGCGGTCCGGCGGGTTTGCGGGCGACGACGCCGTAGACGGCGAGCTGCTCCACGCCGAGCGGCGCGTCGGCCTCACCGTCCCGGCCGGTGTCAGGACCGGTGTCGGGGCGCCATTGGGCGACGCCGACGAGCCCCGGGTCGAGCAGTTCCAGGCCGGTAGTGAATGCGGCGATCCCGGCCTCGGTGCGGGGGTGATAGCCCGGGGCCAGGGCTGGGAGCTTGGCGCGTTCCGTGTCGGTGAGGAAGTCGGCGGTGCCGTGGCTGAGGACCAGGAAACTGCCCGGGGCGAGGGCGTCCAGCAGCACGGCGACGACGCCGTACGGGTCGGCGTCATCGGGCAGGAAGTGCAGCACGGCTACGAGCAGGAGCGCGATCGGCTTGTCCAGGTCGAGGACGGTGCCGGCCCGGATGTACGCGAGGATCGCGGCGGGGTCGGCGAGGTCGGCGTGCAGGTAGTCGACGGTGTCCGGCACCGCGCTGGTCAGCAGCGCCCGGGCATGCACCAGCACGAGTGGGTCGTTATCTACGTAGACGATGCGGGACGTGGGGTCGGCGGCCTGCGCGACCTCATGGGTGTTGCCCGGCGCGGGCAGGCCGGTACCGATGTCCAGGAACTGCCGCACCCCCTGCCCGGCCACGTAGCGCACCGCCCGGCCGTGAAACGCCCGGTTCGCCAACGCCCCGGCCTTGGCCATCGGATGCGCCTTCGCGATCGCATCAGCGGAGGCCCGGTCCGCGGCGAAGTTGTCCTTCCCCCCAAGCCAGTAGTTGTAGCGCCGGGCGGGATGCGCCACGCTCGTGTCGAACGGCGGCGCCAGCGGCGCGCCAGCACCAGGACCGCCTGGCGGTCTGCTGGCCGCGCCGGATGCGGGCGGCAGGTCAGACATGGCGGCAGCCGCTCCGCTGGCATCGACGGATGCGGGCGTGCAGGTCTGGCGATGACCGGGTGCTGTGGGCGGTCGGATGCATGTGGTGTTCGTGGTCCTCTCAAACGCTGCGCAGCTGGCGAGCGTGCTCGGCCACGCGGGTAATGAGTCGGCGTGTGCTGCACGAGGGTGTGCGTGCTGTGGCGGTGCCGGCATGCGGGCGGGCCTTCGCTGGATTGCGCCGTCCGACGGCCCAGGGTTTGCGGACGTCATCCGCGCCGGCAGAGTCCCGAGTCGGCGACCGGATATCCGGTCGCATCGCTGGGTGGGTGATCAGCTGTGTCGTGACCCGCTGTGGCCCGCGGTGGCCAGGCGGTATGCCGCAACGACCGTGCTCTTGAGCCGGCCCCGGTCGCTGACCTCGTAGCCGGCGCCGCGGGCCCATTCCCGGATGGCGGTGTTGGCCGCTCTGCGCTGGGCGTCGCTGGGTGGTCGAACGTCCGGGTGTGGCCCTGGAAGGCCGGCGTGCCGGGGCGAGCGGCTCCGCCGGTCCGATCCCGGGTCGACCTGGTCGGGTTGCCGCTGCGCCGCGGCCACGAACGGGGCGAGCGACGACCGGAACTCCGCTGCGTTCACCGCGGACAAGTCGATCGTGTAGGAGGTGCCGTCCAAGCCGAACGGGACGCTCTCGTCTGCGGGACTGCCATCGAGGTCGTCGAGCAGGGTGTGCGTGGTGCGGGTCGCCATGGAGGTATGCCGTTCGTGTCCGGGGTTCGTGTCGGGGTTGTGCTGGGGATGCGCGGCGCCGGCAGCGCCGAGGTCATGACGGCGGGTCCACGTCACCGTGCGGCAGTCTGGGTCCGGCGGACAGCCCCGCCCCGCACGCCGCCCACGGACGTGGGCGCGCATACGGGCGGGCGAGGACGGATCGTGCTGCGGCGTCGCCGCCAGGCGGCCGGTCGGGAGGAGCTCCATACGTCGCGGCTGCCTCACGAGGGCCGGTCCTCTCCAGGGTCGTCGGCGCGGCCGGAAGGATCGACGAGAGCGACGTGATAGCCGGCGCCGGAACCTGCCGAGGTGCCGCCACTGGTGCTGCGGGCGTGCAGGAGACCGGCGACGCCCCGCGCGCCCGCATCCTGCGCGGAGATCCCGGCCGCGCCGAGGAGGTGCCGGGCGTGCTCGACCTGCCCCGCGTCGACCGCAACGATGTGGTTGGTGCCGATCCGGCTGCCGAGGCGTGCCTGCAGCGGTGAGAGTGGCCACGGCCCGCGACCGACGGCGCGGGCGGCGCCACCAGCCGTGCCGTCGTCGTCGCTGCTGGTCCGGGCGACCGGGATCGGGTCGGCCGATACGGTGTGGGTGGCGGTGGCCGCCGGGTCGGCGGTGACGGCGACGAGGGTTGTGGGCCAGCCGAGCAGGCGCAGCGCCGCGTCGACGGCGACGCCGATCCCACCGTCGTGCGGCACCCACATGGTGTCCGGTGGCGCCGGCAACCCGTCGAGGATGCCGGCCATGAGCACGGCAAGCGCGTAGTGACCGTGATTGCCGTAGGGGCCGGGAAAGTTGCCGTCGAAAGCGCCGGCCTCGGCGGCCGCCCGCTTGCTGGCCTGGACCGCGTCGGCGTAGCTACCGACCACAAGTCGTTGACCGTGCTCTGGCTGATCCAGCGACGAGAGGGCTGTCGGGCCCGCCCCTACCGGCGGGGCCGCGCTCATGGGGATGAACCGCACGGTGGTGATCCGGGCCTGGGCGGCGGCGACGATGACGACGCTGGCGTACGTGCTGCACATCGTGCACGCCCGTCGGTGAGCACCGCAGACAGCGACGAACAGCTGGGTGTAGTCCTGCGCGGCGGCGGCGTCGACGACCCCGCTCGCCAGGGTGGTCGCGTACCGCTCGGCGAACGGCGCTGTGCCGGGTAGCACCAGGACCTGCCTGTCGGCCGGTAGGCCGGGCACCGTACGCAGCGGCGTCCGCGACGGCGGGTCGAGCGTCATGACACCCCTCCGGACAGCTTCAGCGGATCGGCAAGCCTCGAGTCAATGCAGTGCTGTAAGCGCCGGCGGCCCGCGGCGCCGTAGCTCGTGCTGCACACCAGCGGAGCCGGGCGACCGGCGGCGGAAAATCCGATCGCCGATCGAGCCAGGACAACTGGACGAGCGGCAGCACCATCCCGCGCCGGTCGCTGCTGGCGGGCAGCCGCATCGGCTGCTGTCCAGCAGCAGGGTGCGGTGTCGATGCCCGCCACCCACGGCGACCTCAGAGGTCAGCAGCCGACCGGTAGACGGGTCAACACCGACGATGACCCGGCTGGTCCCGGCCGTGATCTGGAACGTCAGACTGGTGCGGCCGACAGGGTCGACGGTCACGCCGGTGCTGGTAAGACCGGGCAGCGTGGCCAGCACCCCCAGCACAGCGGCGCGCTGGCCGCCATCGAGGTACCGGACGGTCACCAGATCGGTGAGAACCGCCGCAGCCGCAGCACCGCCGACGTCGCCGCCCGTGCGTGCCGCCACCCGCGCCGCAACCACGCCTACGTCGGCGGGAACCGGATCCCCGACGGGCGAAGCCAGTTCGCCCGGCCCGTAGCCGACGCGCGTGGTGGCAGCGGCGCGCAAAGCTCGCTCCACCGTGACGGCGTCAGCACCCCCGGGTACGGACGCGCGGCGTTGCGTCACGATGCCAGCGCCGGTTGCGATGATCCGCCGCTGCGACTCGAACACGACCGACCGGTCGCCGATCTCGACGTACCGGCGGACCCGCACGCAGCTGTCGCCGGAGATGTCGCCAGACGGTAGGTCTGCCGCTGCGGACCGGATGCGGCGCGCCAGCTGCAGCAGCTGCTCCCGCGGACCCAGCGTGAGCAGACCCGGCTCGACGACTACCGTGACCGATACGGGAGCCGGTGCCCGGCCAGTGCCGGAGGCGAGAGTGACCGCGGTCGCCGCGAGCAGCACCACGATCGGCGGCGCAGCGACGACGGCGGCGTGGATGATGGTTGACCGCGGAGACCGCGACCTGCCCAACGCGGTCACGGCCTCCCCGGCGGACATGCCGCGCCGATGACCCGGTGTCTGACCCCACCAGGAGCAGCATGCCGATGCGATGACACGCCACGGGAACGGCGGCACCGAAAGACGGGTCACCACGACGGCTCCAGGCAGACGAAACTCCCGGCAGCGCCGCGAATGCGGCCCACACCCTCGGTGCGGCTGCGTCGACGGCGACGCCGAACGCACACCGCCACGTGATGTTCATCTGTCGCCGGGCCGGCCACGAGTGGGTTCGGCAACTCCGGCAGCACCGGCGTGCCGCCGCCCGTGCCGCCGCCGGTCGCGGCGAACGCGGCAAACGCCTGCCGCGATGTGCGCGCGGCCTCCCTGGCGCGGCCGCAAGCGCGGAGCATCGCGGCGAGGTCGAGCAGCATGGCCACGCTGTGCAGATCTGCGGCTCCGTGCGTGGCCGACCAGCGCCACCAGGCCACCTTCAGGCGGGCGATCCCAGCCTCGCAGTACCCGGCGGCGTATTCCGTGGCGGCGAGCCGCACGCTGGCGGTGACAGCTGCCGCCGCAAGCGCCCCGGCCCGGCCGGTCAGCAGATGCCGCAGCCGGCACGGCGCACTGATCGCCTCGGTCAAGACGACATCGCGGCGCGCGTAGCGATGACCGCATGCGCCGCTGGCGGCGACCCAACGTGCCGCACCCCCACCGATGGCGGGCAGAACAACACTGTCAGCGCAGGCTGGATCAACAGGCGAACACCCGCGTGTCCGCCTAGGTTGCTGCTCAGGTGCTCGGCTGGTAGGCACGGGCTGGCACCGGGTCATCGGACGCCCCGATCATCACCGACAGAGGCTGCAGTGAGGGCGCGGTCGAGGCGGCGAGCGCAGATCGCCCGGTGCAGGATCTGGCTTGCGGCGAGCGTGGCCAGAAATTCGTGTCGGGCGCCGCTCACCGCACCGGCGGCATCGGTGTCGGCGCCGAAGTCCAGGTCGGCGGTGTCGATGACGACGACGGCTTCGTCGGTCCGGCCGCAGGCCAGCAGCATGCTCGCGACCTGTAACGCCAGCGGCTCCGACACCATGCCAGTCGGGTCGTGGCGGGTGCTCCACCGCTGCCACGCGGCGGTGGCGTCCCGGATTGCTTCACCGCACCGGCCCATGTCGTGTAGGTGCGCGGCGAGCGTGATCCGGGCTTTCAGGTGCGCGTCGACGTCGCCACGGTCCAGGTGCAACTGGATCACGTCGCGGCGTAACGCGTATGCCTCGCTGTGCTGGTCACGGCTGGCCAGGACCAGCGCGAGCGTCTCGGTCGCCTCGATAGCGGTCGGATGGTCGATGCTGTGCAGGGTGCGGGCCGCCCGGTAGGCGTAGCGGGCCCACGCGACATCGTCCGCAACCGGGCCGGACTGTGCCCCGGAGGGTGCCGCGGATGCCGGGTCGGGTGCCGGGTCGGGTGATGGCTCGACAGCGCGGGCGTACAGCAGGGCTGCTCTGATCAGCAGGTGGTCGGGGCAGGCGATGCCCGGGTCGACGCCGCCGAGCGGACCGGCGAGCAACTCGATGACGTAGGCGTCGTCACCGCCGTGCTCGGCCAGGTCCGCGGCGATACGGACCGCTGTCGCCCAGTCGAGGGTGACCGAGGTCGGTGCCGGCGGGCCGGCTGCCGCGGGGTTGCCGCGCCGTGCGCCGCCCGTACGGTCGGGGGTTGAGCGGTGCTGCGTCATCGGTGACGGCCGCTTCCAGGAAGTGTGGTGGTTGGACGGTGGCAGCGGCTGAGGTTCGTGAGGTGCCGCCAGACGTTGGTCGTGTGGTCGTAGAACGCCGGAACGGCGCACCGGGAGTCGCAGCCGCTCACGTTCAGCGGTAGCAGCACGGCCGCGCCGGCGGGTGTGCCGGCGAGGGCGTGCAGCGCGCGGATGACGGTGCCCTCGAACCCGGTGACACCGGACGGCGGCAGCAAGCCGGTGGCGTGCGACAGGTCGCCGGATCCTTGCTGGTGGCGGCGGCGTGCACCGTCCGATCGGCTGCTGCCGGCGTCGACGGCGGCAGGTGTCCCGGAGACGCTGGGTCCGGTCATCGGCGTCATCGGGCACCGCTGCTGGTGATGGTGATGTGCTCGGCCGGGCATGGGGTGCCCTGGGCTGTGCAGTGCCGGGCGAGAGCCGCCGGGGTCAGGGCCGGAGTCAACGCGCAGGCTCGGACGTGGGCGCGGGGTTCACCACCGGCGTCGGGTACGACGTGCACGGCATGGGAGGTGATGTCCTGGTCGCCGTGGCTGACGGCGAGGCCGTACAGGCGGTTGAGGATGACTGTGACCGCTGTCGACGCGGCGTGTGCGGCGAGCGGCGCCGCGCGCCGGGCGGCGAGGGGAGCGGTGCGCATCGTGCTCGTCACGATCGGCTCCCGGTACGACCGGACCGCGCCGTGTCGTACCCGGTGCCGGCTGTCGGCGTGACCGGTTCCGGTTGGCGAGGCGTCGGTGCGGGGCGGCGGCGACCGGCCCCTCCGCGGGGGCGCAGCACACCGGCCGAACCGAGGATCAGGTGGGCGGTGCCGTAACCGCAGCCGACCGCAGCGGCCACCTGACGAATCGACTGATGATCTTCGACATATCGACGAATGATGTCCTTGGCGACGTCGGGGCTGTCCCACCGACGGCCGCGGCCAGCGCCGCGGTGGTGCCCGTTCGGCTGCGTCATGGAACCTCCGCATCGTCGATCGGGTGTGCGGTGGCACACGCCGTTGGCTGGCTGAAGTGGGCGTTGACAGGTTGGGCCTGCGCATCGTCGGTCGGGTGCGCGGCGGCGACCGCCGCCATCCGGACCATCTGCGCGGCGGGACAGCGCCGTCGGTGGGACGCAGCGGTCACTCGACAAGCCGCGGGGTGCGCCACATCGGCCAGAGCCGGGGGCCGCCGTCGGGAAGCTGGATGGGTTCGCCATGGTCGGTGTAGCCCCTGCGCAGATACAGCACGCGGTTGGACAGGCTGGACGCTTCAAGGTAGGCGGGTATCCCGGCGTAATCGAGCCGGTCGTGGTGGTCGCCGAGCAGGGCGGTGCCGAGGCCGCGGCCCTGCTGGTCCGGGTGCACGGCGAGGAACGCCAGGTGATGGTGCGCCTCGGCAGGGTGGCGCGCGTCGAACGCGGCGTCCATCGTCCGGAACCGGGAGGTGTAGGGGTAGCAGGCCAGCTGCAGGCGCCGTTCGTAGTCCGGGATGTCCGGCAGCGGGGTGGTACGCGGGAACCACACCGCCACGGCCGTGCGGTCCTCGTTCGTACGGACCATGCCGTGCTGGAGTGCGTGCTCGACGACGATGCCGAAGTTGCCGCGCAGCACGTGCTGCCGGCTCGTCGGTTCCGGCACCAGCCACCGGGCCGGGTCCAGGTCGTGGAACGCGGTGGCGATCAGACCGGCCAGGTAGTGGGCGTCGCCGGCGTCGGCGTCCACGCTCGTGAGAGCGGTCGGCGCAACGCTCGTCGCCGGGATCTGCGGCGGGTTCATCGGGTCGGCTCCGTCACGCTCGCGTGACCGATCGCGTGACCAGCAGTGGGGCCGGTTGTGGGGCGGGTCGCGGCGGTCGTGTCCCGGTCCGTGCTCGGCTCAGCGGTGCCGAGTTCGACGATCGCAGCTTTGGCGCCGAATCCGATCCGGGCGTAGACGTCCGGGCGAGCGATCTTCAGCACGAGCCCCCACACGACGCCGAGTACCGCGACGGACACGTAGACGGCGGGGATCACCCACCGCAGCGGCGAGTCGGGGGCGACGCCGAGCAGCGTGTCGAACTTGACGGTGGCCAGGACCACGATCGTCAACAGGGCGGCCGCGGCCAGCAACGGCGCGATCCACCGCTGCCAGACGCTGTCCAGGGTCCGGTTGCGGGCGAAGTAGACGATGACGGCGACCGCGGTGACGGTGACGAGCAGCAGCACCCCGTACCCGCCCGCGGTGCCGACGGTGAAGAACAGGTGCACGAGCGGGTCCCAGCCGGCGACGGCGTAGGTGACGATCACCGCCAGGCCGGTCAGGCTCTGCAGCAGCGACCCGCTGCGCGGCGCGCCGGACCGCGACGTGATGCCCAGCCACGCCGGCAGGACCTGCTCCCGGCCGAGCGCGAACGCGTACCGGGCGATCAGGTTGTGAAACGAGATCAGGGCGGCGATCACCGAGGTGCACAGCAGCGCCCGGCCGATGTCCGCCACGGGTGCGCCGAGATGCTGCGCGGCGAGGCCGAACACGACCTCCGGCCCCTGCTCCTGCGCCGCGGCCACGATCCGGTCCGGACCGACCCCGACGGTCATCGCCCACGACGAGCCGGCGTACAGCGCGGCCATCGCGCCGAGCGACACGAACGTGGCGGTCCGAATCGTCCGGGTGGGGTCCTTGGCCTCCTCCGCGTACACGACAGCGGACTCGAACCCGACGAACCCCAGGATCGCCAGGACCAGCCCCGCGCCGATCCGCGCGTCGACGAGGTTGCCCGGGGCGAGCGTGTCGAAGGTGACCGTCCCGCCGGCGGGATGCAGCAGATCCGCGGCGTCGAACACCAGGATGACGGCGACCTCGGCCAGCATCAGCACGGCCAGGACCTTGCTGTTGACGTCGACGCGCATCACGCCGAGGACCGCGACCAGCAGCCACGCCGCGAGAGCGATCACCCACCACGCCAGCTGCACCCCGAACCACTGACCGATCAGCGGCTGCGTGAACAGACCGATCGCCCCGTACAACGCCACCTGCAGCCCCGTGTACGCGGCCAGCGCCACCCACGCCGCGCCGACCCCCATCGGCCGGCCCAACCCCCGGGCGACATAGGCGTAGAACGCACCAGCGTTCGCCATGTACTGGGCCATCGCCACGTACCCGACCGCGAACACGGCCAGGACCGCCCCGACCACCAGGAACGCCTGCGGGATCGCGGTCACCCCGGTCACCGCGAACCCGGTCGTCACCAGACCTGCCTGCACCGTCAGCGGCGCGACGGCGGACATCACGAAGAACACCACCGACCACACACCCAGACGGTTCTTGGCCAGCGTCCGGGCAACGAAATCAGCACTAGGCGACGCAGCAGATCGCATCACAACACTCCAAGCATCGAAGAAAGAATGGAACCGACGACCACAAGCAGGCCCGAACCGCGCCAGCGCCGAGGTCGACGTGTCGTCGCGAGTAATCGAGAGCGACGAACTTGGTGTGCAATAGGACGGAGCCAGCGGCTGGGCTGCGCGCCTCAGCAGGAGCCGTTCGTGGGGAAGCCGTGTAACCGGCGAATCAACGAGCAGCGAGTACCGCATCCCCCAGCGATGCCTTGACGTATGCCAGCAGATGTCTCAGTGACCGGGGCAGACCGGCCAGCTCCGCCTCCAGCCGGGCGGTGCCCGCTCCACGTAGCTCCGATTGCCAGATCACTGTGCTGGTCAGGCCGGCAGCGTCGACGAGCCCGGCCAGCACGACGTCCTGCATGCTCATCGCTTTGTCCGAGGTGAGCTGGCCCGCCAGCCCAATCGGCACCCACGCCACCTCAGTGGAGTCGACCGGCCAGTACACGACGCGTCGACGCAGGAACCGGCGTTGCTCCTCGCGCCCCCACAGCCCGAACCAGACCAGCCGCTGTCCCACGGCGTCCGTTGCTTCGGTGGCGAAGAAGGCCAGCCAGGTCGCTACCTGGCGGTGCTGCGGCTGGTCGAGCAGTTGCGCCAACGTCTGATGCGCCAGCAGGTCCTCCGGCGGCGCTGCATCCAGCACATGGAGCACACCATCGCCGATATCGATTCGCCCGAGCAGCACCAATTCGCCGAGCAACGCACCCGCCAACGCAATCCCCAAGGCGCGAGGCGACAGCAGCTGCCGTCGGTGCCAGTCCTGGCGAGCAATGCAGAAGAACTGATCAGCCAGCAGCATGGCGATGCCTCCCTCTACATGCCCAAATGCGTCCATCTCGGTTCGGCCGGGCAATGCCGGCCGGCGCCAGAACGGCAGGACTCACGCAACCCGGACCGTCCCAGGCACATCAGGTCACCTGCAGTTTCGACGACCGACGGTGAGCCACAGCCCGGTCATGTGTGGGACTCGCAGCTCAACGTCGGCCGATGTCTGTCACAGGTTCTGCCGCGCGTCGTATTGGGACAAGTCGTCGCGGTGATCGGGTCGACCAGTCTCGCGGCCCGCTACGACAACCGACTAGCAGAAGTAGTCACCGACGGGCAGGTCCACCTTCAGGGCCGTTCCTCAGGCGAGAGGTACAAACGCCAGACGGCCTGGCTCGCGGGCTTCTACTCGAACACCACAGCCGCTACTGTGCGGATGCAGGTAACTGCAATGGGAGACAGGATGGGGTTGACCGGATGACACGCGAGGATGTCCCGCCAGCCGTCCTGGAACATCCAGAAATGCGTGCTGCCCTGGCCCGTCATGACTTGAGAACCGTCTATCAGCGGTTGAACGCGGCCGGCCTGTCCTATCGGAGCATCGGCTCGCTCACCGGTCAGGCGCCCTCCGAGATCTACTCGGTGCTCCATAAGGGCCGTCAGGTCAGCTCATACGACGTGCTTGTCCGTATCGCCGATGGTTTCGGTGTGCCGCGCGGCTACATGGGCCTCGCATACGACGCCACGACCGACGTAGCCCTGGATCTCACTGCGGCGACGTGCTCTGCCGACGCCGAGGAGCGCGAAGAGGTCCGCAGACTGCTCGGGCACGCCGCCAACGTCACCATGGGCGCCGCCGTCCACGAAATTGCCCGCTGGTGGCAACCAGTCGAGTCCGAACGCACACCCGTCCCCGAAAACGTTGGCGCCGCCGATGTGACGAACATCGAAAAGATCACCGCCACGATGCGGGTGCTCGATTACCGGTACGGCGGTGGCGCCTGCCGCGAGGCAGTCGTTGCGCAGGTGCGCTGGGCACAACGCCTCCTCACCGCCCAAGGCAGTGACGATGTCGAGCGCCGGCTGCACCAAGCACTCGCCGACCTGCACAACCTGGCGGGCTGGACCTCGTTCGATGTTGGACTGTTCACCGCCGCCCGGAGTCACTTCGCACGAGCACTCGAACACGCCAAGCTCGCTGAGGACGCTTCGCTCGTGGCGAATGTTCTGTATCGGATGGGTCGCCTCCACCTGCATCGCGGCTTCCACCGCGACGCTCTGCGGTTCTTCCAGCTCGGTCAGATAGCGGCTCAGGACTCAGGCTGCGAGCTCACCGTGGCGCTGTTGTGTGCCAACGAGGCGTGGACCTATGGTCTTCTCGGCGATACGAGGCAGGCCATCAAGTCCATTGGCCGGGCGAACGACGAGTTCGGTCGCGCCGAAGCCGGCGCGGCGCCGATCTGGGTTCGGTTCTTCGGGGCGGCCGACATACGGGCTATGACCGGCATGGTCTACGCCTCGCTCCCGATTTCCGAGGACGCTGATCACGTCGATCTCGCGGTCGACCATCTCGCAGCATGCCTGCAGCTGCGCACCGACGCCGAGACTCGCAGCCGGACCTTCGAAATCACGGCCTTGTCCACGGCGCATCTGCAACGTCACAACCTGACCGACGGAGTCACCCTCGGGCACCAGGCCCTTGACCTGGCCGAGCAGGTTCGGTCAGTCCGTACGATCGACCGGCTGACCCCGCTACGCGACGCTGCCGCGCGGCATCCCGACCGTTCGGACGCGCGCGACCTCGTCGACAGGATTGCTACCCTTCAAGGGGTATGACACCCCACGACACCGCCGCCACGCCGGACCGGCTGACCCCTGCGGCCCTCGACGCCATCCTTCGGACCGTAGGTGAGCAGCTCGGCATCGACGTCAGCGGCGCCATCCTGGTCAAGTTCACCAACAACGCGGTGTTCCGTCTTGCCAGCACTCCAGTCGTGATCCGCATCGCCGGCTCGGAAGCGATGCGGCGCAGGGTGCCGAAAGTCGTCGCGGTCGCGCGCTGGCTCGCCGAACAGAACGCGCCAGCCGTTCGCCTCCTGCCCGACGTCAGCCAACCGATCGTCGTTGACGGCCACCTCGTTACGGCGTGGCGGACCGTGGCAGAAACCGGTGCCCGACCTACGGGCCATGATCTTGCAGCGATGGTTCGCCTCTTCGAATCTCTTCCCACGCCCTTGTTCGACCTGCCGGCGTGGAATCCGTTCATCGAGATCTGGCAGCGAATCGATGACGCCGACGGTGTAGCTGATGACGACCTTGCCTTCCTGCGAGACCGCACGACCCAGGTACAGCGAGAGCTGGCCGACGTGCAGTTCGCACTGCCGTCGGGCGTGATCCACGGCGACATATTCACCGGCAACCTTTTGATGAGCTTCGACGGACCTGTAATCTGCGACTTCGACTCAACTAGTCTCGGGCCACGCGAGTGGGACCTTATCCCAGCGGCCGTCGGCAAACTCCGGTTCGACTACCCAGGCAACAATTACGACGTCCTCGCCGCCGACTACGGTTTCGACGTCATGCACTGGGATGGGTTCCCGATACTCCAACAGATCCGTGAACTCAAGCTCGTCACAAGCGTGCTGCCGATCCTGAACACCAACCCGCGCATCCGCGACCAATGGACATTTCGGTTTAACAGCATCAGGTCCGGCGACTTCACTGCCAAATGGACAACCTACAGTTGAATCGATCTAGCGGACCGATCGAATCAGTACCGTCATCGACATTAGCCATCGAGTTTCAGGCGCCCACCCCAAAGAAGCAATTCACTGGCCAAGCGTCATCGCCCTACCGGGATCTGCTCGCAACCGCCTACCTAATCGAAGGTTCAGGCTTGCCGCGAATCAGTGGGCCGGTTCAGCTTCCTGCGCTCGCGTCCAAGACGGCATCGAAGATGTCGGCGTCGGTCTTACGCTGCCAGTCGGGCAAGTCCGCCCAATCGGCGGTGTAGGAGGGTTTGGGGTCGGGGAAGTGGTGCAGGATCTGCCCGATCCAGCAGAGGGCGACGAACCGGCCTTTCTGTTCGCGGCTGAGTTTGGCGGCGGCGCCGTCGGTGAGTTCGGCGAAGGTTCGGATTTGGCGTTCGACGGCGGCCGCGGCGGCGCGTTCCCATGCTGGGGTGTCTTGCCACGGAGTGATGTAGCCGGGTTTCGGCTCGCCGGGGAAGTGGGCGCGGACGCCGGTGATCCAGGCTTCGCGGAAGCGTTGTCCAGGCTCGACGGCGGTGGTCACAGGGTTCCTCCGGTCAGTGCGGTGATGTCTTCGTCGAGGCGCCGGACGTGCCGGTCGGTGTGGAACGGCACGAGGTGGTGCTGCAGGTCGTGCAGGCGGCTGCGGATGACGGCGGAGCGGGTGGCGCGGGCGGTTTCTACCGCGGCGCTGCCGTAGTGGACCATCTGGGTGGGGTCGCGGCGAAGCGCGCCAACGGTGGCGAGGCTGGTCAGTACGCAGCCGTGCCGACGGGCAGAGAGCCGACCAGCGAGCATGTGGGTGAGGATCGGCTCGGCGCGGTCGGGTTCGCCGAGGCGGAGCAGGACGTTGGCGCGGTCTTCGTCGAGGCGGCTGCCGTCGAAGCGGAGCCAACCGCCGTTGTGGACGGGTCCGGCCTGGTGGCGGACGGCGTCGGCGTCGTCGAGCGCGGTAAGGGTGGCATTGAGCTGTCCGGTCGCCGCGTAGGCTTGCGCGAGCACCGCATTGATCCAGGAGCGCGTGGACAGCGTCGAGTCGCCATCGCGGGCGATCGCGGCAGCATGTTGCAGCATAGGGATGGCGTCGGCGTCGTGGCCGTCGAACATGCAGACATAGGCGTGTCTGGTGAGAGCGCAGGCCCACAGGTCGGCGGCCATAGCTTCCCGGGCTGCGGTGGCGGCGAGAGTGTAGCAGTGAGCCGCGTCGAGATAGGCGCCGGTATCGAGGCTGATCTCCCCCGCGAGCTGGAAGAGATCCGCGACCGTACGGCACAGAGGCCGTCGCGCTTCCCCGTCTGGGGTTGTGCGCAGCCGCTCGAGCAGGGCGGCGAGTCGGGTGTGTACGACTGCGGCGAGGTCCTGTTTAGTGTCGGTTGCGGTGAACTGCCGCCACAGCTCGTCCGCTGCATGGGCGTCCTTGTTCACCGTCAGTGGTTGGGGCTCGCCGTCGGTGAGGTGGTGCCAGTCCGCTGCTGGGCTGCTGGCAGCCAGTGTCGTGGCGGCGGTGGCGGCCAGGCGCAGCAGGTTGCGGCGGTTCATGTCCCAAGTCTCCCCGACACGGTCCCGGTTCGCCGAGCCCTGACCTTGCCTATCCAGTTCGGCCAGCCGTGCCAGGGTCGCTGAGGGTGCGGCGGGGCGGACCCACAGCAGATCGTCGGGGAGATTCAGGATCGTCGCCCAGGCGGCCAGCCGGCCGACGTCGTCGACCCTGGTCAAGCCGCGCTCGATCCGGCTGAGCTGGCTTTGACTGAGGTCGAACCAGCCGGCGGCGACGTCTTGGCGGATCGGGCGACCGTGGTCCGGGTGGACGCGGTAGGCCGCGATGAGCGCACCCATGTCGCGGGCGGTGAGCGCGTCGCGGATGCGGTCGTTCCGCCAGAACGTGGCCGGCATGTACGGCGGTTGCTGCGCGAGGTTGCGAGCGCTGACGGCGCAGGCGCCGCATCGGCCGGTCTGGTTGTCGGCGGCCAGGCTGGTGCCGCACGAGCAGTACCGCGACGTCGTGGCCATCGCTGCCGTCCCGTCCTTCACACCTGCGGATTCGTATGGGCCACTGTACGCCAGGCCGTATGCACGGTGTGCATATCCGAGATGCGCAGGACGATATGCCGTCTCCCGCCGGCCGGGCACAGGCTGAAGGCCGAAACGCGAGTGCCGGCCGGTGACGGGCGGCACCAGGCCGAGAGGAGTTCCGGATGAAGACCAACCGGATGGGTCCATCCCTGGTGGGCGGCCCCGGGGAGCAGCAGACGGCGGGCGCAGGCAGGTTCGAGCTCGACGTGCGCCTCGTCGAGTCGGGCGAGCTGGACCGGGTGCTGCTGGCCAGCACCGACGACGGCTGCGACACCCAGAAGAACGGCGACTGCTAGATCGGCGTCGCCGCTGCCTCGTCCGGGCCGCACCTCTGGCCCGGACGAGGCCCCGCGCGAACCGCGGTGTCCGCGCTGCTCGCCGACGGTCACGACTGAGGGTCACTACTGAGGAGGTCCACGGGTGCGGCAACACCGATCGCCATACCGGCCCGTGGATGCGGCCCTGCTCCGGGCCAGCCTCCATGCACCTGATGCCGGCGTCGGTGGGGTATGGCCGCGCCCGGATGAGCCAGGCCCGGGGCGGTGGTGCGACTGGCTACGCCAGGTGTGGAAGCACCCGGAGATCGCCGCGGCGGTCACCTTCGCCAGCCCTGATCTGGCCAGCCGCGTGCAGGCCCTGCTCGACGGGCACGGACAGGATGCCGCGAAGGCGCGCCGGATGGTGTTGTCGGTGGCTCGCTACCTGGTGCGGATGCGTGGCCGCGCGACCCCGTTCGGGTTGTTCGCCGGGGTCGTCCGGATGCCGCTCGCCGATGCGGGGTCTGTGGTGTGGAGCAGCCGGCACCGACTCAGGGTGCGCGCCGACGCGGCCTGGCTGAGTCGCGTCGTCACGAGCCTGGAGTCCAGCCCGCAGCTCGTGGCCCGTCTCACAGTCGCCGTCAACACCCTGGCGGTCGTCCGCGCAGGCCGGCTGATCGTTCCGGCGCCAGCGCTGCTGCCTGGCAAGCCCGGTCCAGCGACGTCGCTGGCATACACCGAACCCGTCCAGGCCGTCCTGCGTGCCGCGCAGACCCCGACCGCCGTCGACGAGCTGCTCCGAGAGCTCTTCCCGGACGACGTCGCAGCGGCGTCGGCGATGCTGCTGCAGCTGCTGGCCGCCGGTGCGCTGGTCACGAACCTGCGCCCGCCGTCGAGTACCGCTGACGGTCTGCGGCACGTGCTGCACGAGCTCGACAGGGTCGACGCGACGTCGGTCGGCGAGGTGGCGCCGCTGGTCCGGGTGCTACGCCGGGCGCACGCCCGGTTGGGCGAGGCGCAGGCTGCAGAGCGGCTGGACGGCGCCGCCTGGTGCGCCGCCGCAGATCAGCTTCGGCGCACCGCCGATGTCCCGCAACCGCTGATGGTCGACGTGCGGCTCGGGTCGGCGGTGACGCTGCCACGCCGCGTCGCGGCCGAGGCTGCCGAGGCGGCCGGTGCGCTGCTGCGCCTGGCCCCGAACGCGGCTGGGGAACCGGGTTGGCGCGGCTACCGGCTGCGGTTCCTGGACCGCTACAGCCTCGGCGCCGTGGTGCCGCTTCTGGACTTGATCGACCCGGCTGTCGGGCTGGGGTTCCCCGACCACTTCGCCGACACGGCCGCTTCCGGGGGCGGGGGTGAGGTGACCGCGCGCGAGGAGGGGCTGCTGCGGTTGGCGCAGCAGGCAGCGCGGGACGGCGTGATCGAAGTCGTTCTCGACGACGCGACGATCGACGCAATGGCCGGCGATCAGGCGACGCAGCCGCGGTCGGTGCCACACCTGGATCTGTGCTTCGATGTGCGGGCGGCATCGATGGCGGCCCTCGGCGCTGGCGAGTTCACGGTCGCGGTCACCGGCATCGGCCGGACCGGGCTCGCTACCAGCGGCCGGTTCCTCGACCTCGTCCACGACGACCTGCGCGATGCCGCGGCCCAGGCGGTGCGGCTGCCGGCCGCGGTCCGCGACGCCCTGCCGGTCCAGGTGTCCTTCCCCGGGCTGGACACCCGAGCCGGCAACGTGCTGCGGGCGCCGCGCCTGCTCCCGGACCTGCTGCCCATCGGCGAATACCCGGCCGGTCCGGGCGATCTCGACCTGGACGACCTTGCGGTGACCGCCGACGCCGACCGGATGTACCTGCTGTCGTTGTCCCGCCGGCGGGTGATCGAACCGGTCCTGGCGAACGCTGCCGCCCGGCACGCCATGCCACCCCTGGTCCGGCTGCTGACCGAACTGCCTCGTGCGGCATCCACGCCCGTTTCCCTGCTCAACTGGGGCGCGGCGGACTGTCTGCCGTTCCGGCCGCGGCTGCGCTACGGCCGGACGGTGTTGTCGCCCGCCCGATGGCGGATGAGCCGCGATGACCTGCCCGGCCCGACCGCGAGCAGCGCGGTCTGGGACGCGCGCCTGGCGGCGCTCCGCGATCGACTGCGTCTACCCGCCTGGGTGACCGCGGGTACCGGCGACCAGCGGCTGCGGCTGCACCTGGACGATCCGATGGACCGTGCGCTGCTCCGCAGGTACTTCGACAAGGCCACCGGGCCGGTCGGCCTGGCCGAGGCAGCAGCCCCGGACGAACACGGCTGGCTCGGAGGCCGTGCGCACGAGGTCCTGCTGCCCCTCACCGCCGAGACCGCGCCAGCCGCTCCACCCGCGGTCCTGCGTGGCCACGGCGCGCTCCGCCCACAGCGCCCGACCGACATCGTGCTGCCGGGCGGACCGGTCCTGACCGCCAACCTCTACGGCCCATCGAACCTCGTCGACAAGATCCTGACCGACCACCTACCCCGGCTGCTCACCGCGTGGGAGATACCGCCCCGGTGGTGGCTGATCCGCCTCCACGACCCGGCGCCCCACCTGCGGCTACGGCTGCACACCGAGGACTACGGGCAGGCCGCCCGGATCGGTGCGTGGGCAGGCGAGCTGCACCGAGACGGTCTCATCGGTGACCTCGCACTGGTGACCTACCGGCCGGAGACCGGCCGGTACGGTCACGGCCCGGCGATGGCCGCGGCGGAGGCTCTCTTCGCCGCGGACTCCGCCGCCGCCGTCGCCCAGCTCCACGCGGGGGCTCGGCTCGACGCGGCGCAGCGGCAGGCGTTGACCGCGGCCAGCCTCGTCGACCTCGCCGCCGCGGTGACCGGTGAGCGTGCCGCCGGCCTGCAATGGCTGCTCGATCATCCGGACCTCGCCCTCCCGGCTGGCCCGCAGGACCGCGCCGCGGTGCGCTACCTGCACCAGCTGACCGATCCCCGCACAGCATGTTCCGCCTTCGCGGCATTGCCCGGCGGAGCGCAGATCCTCACTGCGTGGCAGGCACGACACGGGACCGCCGCCGCCTACACCAGCTGCCTCGACGACGCGACGCATCTGTCCGCCGCATCCGTCCTCACGGCGCTGTTGCACCTGCACCACGTCCGCGTCCACGGCCCGACGCCCGGCCTGGAGGCACAGACCCACCGCCTCGCCCGCGCCGCCGCCCTCGCCGCCACCGCCCGAACCAGCAAGGACCGGTCGTGAGCGTACCGATGATCGACGACGGGACCCGGGCCGCGGCCGAGGCGGCGAGCACACGCCTCACCGAGGCGCTCGCCGATCCGGCACCACCCGAGCTGCACCAGGCAGACGAGCCGGGCAGCCGCCGCTGGCACGGCCAGTCGCTGTACCGGGGCGCCGCCGGCACCGCCGTCCTGCACGGCGTCCGCGCACAGACTGGTCGCGGCGACATCGGCCAAGTCCGGGCGTGGCTGACGGAGGCCACCCGCGAAGACGTCAGCGTCGCCTCGACCGCCGGGCTGTGGTTCGGCGCCCCGGCCATCGCATTCGCGGTCACCACCGGCGGGCCGGACCAGTGCCCGCAGACGCTGCGGCAGCTCGACGCTGCGATCGCCCGGCTGACCCGCACCCGGTTGCAGGCCGCCGCCGACCGGATCGCGGCCGGTGCCCGCCCGGCCCTGGCCGAGTTCGACCTGGTGCGCGGGCTGACCGGGCTCGGCGCCTACCTGCTGCACCGCTGCCCGGACAGCGACCTCATTCGCGCCGTCCTCACCTACCTGGTCCAGCTGACCGATCCCGTCGCGGCGCATGATGAGCTCCGGACGGCCGTGCCTGGCTGGTGGAGCAGCGCAGTGCCGTCCGGCGACACCGCCGCCCGCTACCCCGCAGGGCACATCGATCTCGGCATCGCCCACGGCATCAGCGGCCCCCTGGCCCTGCTCGCGCTGGCGATGCGCCGCGGCATCACCGTGTCCGGTCACGCCGAGGCCATCGACCGGATCTGCCGGTTCATGGACCGCTGGCGGCAGGACGCCCCGGCCGGGGCGTGGTGGCCTGAACGCATCGGCATCACCGAGCTGCAGCGCGGCACCCCGCGGGCGCATGGGCCCGCAAGGCCGTCCTGGTGCTACGGCACGCCGGGCATCGCCCGCACCCAGCAGCTCGCCGCGATCGCGGTCGGCGACCCTGCCCGGCAGCACACCGCCGAACGCGCCCTCACCCGATGCCTGCACGACCGCAGCCAGCTCGCCACGATCGTGGACGGTCGGCTCTGCCACGGCTGGGCCGGCCTCACCCTCACCGCCTGGTCCGCCGCCCAGAACGCCGCCACCGACGAGCTCACCACCCACCTGCCACCGCTCCTGCGACACCTCACCGGGCTCGCCGAGCAACAGCCGGCACCGCACCGGGCCGGGCTCATCGACGGCGACGCCGGCATCGCACTCACCCTGCACACCATCGCCGCGCACCCGTCCGCCCCAGCGCCGTCATGGCCCGCCTGCCTGCTGCTCACCTGACCCCCGACGATCCTGAAAGGCGAACCGATGCCCGATCCCGCCGCCGGCTGGCGCCAGCTCAACCTGACCTTCGACACCTGGCAGGCCGCCGAACGCGCCGCAGCAGAACACGTCGGACCGCTGCTCACCGGCGCCGAGACCGCCGGCACCCTGGCAAGCTGGTGGTACGTGCGCAAGAACGCGACCCGGCGGTTCCGGCTCCAACCCGCCGCCGGCGCGGACGCGCTGCTGGACCAGCTGCTCAAGGAGATCACCGCAGCGGCAGCGGACGCGGGCCTGCGTGACCAATCCACATCGATCTACGAGCCGGAAACGCACCGGTTCGGCGGCGCCACCGCCATGACCATCGCGCACGCCCTGTTCCACGCCGACAGCCGCCACGCGCTCCAGCAGCTCACCGGCGGCGCCGACCACCGCCGCGAGCTCAGCGTCATCCTCGCCACCCGCCTCCTCAACGGCGCCCGGCAGGACTGGTACGAGCACGGCGACGTGTGGCAGACCGTCGCCGCCCACCGCACCGGCACGACATCCGTCACCGCCGACCTGACGCCGGTGCTGCTGGCCTCCGTGCAGCGGCTGCTGCTGGCGACCGGCGACAACGACGACAGCCCGCTGCACATCGCGCCGGCATGGCCCGCCGCGTTCCAGCAGGCCGGCCACGATCTCGCCGACCTCGCGGCCAGCAACCAGCTGACCCGCGGCCTGCGCGCGATCCTCGCCGACCACGTGCTGTTCCTGTCCAACCGGCACGGCGTCTCCGCCGCCGACCAGCACACCCTCGCCACAGCCGCCAGCCACGTCGTCTTCCAGCATGAACCCACCACCGACCACCCCACGGTAGCCCGGCCCCGAACTACAGTCGCCCCGGTGACCACCGACACCACCACCGACTCCAGCACCGCGGACGAGCAGCAGCTCCGCGACGCCCTCGCCGACCACATCCGCGACCGCGGCACCTTCCGCACCGCCGCCGTCGAGGCGGCGTTCCGCACCGTGCCACGGCACCTGTTCCTGCCCGGCGTGCCGCTGCCTACCGCGTACGGCACTCAGCCGGTCGTCACGAAACGCGGCACCAACGGCGCGTCAATCTCCTCGGCATCCAAACCGAACCTCGTCGCCGCGATGCTCGAACAACTCCAAGCCCAGCCCGGCCACCGGGTCCTGGAGATCGGCGCGGCAACCGGCATCAACGCCGCCCTGCTCGCCGAACTCGTCGGCCCGCACGGCACCGTCGTAACCATCGAACTCGACGACGACCTCGCCGCCGGCGCCCGCGCCGCCCTCGACCGGGCCGGCTACCCCCACGTCACCGTCATCTGCGGTGACGGCACCCTCGGCCACCCCAACGCCGCACCGTACGAGCGGATCATCGTCACCGCCGAAGCAGTCGACATCACCGAAGCCTGGTGGCAGCAACTGGCAGCGGGCGGGCGGCTCGTCGCACCAGTCCGGCTGCACGGCAGCGGCCTCACCCGCTCCCTCGGCTTCGCCCACCACCCCGACGGAACCCTGACCAGCAGCCACGCCGAGGTCTGCGGGTTCGTCCCCATGCGCGGCGCCACCACCACCGACGACCCCCACGTCCAGCTCGCCGACGGCGTCGCCCTGCGCCTCGACACCAGCGACCAACCCGACGAAGCCTCCCTCGCCGGCTCCCTGCGCTACCCCGCCCACCAGCACCGCACCGGCATCCACGTCAACGACGAGGACCCCGCCGAACACCTCGACCTGTGGCTGCTCACCCACACCGACCGGCCATTCGCCCGGCTCGCCGTCACCCCCGCCGCCCGCAGCCTCGGCCTCGTCGACCCCGCCCGCCGCTGGGCCGGCGCCGCCATTTACCACGGCGGCACCATCGCCTACCTCACCGCCCACCCGATCACCGACACCCGCGACGAGCTCGGCGTCACCGCCCACGGCCCCGACGCCGCCACGCTCGCCACCACCCTCAGCGAACTGCTCCACCAGTGGGCGCAACACCGGCCGGCCCAGCCGATCGTCACCGCCCACCGCACCGCTCCAAGCGCAGCCGTCGACCGGCGACCCGGCATCGTCGCCCGCACCAACACGCAGTTCCGCATCACCTGGTGAACCCCACGCCGGCCGCCCCATTGCGGCGGCCGGCGACGACCGGGAGGACGCCCCCATGAGCACCACGGCGCAACAACGTTCGACGCCGCTCGGCCCGATCGACGAGCTACTCAGCCTGTACTTCCCGCTGCTGCCCCGCACCCGGCCCGTCTGCCGGCCCCTGCCCGCGCGTATCGAGCACGTCGAGCACGTCGTGCGCCGGGCACAGCAGACGCCTTCGGCGGCGCTGCTACGCGCAGCCGAAGCGCACAACTTCGCTGCACTGATCGCCAGCGACTGCGGCCTGCCCGACCTCGCCCGCAACCTCTGCATACGCCAATACACCGCGATCCGGGCCGCCGGACCGGTCGGTATCGACCACGCGAAACTCACCCTGCAACCGCTGATCAACCTCGGCCGCCTGCACACCCGCGCCGGCGACGGCGACACCGCCTACCAACTCCTGCACGACCTGTTCACCGCCGTCCACACCGCCACCACCGCTCGCATCGACAACGTCGACATCGACGCTGCCGACCTCGTCCACGACGCGCACCGTCCCGAACTGGTCCAATGGCTCTGGGCGATCCTCCTCGCCGACGGCACCCGCGCAATGGCCCGTGCCGGCCGCTGGGACGACGCCGCGCACCACGCCGAACAGCACCACGGCGTCGGCACCCGCCTCCTCGACGGCAGGCAGGTCGCGATCATCGCCGCCCCCGCACACGCAGCACTCGGCATGCTCCACGCCACAGACACCCCAACACCGTGGGAACGCGCGGTCGCGGCCTGCCTCACGACCATCTGCCGCCCCCGCAGCCAGCACGACACGGACCGGGACATCGCCACGCTGCTCGACACCTACCAGGCGACCGACGCCGCGTTCCAGGCACGCCTCGCGCTGACCACCACCGCCCTCGCCACCGGCCAGCCCGGCGCGGCGGCACTCCTCGGCCACCTCGAGCGGCTCGCCACCGACACAACCGACGCCTACATCGCCCGCGACATCCTCACCGCTGCCCACCTCCTTCCGCTGATGGGCAGCACCGTTAAGCACCTCACCCGCACCGTGACCTATTCCGGATTGAGCGCCGGCACCATGCCCCCGGTCCTGCTGCAACGCCTGCTGCAAACCACCCGCACCGCTGAACAGGTGATCAGCGGTACGGTCGAAACCCGCCCATGACGACGTCAGAAGTACCGAAAGCCACCCGTGCGCCGGGCGTCCGACGTACCGTCGACCCTCAGCGTGTGTAGACAGATCGCGTTACTCCTATGCGGACGCCTTCGACCATGCCCCTAGCTGCCGGGGTGCCCGTATCGGCTAATCGGCCTCGGGCGCGGACTATCCGGATTCCTGACACACGGTTTAGAAGGCCGCGTAACCCGACGGTTGTCAGTCGGGGCTGCCGACCCAGTCGGTCCGGTTGGTGAATTCACTGTAGTGAATTTCAACACCGGGCTGGAGCACTTTCGCAGGGCGGCAGCGCAGTTCGATGAGCGCGTACTGGATCGGACGGGCGAAACGCGGGACAGAGATCGTTGTCCGGGGGCACATGTCGGGTAGCAAACGAGCGAGTCGCGTGGTCTTGCCGCCGTCGAGGGTGTAGACGAGCGCGTGGTGGTACCCCGGCTTCGGCCGTTCGTCGAGGTTGATGGCCAGGTTCACGTAGACCGTCGCAGAGGGCGGCGGGGCGGGGAGTAGGGGCAGTTCCATGGTGGGGTGTTTGGCCCAGTCCAGGGTCTCGCTGCTGGTGTCCGTCTCGGCTCTGGGATCGAGCGGGCACCCGCCCAGGCAGGGGTAGTGCGGTGCCGGGGGCGCGCTGTTGGGCGCCGTCCCGTAAGAGAAGGTCGGTGTCTGGTGGGGCTGGTACGGCGGTGCGCTGTACGGTGCTGGGCTGGCGTAGCCGCTGTAGTGGCCGCCGAACGGGGTTGGCGGCGGTGCCGCACTGGCGCTGTTGTAGTGCTCGGCAATGCTGGCGAAGACGCTGTCCACGTCCTGCTGCCGGGGACCGTGCTCACCTCTGCCCGGTGAAGTGCGGCCGTACGCGGGGTACTGCGACGAGACGCTCGCGGCGGTCGGCTTGGACTTGTCAGGTTGAGCGCGGAGCTGATCGGATTCACGCTTCCGGTCGGCAAGATCGATCCGCAGACCGACGTTCTCGGCATCGAGCTGCAGGATTCGTTCTCGGGCCACCGCGAGGTCCTCAATGACAGTGGAGAGCTGCGTCCTCGAGCGCTCCCGCTCGCTGGCCAACTTCAGCCGCAACTGAATGTTCTCCAGCACGAGGCTCTGGTTCTCCGTTACCTCGTCGTGTTCCAAGGCGTCCAGGGCATCGAGGGCATTCAGCGGCGATGTGTTCCGGTTGGTGAACCCACTACCTGACACGCCAGTGGGTGCGGCCGGGGCGGTGTACGCACGGGGCGGCGCGCCGCGCGCCTTGCTGAACAGCGCGGTGAACTGTTCGCGGCAGGCGTCGCGACGTTCAATTGGTACAGCGTGAGCGAGTACCTCTTCGACGGTGGCCCATGGCGGCCCGGCCGGGTTGTTGAAGTGATCGGCGCGGCGGCGGGCGATCTTGCGGAGGTCGGTCTTTCGCGGCTCGACACCGGGATTGGCTGTGGTGAGGACGAGCTCGGCGAGCGTGCTGTAGGTGTCCACGTCGCCGAGGCCGGCCACCAGTTCGTCGCGGACGGCGAGGGTGTAGTCGGCGACGTCGGGCCGAAGCCGCTGCCGCAACTTCTCCCCACTGAGCAGACGGTGGCTGCGGTACGACAGGGCGGATGTCGCCTTGCCGTCGTCGATGTTCATGCCGATGTTCTCCTCCGAGGGGCTGCCGACCTGTGACGTGGATTGGACGGCCGTCACCTTTTGTAGCCGAAAAAACCACCCGGAGGGCTACGAGACGCACCGATCGTTGCCCGCTTTTGACCGGGTCGCGACGACGGGGCCGGTTGACCGGCCGGTCAACACCCGGTTGATATCACCGGGTGGGCGGGCGTCATCGACGACCGCCCAGTCGACCGGGCGGTCAAATCCGAGCCGACCGCCGGAGCCCTTGACGGCTGGCGGCACCGCCAGAAGCCGGTCAACAACGGTCGACGGCGGTGGTCACGGCCTGTTGAACACGGTCAAGGACGTCTGGTCTGGTTGGCGTCACCGCCCCGCCGGGGCGCGCAACATCGAAAGGGCGAACCGTGATCAACCCGTGCACTGACCCAGCCGCTTCCATGCACTCACGCCTTCCGGATGCCCAGGACCAGGACCAGCGGTACCGAAGGCGGCTACTGCGCACGATGAGCAGGACCATGCACTGGCTGCGATGCAACGCCGCGGCGCTGTCGGCGATCGCGGCCCTCATTGCCGCGGTGGCCGCCGCTCTTCAGGCCCTGTAGCCGCACCAAGACACTGGCCCGACGCCTGGCCTCGCGCCGACGCGCGGCACGAGACCCTTCACTCGGTCTTGTTAGGTAGGGCTCGTTGATGCTCGGAGTCCGAGAGCTCGTACCCGGCGGACACAGCCCGCCTCCGCCGGCAAAGGCCGGCCGGGATACGAGAGGGCCTCACCGATGGCGGTGCGCAGGACCGCGATAGGGGTTGCGCGGGCCTCCGTTGCCCCGTGTCGACGGCGGCCTGAGACTGACCCTCTGGCGGCGGATTGGAATTGACCCCTCTCCGTAAGTGTGGAGGGGTGATCAAGTTGGAGGAGTGGGCTGAGATCCGGCGGTTGCACCTGGCTGAGGGTGTGCCGATTAAGGAGCTCGCTCGGCGGTTCAGGTTGTCGCGGAACACGGTCCGGTCGGCGGTGCGGGCGGCGGAGCCGCCGCGGCGTGAGCGTGGGCCACGAGGTTCGTCGGTTGATGCATTCGAGCCGCAGATCCGGTCGTTGCTGGCGCAGTGGCCGTCGATGCCGACTCCGGTGATCGCGGAACGGATCGGCTGGACGCGGTCGTTGACGGTGTTGAAGGACCGGGTTCGGCAGTTGCGGCCGTTGTTTGTGCCGCCGGACCCGGCGGACCGCATCGAATACTCGCCGGGCGAGGTCGCGCAGTGCGATCTGTGGTTCCCGGAACCGGAGATCCCGGTCGGGGCCGGGCAGCGGCGGGTGTTGCCGGTCCTGGCGATGACGTGTGGGCATTCGCGGGTGACGGATGCGGTGATGATCCCGTCGCGGCGGGCAGGCGACATCCTGGCCGGGATGTGGGAGATCGTCGGTGGGTGGGGTGCGTGTCCGCGGACGCTGGTCTGGGACCGGGAGTCCGCGATCGGCGGGACCGGGAAGCTGACGGCGGAGGCGACGTCGTTCGCGGGGACGTTGGGCGTGGGTATCCGGCTGGCGCCGCCACGGGATCCGGAGTCCAAGGGTCTCGTCGAGCGGCGCAACGGCTACTTCGAGACGTCGTTCCTGCCGGGTCGCACGTTCACGTCGCCGTTCGACTTCAACGTCCAGATCAGTGACTGGCTGACGACCCGGGCGAACGTCCGGCACCTGCGCGCGATCGGTGCTTCGCCGGCGCAGCGGTGGGACGCCGACCGGGCCGGCATGGTCGCCTTGCCGCCGGTGGCGCCGGCGGTCGGGTTGACCAACAGGGTCCGGCTGGGCCGCGACTACTACGTGCGTGTGGACAGCAACGACTACAGCGTGGACCCCCGCGCGATCGGCCGGTTCGTCGACGTGTTCGCCAACCCGGCGCGGGTCGTGGCCTCCTGCGCCGGTCAGGTCGTCGCCGAACACGCCCGCTTCTGGGGAACCCGGCAGACGATCACCGACCCGGCCCACCAGGACACCGCCAGGGTGCTGCGCGCCGAGCTGGCGCAACGCCGACGCGACCTCGACCGCGAGGGCACCAGGAGCCACGCTGACGGCCATGTCGTGGCTATCCGCGCCCTGCCCGACTACGACGACTTGTTCGGTGTCGACTTCGATCCCCGCCCCGTCGAGCACCCACTTGCACCTACTACCGCTGAAGGGGTCTCATGACCACCACACGGAGCAAGACCGCGCCCAGCACCACCGCGGCACGGCCCGACGGTTTGACGTCGAAACTGGCCTACCTGGCTCGAGTGCTGAAAACCCCCACCATCGGCCGGGTCTGGGAAGACCTCGCCGACCAGGCCCGGGACGCGAACTCCTGCGTTCCGCAGGTCCCCGTCGATATAGTCGGCGTCTTGGGGTGAAGGCCCAGGTCAACGTGTTGCTGCATGGCGGAAATCGTGAAAATGCCTAGTGACACGCTTGTCTGTCGATGTCCGGCTTGAGCTGCTGATCTATCGCGGGTTGCATAGTCGGTGTACGGTCGTGCCTCGTGTATGTGAAGGCGTCGACGCGCAGGACCCGCGACGGACAGACGGTCCGCTACCTGCAACTGGCCCACAACGAGTGGGACCCGCAGGCGAAGGCGTCCAAGACGCGGGTGCTGTACTCCTTCGGCCGTGAGGACCAGCTCGACGTCGCCGGGGTCCGCCGCCTCGTGGATGCGCTGTCACGGCTGCTGGACCCGGCCGACGCCCTGGCCGCCGCCGCGCCGGCCGGACTGTCGTTCGTGCAGTCGCGGCCGTTGGGCGGGGCGTGGCTGCTGGACGGGCTGTGGCGGCGGTTGGGCATCGACCGGGTCCTGCGGCCGTTGGTGGGTTCCGCCCGGCGCGAGGTCGACGTGGAGCGGGTGCTGTTCGCGCTGGTCGCGAACCGGGCGCTCAAGCCGTCGTCGAAGCTGGCCGCGTCGGAGTGGGTCAACGCCGATGTGCACCTGCCCGGCCTGCCGCACGTGACCGACGACGCCTGCTACCGGGCCATGGACCAGCTGCTCGCCGTGGAGCCGGCGTTGACCCGCGGCGTCTACGACCAGATCGCGGACCTGCTCAACCTGGAAGTGGACCTGCTGTTCTTCGACACCACCAGCACCTACTTCGAGCTGGACGAGGGCGACGACCTCGTCTGGCGTGACAAGCACGGCAAGACGGTCGCCGCAGGTGACCCGACCGCGGTGAAACAGGCCGGGTTCCGCACCCACGGCAAGAGCAAGGACTCCCGCGACGACCTGCCCCAGGTCGTCATCGGGATGGCCGTCACCCGCACCGGCATCCCCGTGCGCGTGTGGTGCTGGCCCAATGCCGTTGCCTTTACGGGTGACGATGGCGGATCCGGGGAGCAAAGTCTGCATCGCGCCTGGTCCCGTGCATCTTCGATGTTTTGGTCGGA